>JBBQKP010000258.1:0-4326 GCA_038326995.1 Tepidisphaerales bacterium
GAATAGACCGAAGTCCCGAAAGAACAGGTATCCCATGCGACATAGAGTTCGAGGCCGTCAACTCAGCCGAGACACCGAGCACCGTACCGCCCTTCGCCGAAACATGGCCCAGAGCCTCATCGAGCACGGCGCGATTAAGACCACTCTACCCAAGGCCAAGGAAATCCAGGGCTTTGTCGAGAAGGTCATCACCGCGGCGCGTCGTGGCGTCAGTGCCGCCGCCGACGAGGCCGGTAAGCTCGTCAAGCTCAATTCACGCCGCAAGGTGATCTCCCTCATCAACGACCGCCGCCTGGTCGATGAGAACCAGGACTTCATCGTAAAGGGCAAGGGCTCGCGCTCGGTCGTCGAGAAACTGTTCGACGAAGTCGCGCCGCTGTTCGTCAATCGTCCGGGCGGTTACACCCGCATCATCAAGCTCCCGCAGTGGCGCATCGGCGATGCGAGTTCATTGGTTCAACTTGAACTCGTGACCTCCACCAAGGCCCCCACCGGCACCGCACGCAAGAGTGCAGGACTCCGCAAGAAAAAGTCCGAACGCAAGCACGCGTTCGCTTCAAAAGCCCTTAAAGCCGCCCCGACGAAGGCCGACTAAGGCCGACTAATTGTTCACTATTTTCCGAAATCTGAATAGAGGGCGGCACTGCTGCCGCCCTCATTCCACAGCATCGCACGCACTCAACGAGTTCAGCAGTCTCTTTCGTTATTTGTAACGTCACATGCTGCTCTGCCAGACTCGCCAATCCCTGGTTTCTGATCCCTGCGAGCCTCGGTTCTTCCTGCGTCGGTGAGGTTGAGGACCTTCGCCATCAGCCTTCGCCGGTCAATGCCAAGGGCCGCCGACCCGATCGATCGCGAGTCGTCGCGGCCGAACGCGAACGTGCGGGCGTACCCGGTGATCACGCTGCAGCCGCCGTTCGCAAAAACGGGATCGCGAAATAGCTTGCTGGGCGAAAACTATGGAGAATTGAAGGCGGCGTCGATGAGCACGCACCTGTTGGTCACGCCCAGCACGCCTGCGACATTCTTATTTCACCCGATTGAAGACGGTCCGGTGGAGGCCCATTTTTTTGACAAAGGACGCCACGGCGTGGGGCTTTCGCCAGATGATGCACACTTGTCTCAGTGCATGCCGCTGGCGTTGTCGTGGCTGCGGACGATCGGGAGGTAAGGCGGGCGCGTCGGGAGATTTATTTAAATTGCGAGTAAGCAGGACAAATCCCAAACTAGTAAACTATCTTTTGAATAAATTGAAAATACGCGTGGGGCGATTGTTGCTTATCACAATACATGCAAAATATGTCGCATGAATGCAAACCAGAACACTGGCTTTTAAAGCAAAGGATGTGTGGTGATCGCCGGGGGGAGCGGGTTTTTGGGCACGTCGTTGGCGACGCATTTGGTGGGGCTTGGGTATGACGTTGTGGTGTTGTCGCGTCAGCAGTTAATTCCACACGTGAAAGCGAACTGGACGCACGTCATTTGGGACGCGCGAACCCCAGGCGATTGGACGGCCGAGCTGGACGGGGCTGCGGGCGTGGTGAACCTGGCCGGGCGGACGGTGGACTGCATCAAAACGCCGGATCATCAGGACGAGATTCTTCGATCACGCATCGAAGCGACGCGTGTGCTGGGTGCGGCGATGCGGGAAATTAAATCTCCCCCACCGGTGTGGGTGCAGCTGAGCACCGCCCACATTTACGGCGACCCGCCGAGCGTGGTGTGTGACGAAGAGTCGCCGTTCGGAACGGGCTTGGCGCCGACCGTCGGCCGCGCGTGGGAAGAAGCATTTGCGACGAGCAAATTGCCACAACAACGCGGCGTTGTGCTGCGCACGAGCTTCGTCATTGGCAAAGACCGCGGCGCGGGCGGCGGTGCGTTGAGTCGGCTGCGCAGTGTCACACGCATGGGGCTGGGCGGCAGAGTAGGCTCGGGAAAACAAGGCATGAGCTGGATTCATGAGTCGGACATGAACCGCATCTTCGAGCGCGGGCTTAGCGACACCAAGATGACCGGCCCGTACATCGCGTCGGCCCCGAATCCGCTATCTCAAGTCGCATTCATGCGCGAACTCCGCAAGGCAACAGGCATGCCCATCGGCCTACCGGCGCTGGAGTGGATGGTGAGAATCGGCGCGCCGCTGGTCTTACGTACAGACCCCGAACTGGCGCTGTATGGACGATACGTTGTGCCAACGCGATTGCTGGCCGAGGGTTTCATGTTCGACTTCGCGGAGTTGCCGGCGGCGTTGGATGATTTGATCGGGTAGTCGTTTTGCAGCGATCACACAACGTAATACTTTATCCGAATGCAGACGGAATTAAACGAGCCGCGCACGTCAGTCAGCGATTTATGCGAATTGCCGTAAAGAGTTCAGGATGCGAATTCGCTTCAGGCCCGTCCGAAAGGATATTTTGTTACTTCACCATTAGAAGGCTTTTACAGAAAATCAGAAGAAAGATGTCCTGCCGGACGGGCCTGAAACGCGGCGCGGTCGCAGCATCGACGAGTCGTCGCATGCGTGCGATGAATTTCAGGAGACAGCGAGATCTTCGAGTGCTTCGAGTGCTTCTACAAACGGCTGAAGTGTTACCGAGGCGGTATGCCTGTCGCTGTTCGTGACGGCGAGTTGTCTGTGACTCTGGCGGCCTTAGGGTCTGTGTGCTCATCCGATCGACCCGGGCATGGAACGCATCGGCAGCGACGCGTTTCACATCTTAGCGAACACGACACCGCCGCACTACGCCCTTGCAATGCCCGGAGTGCGGCAACTCGGCAGCGGCGATTGTCGACGGAAAATCTGCCGATGCAGATGACCGAGTGGTTGGTTAAGCTTGTCACACTTCAAGAGTCAGCACGCTGCTGGCTCGGGTACTGATCGAAATTGCGTGAGGTCATTCTTAAGGCGTGACTGCCTCTACTTTTGGCATAAGCCCGCGTGCAATCGCATCATCGCGTCGGGCATCGAGTTTCGCGACTTTGTTCCGGACTTTTCTTCCGCCGGGGGCGTCGTCATGCTCCGTCACGAGTTCAATGATGCGTCGCTCGACGGCAAGAGCCGTTTTGATTTCGCGCCCGCGGCCAAGCTGGAAGAGTTGACCGCGGATGACATCATCAACTACGGCGACTTCTGCTGGGCCGACTTCGGCCGGTGAACCAAGCTTGCCGGTTTGTCCGACCCCGCAATCGCCGCACTGGTGTTCTTCGGGCACACCGCGCGTCCACTGGGCGGAAAGATCAAGGTGCCGGACCTCGACAACGGCCTTCTCTGCTTCGCACACGATGACGGCTATTACGCACGGGTCTTCTACGCTCACTGGGACTTCGTCGCCCCGCTGATCGGTCGCTCGCTCGATCACATTTAGAATATGAAGCTATCGGCTGAAACGTACGAGCGCGTCCGAAGAGGTGACGCCGCGGTCTTTTGTTACGAGAACGAAGCCGTCGAGTGCGAACAGACGGAAGATATGGACGCTATCCAGCGGAAGCACCTGCCGCGTAGTTAGAAGAAATGGTAAGGCACGGGTTGGAGGTTGCATTTGACAGTGATTAGAGCGGTTTGAATCCGGCAAGCGAACGTTCATCAATTCGACCGAAGAAAGTAAGCCTTATGATGTTTCCTTCTTCACGTTGTCTGCAAGTGTTGCTCATCGCGGCCCTTGCCTTGTCAACCGGCTGTGACGACACGGCGGACTCTGCGGCAGGCGCTGCTGCCGTACCCGCGGTCGCACAGTCCGGCTTTTCACGGGTCGAATCACCAACGCCGACGGGTCGCCGATCAAGGCTTCCGGTGCGAAATTTAAGGTCACGTTGCCAAGCCTTACGGCCGTCGGCGAGGGCAGCAACCTCTACCCGCCCATCGCCCCCGACGGCACGTTCAAGCTCAAGCTTCCGCAAGGACTGTTCTATCCGCCACGCGCGACGATGACGTTCTCGTTCGAAGGCAAAAACTACTTCGCCGACCTCGACCCGGTCAACCCAGTCCAGGGCACACGCAACGGCACGGAAGGCATCGTTCAGAACTTCGTCTGGCGAATCACCGGGCCCAAGCCTGGCGCGCTAAATCCCGACGTCAACAATGCCACGCACTGGTTCGGCTTCACGACTCCTGTTCTCTTTATGCCCTACGCAGACGACACGCAAAAGTCGCCCAAGCCGCTCGTCGAGGGCACACGCCTCGTCTGGACATTGAAGCCGACCTCAAAGCTCATCGACGGCACCGAGGCCAAGACGCTGACCATCGAGCGCGTTTGGCGCGACCGCTCGTACCGTGAGATCGATGCGCTAAACGACGTGCCCCCGGCCAACTACGAGGTCAGTGCCGTC
>JBBQKP010000259.1:0-4325 GCA_038326995.1 Tepidisphaerales bacterium
CGCGACGAAGGAGCAGACGTTTGAGATGGCGGTGACGGTGTGCAACGCGGACGGAGTCTCGTCGCCCGAGGAGCAGTTGTTCCTGGATTATCTGCGTGGCAAGCTGCGGCTTGACGAGAGCATGCGGACGACGCACATGGAACCGGCGAACCAGATCGCCGGGGTTGAACTGACGAACACTGCGGGCGACGCTCCTCTTGCGGCGACATTGTCGGGGGATAATTTGCCGGCAGTTGCGTTGGAAAGTTCAGCGGCACGCGACGAGATGCTGAACCAGACGGTCGTAAGATATTCGGTGATCGCGGCCGCGCTTGAGCTTTTGCCGCAATCTCTGGCGACGGTGGGAATCTTGCCGGTTCAGACCAAGCTGGTTTATGACATCAGCCGGGCGCACGGCTTTTCGCTGGACAAGCGGCAGATTCTCGACTTCATCGGCGTGATCGGCGTGGGCGGGGCGGGACAGGTGATTGAAGGTTTGGCGCGGAAGCTTTTCGGCGGATTGATTGGAACGCTCGGCAAGAGCGTCGGCGGATCGATGGTCGGGGGAATTCTGGGCGGCGCGACGGGCGTGGCCACCAGTGCGGCACTTACCTTCGCGACGACCTACGCGATGGGGCAGGTCTCCAAGACGTACTACGCGCAGAATCGGTCGATCAGTGCGGCCGACCTCAAGCGATTGTTCGCCCAGGAGACGGAGAAGGCGAAAAGTCTTTACGCGACGTACGCCCCGAGGATTCAGCAGCAAAGCCAGACGCTTAGCGTGACGGATCTTCCTCGGTTGCTTCGCGGCTCGACCATGTGATGGACGAGATGGAGGCGGGTGCTGCAGGACAAGGGCGTGGCCTTTATCGCGTTGCGCCAGTAGCGTGATTTTGACCTGCACCGCTCACGCATCTATACACGACGTCCGTACACGTTCGCACAGATCGCGGGCGTGGTGATCGGCCGGAGGTCTGGCCAGGAACATGTCTCCGTGCAAGTTCCAGCGAAGGTTGAGATGCGAGGCCCGAACACACGTCTGCTTAGCCCGTCCGCTTCAAGGACGAAGGAGCCGGTTTGCCAGAGTCATTTCCTAAAATGGTAGCGAGCGCAACGTTTCGTCCGAGTCTGCATGCGCGCTTGGGTGTTGGAAAATCTTTTAGCAGTGCGTTAATGCTCGCCACATCTGTCGCTGCGGCGTGTGCGTCGCTCGTGTTGTTGTTCAACACACCCGTGGCCGCGCAGGTTGCACCGGCTGCGGACAACGCTGCCGTCACGATCAGCGATCGCGTCACCATCAACGGCACGGAAGCGATCGGCTGGACTGAGGGAAGGTCTCGCGTCGTGCTCGTTCGCGGCGGGGTCAGCATCGTGACCGAGAATGTGACGCTTACCGCACAGCAGGCCGTCATCTGGATCACGCCATTGGATAACGGCAATTTCGGAGTCGAGGTCGCGCTGATTGGCGATGCCACCGCGCAGCAGAAAGACTCCACTCGCCAGGGCCCGGAGCTGTTGGTACGGCTTGCATCTCGGCCCGACATTCAGCTCGTCGCAGGCGCTCTTACCGAACGCGAAGCACGCGGCGAGGCGACCTATCTCCAGGGGCTTGCGTTGAGGCAGGCTCAGCCTGTCGCGCCGGCCGTGAGCAATGTCCCGCCGCCTTCCAATCTTCCTGCTGTTACGCCCGGCAGTTCGCCCGTCGCGGGCGATCCGACCCGCGCGCCCGCACCCGTCTTGCCGCTGACGCCAGAGGCGAAGCGTGATCTGGCTGGCCCTGTCAATTTCCAGGCCGGCATTGTTTCGACCGAGACCGGCCCGGACGGAAAAGTGATCATCATTCTCACTGACAACGTGTTCCTGCTCCAACGTCGCAATGGCGGCGACCTGATCGAACTCCGGGCTGATCGCGGCGTCGTTTTCACCAACATCACCGATCTTAACAAAGTCATACAGGGCGAAGACCGCGTGCGACTCGAAGAGTCCATCGCGGCGGTTTACCTCGAGGGCGACGTGCGGGTGAACTTCACGCCCGCAATCGCGGCCGACGGTAAACAGCGCGGCGAGCAGCGGCTTCGCGCCAAACGCGCCACCTACGATTTCGAATCCGACAAGGCCATCCTCACCGACGCCGTCCTGCAAACCGAAGACCCGTCGCGCGGCATTCCATTCGTCGTTCGCGCTCGCGAGATTCGCCGGCTGTCACAAGACAAATACACGGCCGAGGATGCATCGCTTTCCACCAGCACCTTCGCCCAGCCGACGCTTTCATTGTCCGCGCGAAAGTTGCAGGTCATACAGACCGAGGCGACGGGCACTGGCGTCGGACGAACCGCGCCGCGCACCAGCTTCGTCGCCAGCGGTGTCGCGCCTGAAGCCTTCGGCATTCCGTTCTTTTACCTGCCTCGAGTCTGGGGCTCGACCACCGACCGCGGCTCACCGTTGCGAAATTTTCAGTTCTCGAGCGAGCGTGGATTTGGCGCGGGAGTTGAAACACAGTTCGGGCTCTTCGAGACCATCGGCAGAGCGCCGCCCAAGGGTTTCGACGCCGCGTATCGCCTTGACTACTTCGGCTCGCGCGGGCCTGCCTTCGGCCTCGACGCCAGCTATTCGGGAAGCCAAATCGATCTCGCCACCGGACAGCCGACGAGCTATTCCGGCGACTTTACGAGCTATTACGCATTCGACAGCGGCGAAGATCGATTCAGTCGCGACCGTGCGCGGTTCGAACGGGACAACGAAGTTCGCGGCCGAACGAGATTTCGCCATCAGCAATTTCTGACCGACGCGTGGCAGCTTCAGCTCCAGGCCGCACATGTCTCTGACATCGGTTTTCTTCCCGAGTATTTTGAGTCGCAGTTCAACAATCAGCTTCAGCAGGAAACCAGTTTTTACATCAAACGCACGCAGGGCTCGGAGGCGTTTTTCCTTTACGCCAACGTCGATCTCATCGGCGTGCCCACGTCGGCCGATCAGCTTCAGGAAGGGTCGGTTCGGTTTACCTCCGTCGGCCGTGATTTTTTCAACTACACCACGCAGCGACTTCCGGAGGTCGGCTACTCCGTGGCTGGTCAGTCGTTTCTCGATGACCAGCTCACGTTCTCCAGTGCGAACACGCTCAGCGGTTTGGTGCTGAACGAGTCTCGCGGCGGTCTGGTGGAAGATCTGGGCTTCCAAGACGTCAGCCGCAATTCACGCGATGAATCGTTTCCCGGCATCCCATCCGCGGGATATACGGGCGTGAGCGAGGGAGACTACATCGGCCGGGCCGACCTTCGGCAGGAAATCGCCTGGCCGACCATGCTGGGCGAGGTCCGCGTTACGCCGTTCATCGTGGGCAGATACACGGGCTACACCGACTCGCCCAGTGGCGATTCGCAGAACCGCTTGCTCGCCGGCGCGGGTGTTCGTGCGTCGACCACCATCTGGAAAATCGACGATTCGGTCCGCAGTTCGCTGTTTGATCTGACGAGACTTCGGCACATCATTACGCCCGAAGCGACCGCGTTCGTCGCCGCCCAGTCCGTTGATCGCAACGATGTTTTCATCATTGATGAGACCACAGATTCGGTAAACGATATTTCGGCGATCAATCTCGTGCTGCGGCAAACCTGGCAAACCAAGCGCGGTCAGATCGGCCGGCAGCGAAGCGTCGATTTCCTTACCCTCAATGTCGGCTACACGTTTTTCGGCAACGAGCCCGATGAAATCAGCACTACAAATTCGAGGGGCGAATTTATCTCGCCGCGCTCGTTCCGCGGCCTGTTTTTCGAGTCGATGCCCGAATCGAGCGTGCCCAGGTCGAACATTTATGCCGACTCCATTTGGCGCGCCACCGATTCCACCGCCGTCCTGAGTGACATCAGCTTCAACACCGACGCGGGTTCGCTGGCGACGGGCTCTGTGGGCGTTGCGGTCGAGCGCGAGCCACGCGTCAGCTATTACGCCGGAATTCGCTACATAGGCGATATCAACAGCACGATCCTGAGCTTTTCCGTCGACTACGAAATCAGCCGAAAATATTCCGCGCAGTTCAACCAGTCATTCGACCTGGCCGAGGGCGGCTCTCGCGATACGTCTGTCGCGGTCTATCGAAAGTTCGAACAATTCGTCGGCTTCGTCAGCTTCTTCTTCGACCAGATCGAAGGCACAAGCGGCGTGCGTGTCGGCCTCTCGCCCGGCGGGGTCAGACCCGGGACAACCCCGATCGACCTGCGCCGCTAATAGTCGTCTCTGTTTTGCGCTTCGTGATACACTTGGTTCATGCAGGAAAACGGAATTCACAGCCTCATCCGCTACATGGACGAAAACGTAGATGCGCTTCGACAACTTTTGCCGCAGGTCAT
>JBBQKP010000260.1:0-4316 GCA_038326995.1 Tepidisphaerales bacterium
GCAGGACTCGCCGCCGATTCCACCTTGAACGATTCCGCGTAAGGCCTGAGCCAGCCGTCGTCCATCGACACGTCGGGCGGGGTGACGGCACTGACCTGATACCACTGGCCGTCGCGCTCGAAGACGACGCGCCACGCATTCATCCTGCCGTCCTTCCTATTTCCCATTCGCGCGGGCTTCGCCTGAAACTCATCCTCGGGCAAATCCGTCGCACCCGAGGGCTTGGACGCGAAACGCGTCGCGATGAGTGACACCTGAGGGCCTGCCTGCTCGCGCGGATACATCCTGATCTGCGGCACAGCGCCGACGTCCATCTCATTGAACCATCCCGCTGGCATGATGATCGACAGACCGGCCGGGTGACGGACGCGGTCCTTCTCCAAAGGTGTCGAGGGTCGATTGGTCATTCGGCTGACGAACGCGAGGGCGAGAAAGACCAGAATCACGCCGCCTAGAATTTTTCGCACGCCGGGATTCATATCCGCAGTGTAGCGTCGAAATGACCGCCTCGCATCCCGAAGCTCGACGCGCGCCCGCGCCGCCCGTCCAGCTTCGCCATCTTCGTGGGCGAACGTCCGGGAACCTGTCATTTGCGCAGATTGAACAAGCGGTTTGAACTCAAGACCCGTATCGTTCAACGCACCTTGAAGACCGTCCGTTTTTTACCTCTCGCCTTTATCGCCGGCACGCACGGCTTCGCGCTGTTTGCGCCTTACCTCGCGCTTTGCCTGGCGGTGATTCACCTCGATCGGCTGATCAAACAATCAAGAGAGAAGCGACGCATCCGCCTGTCAAAGTCTGCTGTCACGATCGTCGACAACTCGGAATCTAGTTTTCCGTCTACTGCTTTGTGATGCGAGCAGGCCTTAATGCACGAATTTATCGGACTGCGATCGTAAAATTCTTGCCATTACTGGCAAGCTGGTTATTCTTGGGCTGCCATCGGCCGATGAAATGGGTGGAAGGATTCACCCCCGGCGGATGGAACCAAATGGCGACACACTCGCCTTCGACGATCACCTTTCGTGTGCGGAGCAACACGTATGGTCACAGCAGAATCCCCACAAATTTCTGATACATCTAACGTCGCCGACGATCTGCTTTCACAGATCGCCGTGGATGAAATTGACAAGTTGATGGTCGAATCGCCGCGCGAAGAAGCGGCCGCACCAATTCTTGATCGGCAGGTGGAGACCACTGTGGAAACCGTTGTCGAGGCGACAGTCGAAGCAGCCGTCCAATCATCTAATGGGCCTGCTGTTAAATTGGCTGGTGTTCACGCCGCGCCCGACCACGTTGGTGTCACCCTGCCGCCCGTCGTCGATGCCTCGCTTGACCACGCGGCAAACGCCTCCGCTTCCGCCGAGCTTGCCAGTGAGATGGTTCAGGACGCGGCGGCCTCTGATGATTCTGACGGATTGGCGAACGCAACTTTCGAGGCGCCCTCCACGACGCATTCGACGATCGCAGACCTCGCCGCAGGCGCCGATTCGACAAAGACAACCGGTTCAGTGCCTGTGGGTCTGGCGACTGCAAGTCCGGTGATGGCAAAAACGGGCATCGTCGCACGTGCCGCGATTGGCGTACTAAGCATTCTGGCGATGCCGCTCTCGCGCTCGCCGCGGCTGCGCGGGCTGGTTGGCGGAATCGCAGTGGTCACGCTCTTCAATGCGGTCGGCGTTTTCGGATACGTCCTCCTGCTGAAGAAGTGAATCATAATTTGGGCAGTTTCTTTACGCGCCAGTGCCTTGTCACAGGTTTTTTTGAAAATAGACATGCCGTCTCGTGAAGCAGAGCACCGGTCGGAGACCGTTGCCACCAACATTCTAATGGTGGCACAGGTTTCAGACCTGTGCGGCTTTCATTCAGAATTTATCAAAATTTCGAGTCGAACAGTGCTACTCATATTGCAACTCTGGGAACCACACGCTCCGCCTCATCTGTGATCTCAAAATACGTTTCAGTGCGAATCGCAAACGCCCCGGCCACAAGGTTGGTCGGAAACGATTTCGTCAATTGATTCATGTCTCGCACGTTGCCGTTGAAGAATCGCCTGGCCGCTGCGATTCGGTCTTCTGTCACAGCGAGCTGGCTTTGTAATTCTCGAAAGTTCGCGTCGGCCTTGAGCTGCGGATAACCCTCCGCGACGGCAAAAAGCCGCTTCATTCCCATCTGAAGTTTCTGTTCGTCATTCGCCTGACTTGCCGCGGTGCCCGTGCTCGCGACGGCTGCGGTGCGAAGTTCCACGACCCTGGTCAGCACGTCCTTTTCGTGCGAAGCATAACTCTTCACCACCTCGACCAGATTCGGGATCAGGTCGTATCGACGCTTGAGTTCCACGTCGATCCCCGCCCAACTGTCCTTCACGTATTGCTTGAGCTTCATCAGCCGGTTGTAGACCGCGATCAGCCAGAATCCCGGGATCAGGATCACAATAACAATGATGACGATGACGGATTCTGTACTCATGTTGGGGGCGACTTTCTTCGAGACGCGCCTAATTGTCGAGCAGTTGATTGTCGAGCAGTTGATTGTCGAGCAGTCGATTGTCGAGCGGGTGACTGTCGAGAAGTAGAACCACCCGGCAGCGCGTCACGATAAGCGCACAGCGCGATCGCCAGTGCGTCGGCCACGTCGGGCGGTTCAGGAATCGCAGCCAGGCCGAACGTCGTCATCACGCCGTGCTGCATTTGCGACTTGCTCGCATGGCCGTGGCCGGTGAGGGATTGCTTCACACGATTTGCGGAGAGTTCGACGAGTCGCACGCCGCGACGTTGCGCCACCAGCAGAATGACGCCTCGTGCGTGTCCCATGAGGATCGCGGTTCGCGGGTGGCCGTAGTGCGCGTAGAGCTGTTCGACGGCACAGACCTGAATAGGGCTTGAGGCTTCGTGTTCGCTAAAGATGGAGTCGAGTTCGCGCTCGAGCTCAACCAGCCGCTCTGCGATCGGCGTTTTGCTTTCGAGGTTGATCACGCCCGCGTCAATCACGCGCAAATTCGTACCGCAAGAGATCAGGCCATAGCCCGTGCGGACGAGACCCGGGTCGATACCCAGAATGGTGACGGCGGGGTTTTGGTTGCGTGAATTCAAGATCGTAGTTACACCGGTCATTTCATTTTGCGCAATAGCGGGCCGCGTGCGAATCGGTCGATTTGAGGGTACACCAGTATTAATGAAACGCTTTGTCGTAGTCGGCCTGGGAAATTTCGGCGCCGCCGCCGCGGACGCACTGTACAAAAACGGGCACGAGGTCGTGGTGGTTGATCTGTCTGAGAATGCAGTCGATCGCATCGCGCCGCACGTTTCGCGGGCCGCGGTAGGCGATGCACGCTCGATCGACGTGCTCGAACGACTTGGCGCGCGCGGCGCTGATGCGGGCATCGTCAGCACGGGCGACGATATCGCCGCCTCGATTCTTGCGACAATGGCCCTTCGAGATCTTGGCGTCAACGACCTCTACGTGAAAGTGATCAGCAAGGACCACGCTCGCGTCATGGAACGTATCGGCGTCACCGAAACGATCTTCCCCGAGCGCGAGACCGCGCTCGCGCTTGCGACTCGCGTTACGGGTAAGGCGATTCTCAACTATGTTCAGCTCGGGCCCGAATTTTCGCTGCAGGAAATGGCCGTGCCCGACCACTGGAACGGCAAGCGTCTTCGCGAACTCGACCTGCGGCGAGAGCATTCCGTGATCGTCGTCGGCGTTCACGATGTCCTTCTTGATCAGATCAAACTTCCAGACCCCGACGAGTTGCTGAAGGAAAGCGACACGCTCCTGCTTGCGGGGACGGATGAAAATCTCAAGCGTCTTGCGGCTCGATAGCACCCGTCAAAAGCACGCGTCAAAAGCACGCGTCAAAGGCACGCGTCAAAAGCGTTCGTCAAAAGCGTGCGTATAAAGCATGAGTCGAGTGAACGACCTTCGCACGGCCGAGTCGCTCGCTTGACGCGTGATGGCCTGATGTGCAACATCCGCACATGGCAGGCTTCCCATTTCAATCTGAGCGAATTCTTTTCGACGCGATCACCTTCGACGACGTGCTGCTTTTGCCGGCACTGTCTGACTTTGTCCCTTCAGACGCCGACACGCGGACCAGGCTCACCCGAAAAATTGAACTTAATATTCCGCTGATCAGTGCACCGATGGATACCGTCACGGAGTCGCAGCTCGCGATCGCTTTGGCACAAGAAGGCGGCATCGGGATCATTCACAAGAATCTGCCGATCGCCGAACAGGCACGCGAAGTGGAGAAGGTCAAACGAAGCGAGAACGGCGTCATCACCGACCCGATCACCCTGCCCCCATCCGCCACC
>JBBQKP010000261.1:0-4280 GCA_038326995.1 Tepidisphaerales bacterium
TCGGCTCCGGGGCGCTGCAGATCTAGATTACGTGCTGGCCCGTCTCTCCACCTACACGACGAGGCTTAGGGTTGAGGTCTCATTTCTGCCGATCTCTGTGTTGGTCTCTCCCGCGTTCGCGAGATTGCTGCAAAAGCCGGAGTAGGCTTCCAATAACAAAGTAACGATTCGCCTACCGCGCACGTAGGCACACGCTCGCTCGCGACCGCGCACCCGTAATGATTCAAAATGTTACGGCATCAGTATCGGCAAGACCGCCAACGGTCGAATCGATGATTCAGCCGCAAAAAACTCCTATCGGGCTTCAACTCCGGCCCGTCCGGCAGGACATTCTCTTTCTGTAACACGTACTTGCTCAGGACACTGCCATGTCCCGACGGAAGGGCCAAAGACCGGATTTGAAAAGTGCGAGAATCGCCTATCGCTTGACTCCGAGGCGTATTGAGCCGATAAATCTGACAGACTGTTTGATTGCGCGATGATTTCGTCGGGCCATCCTGAACCGCCGCCGCTTTATAGCAACAGAGCCGGCTGCAAAAATAGAAACGATACGTACACTCTGATATTTGATGGCAATCGACAACCCTGACCGGACCAGACAACTCATTCTCGATCACGTGCGAAGCGACCGCTACAGGCCTTTGCGGCCCAGGCAGCTCGCCCGCGATCTCGATCTTCACGGCGAAGACGTCTACGGCGGCTTTAAAGAAGCCCTGCGCGAACTTCTCGAAAACAACTTACTCACTTACGCCCGGCGCGGTACGATCACCACCAGCCTCGCGGCAGATAAACAAAATCCCTTAGCTGAAACGAACGCTCCATTGAACGAAACGACCAAAGACAAAAATTCCACGGGCATAAATCTTTCCGGGGACAAAAATTCCTCCGGAGGAAACTCGACAGAGAATATCCCCGTGCGAGATGTATTCATCGGCATGTACAAGGCCACCAGGCGTGGCTTTGGTTTTGTCACCGCACCTGCGGGTGACCACGAATACGATTACGACGAACTTTTCATCGCCGAGAATGCGAACGACGCCGGTGCCAATAGCGGCGACTCTGTGAAGTGCCGCATCACGCGCCGAAGCGAGCGCGACGGCAAGCCTCAGGCAGAGGGGCGAATCGTCGAAATCGTCGAGCGTAAGCACACGAAATTTGCCGGCGTTCTGATCAAGGATAAAAACACCTGGACTGTTCTTCCCGACGGCAACGTCTTCAAGCTTCCGATCAATACGCCAGACGCGGCGGGGCTGTATCTCGCGCCCGGCACGAAGGTCATTGTCGAGGTCACACAATTCCCTCGCGACATCGACGAACCCGCAACCGGCGTGATCGTCGAAGCACTGGGCCGGCCCGGCGATAGCGACGTCGAATTGAAATCCGTCATCGTCGGCCACGGCTTGCCGGGAGAGTTTCCTGAAGAGGTCAAGAATCAGGCCTCGAGTGCCGTGCAGCGGTTTGATCCTGAAACCGAACGCGCTCGCCGCCTGGATCTTACGGGCGAAATCGTCGCGACCATCGACCCCGACGACGCCAAAGATTACGACGACGCGATCTCGCTTCGACAACTGGACGACGGCATGGTCGAGCTGGCGGTCCACATCGCCGACGTTTCATTCTTCGTCCCCGCAGGCTCGGCCCTCGACGAGGAAGCCCGCGCCCGAGGCAACAGCACGTACTTCCCGGGCCACGTCATTCCGATGCTGCCCGAAGTGCTCAGCAACGGCGTGTGCTCGCTTCAGGAAGGCGTGCCGCGTCTGGTGAAGACGGCGTTGATTACGCTCGATAAAGACGCGCGACCCGTCAAAACACGTTTCGCAAACGCGATCATCAAAAGCCGAAAGCGGCTTCGATATCGCGAAGCACAGGCGATCATCGACGGCGCGGAAAAAATTCCCCATCCCGACGGCGACAAAACCATCGGCGACTACGAGCCCGAAGTCGTTGAACTCGTCCGACAAATGAACACGCTCGCCAGGCGAATGCAGAAAAGGCGTCAGCAGGACGGGCAGCTCGTGCTTGATCTTCCGGCCATACAGCTCGTGCTCGATGACCGCGGGCAAGTGATCGACGCGGTGCCCGAAGACGACAGCTTCACGCATACGCTCATCGAAATGTTCATGGTCGAGGCCAACGAGGCCGTCGCGCGATTGTTCCAGAAGCTCGATCTCCCGGCCCTTCGCCGAACGCACCCCGAGCCCGACCCCGACGCGGGCAAGCGGCTCAGCAAGTTCGTGATGGTCGCGGGCCACAAGATTCCGACCGAGCCGTCGCGTCAGGATCTGCAGAAATTACTGTCGGGCGCCAAGGGCAAGCCCGAGGCGTTTGCGATCAACATGGCCGTGCTTCGAAGCCTGGCGCGCGCGGTGTATTCGCCCGACGAAATCGGCCACTTCGCGCTGGCCAGCAAGCACTACGCACACTTCACCTCGCCGATCCGTCGCTACGCCGATCTGACGATCCACCGTTTGCTCGACGCGTGCTTTGCGGCGGTCAACTCACCGGCCGCGGGTTTCAATGAACTCGCCCGCGCGCTGGGCACATCGCTCAAGAGCAACGTGCCGAGTTTCGAAGCGCTCACGACGCTGGGCAAACAGCTCAGCTTCACCGAGCGTCGCAGCGAGGCGGCGGAGCGCGAGCTTCGACAGGTCAAGACGCTGCATCTGCTGGAGAAGCACATCGGCGAGGAATATCCGGGAGTCGTCACCGGCATCGTCGGCTTTGGTCTCTTCATTCAGATTCAGCCCTGGCAAATCGAAGGACTCGTGAAATTTCCAGAGCTGCTCGATGAATGGTGGGAAGTCGACGTGCAGGGCGGCGTCATTCGCGGCAGGCGTACGGGCAGGCGAATCCACGTCGGCGACATCGCACGCGTGCAGATCACGGCCGTCGATCTCGCACGGCGCGAACTCAACATCCGCGTTCTCGACATCACCAGTCGCGGCATGAGTGGTGCGCCTCTGCAAAAAGGTCAGCACCAGCAAAACGCGTCGGGCAAGCCGCGAGATTTCAACAATGCGACCGGCAAAGACAAGCGCGCCTCACGCAGCAAATCGCGCGACAAGCGAAAGACGCAGCACAGGCGTAAAGAGAGTTAGGGTCATTTGGGTTAGCACTATAGCCGAATGCAATCAAAGTGTTTCAGGGTGCCACAGGCCGGTACTCCGCCCTGTGTCACGTGAGCACCCGGCCATCTACTCAGATAGACCGGACACCGGTCGGAGACCGGTGCCACCGGCAATCTAATGCTGGCACAGGTCTCTGATCTGTGCGTTACATCGCGTGCAGAATCACCCAAAGTTTTAGGGGTAAAAGAGCAATGGGATCTGTTCTCAGAATCCGAGAATCTTAAAAAGTTAATCGCCCAACTCTTTCGTGTCTTCACTTTCACCTTATCACTCGCCTCACCACCCATCGCACTCGACCTGCATCCTGGGCATTGAATCGACGTGCGACGAAACCGCCGCGGCGGTCGTGGTGGATGGCAGGCGCGTGCTGAGCAGCACGATTGCGACTCAGGATCATCTGCACGCGGTGTATCGCGGCGTCGTGCCGGAAATCGCGTCGCGTGCACACATCGAAAACATTCTGCCCGTCTTGGAAACATGCTTGAAACAAGCGGGCAAAACGCTGGACGATATCGACGCGATCGCGGTCGCGCAAAAGCCCGGCCTGATCGGGTCGCTGCTGATTGGAGTGACGGCCGCCAAGGCGCTGGCGTGGACGCTAGGCAAGCCGCTGGTGGGCGTGGATCATGTGCGGGCGCACCTGTATTCCGTTCTGCTCGACAGTGAAAAACAGATCGAGTTCCCCGCCGTCGGTATGGTCTGCTCGGGTGGCCACACCGCGATGTATCTGATCAAAAGCTGGACCGACATCACGCGACTGGGCGGGACGATCGACGACGCGGTCGGCGAGGCGTACGACAAAGTCGCGGCGATGCTGGGCCTGGGTTATCCGGGCGGGCCGATCCTGGACAAGCTCGCGAAGACCGGCAATCCGCGAGCGGTAAAATTTCCGCGTTCACTTCTATCGAGGGACTCGCTCGATTTTTCATTCAGCGGACTTAAGACGGCCGTGCGTTATCACCTGTTTGGTTACGATAACAAACCGAATAAGGACCGTTTTCGAAACGAAGCGGAACTCGCCGACATCGCAGCGTCGTTTCAGGCGGCGTGTGTCGATGTCATCATCGAAAAACTGTCACGTGCAATGCGCCGAACCGGAAGCAAATCGCTCATCATCGGCGGGGGCGTGAGTGCCAACAGCGGCGTGCGGCA
>JBBQKP010000262.1:0-4279 GCA_038326995.1 Tepidisphaerales bacterium
AAGTAGGTGTCACGCCGAACCGGAAGCAGCCGCGCGATCGGCTCGCCTTTTTCGATCGTGATGCTCTTCGCCTTTGGGTCGAGCTCGATGACGGCATGCCACGGGTAGCTGGCCGGGTACCAGTCGGTGTCGATCAGCGCACTGACCGCTCGCCAGCTCTTGCGCTGATTGGGAAGCTCGCCGACGATCAGCAGCTCGTTGGGGTCGGTCTGCAGATAAAGAAAGCTGCTGATCTTTACCTGATGCTTGATGACTTCGTAGACGTTGTCGCTGATCTGGTGCGGCAGCTTCTGGCCCTTCTCCCAGAACCATGCGTACTGCTGAAACAAGGGCGATCCTTCGTCAGATATATCACCAGACTCAGCACCCGCATCGTCGCCCGCATCGTCGACCTCATCATCACCGGTGTCATCACCAGAATAGTTGAAATCCGACTCGACGGTATTGTCGGGCAACGCCGACCACTTGCCGCGTGCGAACGTGAAGGTGATGTCGAAATTCGCGAGGATGTCGAATCCGAAACTGTTGGCCGCGCGAATGGGCGGGCACTCCTCGGGCCAGCCCTTGCCCGGGCCGGGCTTGTTGTACGCCTCGCGTGCGGGAACGGGGCCGAAAAGATCCTGATGAAATTTGTGGAAGCGAAGCATGAGAAGAAAAGGTACTGGTCAGTGATTCTTGCCTGGATAGTCGAACGCGGCGCATCACTAATCTGCACTAATTTCGGTCTGACCGCCACTCCTGAACAGCGCCATCGCCAGTGTATGTCCGTGAATGTAATTGTTCGAACCCACGGGCCCGATCTCGCCGGCGGCAAAGAATCCGGCGAACGCGGTCGTCGGCAGTGCGGCCTGGAAAAGATTCCTCTCGTGATCCACCTCCGCAAACAGCTTCTTTCCCCTGCCGTTGCAGTTGAACAAGAGCGCCGCCCCGGGCGGATTTTGCCGCTCCTTATTGAGCAGGTGACACATTTCCTCGTGGGCCGTGTGCGCGTCGCGCACTTGAAACTGAACAGTTTGCCCGACGCGGATACGATCCGCCACGCCCACCGCGCCGGTCTTGGGGTCGACACCCAGCACGCCCCGCACGAGGAAATCGCCGATGCCGAATGTGTCCTTGTATTCACTCATCGCGATGCCCAGCATCATGCCCTGGCCCAGCAGCTTTTGCTGCTCGGGCGTCATCGCCTCGACCGTCTCTCGCAACACCGCCAGCGCCTGACGTCCGCCGAGCTGTTCGATCACGTTTCCCCTGCCCCTGGTGATGATCATCGGCTTGCCGATCGGGCGACACCCCTGACTCACCACCGTATCCACCACCATCGGCCCCGACAGCACCACCGCCACCAATCCATCACTCGTCATCTCATCATCGATCAACAGCCGATTGCTGCCGAACCGAGTCCCCGCACTCGCCAGCCCGCCGATGACGGGTGTGATCCTGCCACCGCCTCTCGATTTGTTCATCACCATCAGCATCTCATTCAGCGGCGTCGTAAACGGGTCCGCAAGCGTCACAATCGCACGCGTGTCCTGATCAATCTCCAGCCGACTCGCGATCAACTCATCGTCATCCAATAGCGCCTCGAACAAATCCGCTTCGATGCGAATCGGAATCGCTTCCACGCCCGGCAAGCGCATCGCAATCACCGCGATGCCCGGAGCAGCGCCCATAACATTTCCTTGATCAACACCCGTCAAATCATGCACCTGCTTTGCCTCACTATTCCCCGGCCCAATCACCCCGCCCGAACTGCACCCGATCATGCAACGCGGCGACAATGCCCCGCGAAGCCGCTTCGACAACTCTTGCGCATCTTCAACAAAATGCTCCGTGAAAAAAACCGCGAGCAGGTCGATGGCGTCGGCCTGATCTTCCATCTGTGAAATCACATCGCTGATGGCCGCATTCGTCTCCGCCAGATCGCTCGACGCCGCAAAGGCACGAATCCCATAACTAGACCCCTCATAAGACCCCTCATTAGACCCCTGGCTCGGCTTCTGACCATTTGACGAGCCATTTGACGAGCCCAGTGACGAGCCATTTGACGAGCCCAGTGACGAGCCCAGTGATGACCCGGGTGAGGAAGGTGGGTTGCTGCTCATCGACCCGGTTAGTGTACGCAACTCCGCCGTGGCCGATAGCCCGGAATTCGATAGACTCAGTGGCCCATGCCCGCGATTCCTCCCACCTCTCACGTCGCACTTAAAGAATGGGACAGCACCATCACTGCCCTGGCCCGCGGCGTGCAGATTCTCATCCTGCGAAAAGGTGGAATTCATGAATCAGGCGGCGAGTTCGAGCTCGAACACCGCTCTTTCGTCTTCTTCCCCACATTCCTTCACCAATCGCCCGCGCAGGTCAAACCCGCTTACCACGATCTGCTGACGCACATCTCGGCCGAGCCGCAGATCGTTCACGTCCGGGCCGGTGCGACTGTCGCGCGGATCATCGAAGTCAAATCCAGGCCCTCCATAGAAGCGATTGATGATCAGCACATTTATGCGAAGCCCCTTATTGATATGCGATTCTCATATCGGCCGACGAATCCGCTATATGTTGTATTGCTTCGGGTGTGGGAATTCGATCAACCTGTTGAATTACAAAACACGCCCGATTACGCCGGCTGCAAGAGCTGGGTGCCGCTGAAGACGCCCGTCAATTCACAAGGCCGCTGGGTGCTGAGCGACGCCGAGTTCGCCCAAAGGGCAAAGACGCTCGCATCACTGTGCTGACGATCACCCGCATACCGACAGAAAAACAATGTCCTGCCGGACGGGCTTCAGAAGAAAGTCATATCACACCGCGGCGTTCAGCGCGTCGATCAGCTCGCGCAGGCCGCCCAAATCGCGTCGGTTAAAGCTGAAGTAGAGCCGGGGGAGTTCGATGAGTGCGTGCTCGTCGTGTTCGACCTTGAAGGCCGGGCCCGATTCGAATGTGCCCTCGGTCAGCAGTCTTGCGAAGCGGACATTGAGCTGGTCGAGAAGCTCGGCCGACGGGGCTTTGAGCAGCCGCAAAACGCACTTGCCCTTGACGTAGCGCATGGAGTGGAAATTTTTGTAGAACGTGCAGACTTCTTCGACGGCCTCGTCGATGGTCTCGACGATTTTGTAGAGCTTGAGGTCGCTGGGGCTGATGAGGCCGCGATCGAGTAGCTGCGACTGCACGTAGGCTTGCCACTGCGTCCAGTATTGCCCGCCCGGCTTGTCGAGCATGACGATGGGGACGGGCGGGCTTTTGCCGGTCTGGATGAGTGTGAGCGCCTCGAATCCTTCGTCGAGCGTGCCGAACCCGCCGGGGAAGAGGGCGATGGCGTGGCTGGTTCGCATGAACATCAGCTTGCGTGTGAAGAAATAGTTGAAGTTGATGAGCTTGGGATCGTTGGCGATGTATCGGTTGGTTTCCTGTTCGAAGGGCAGTCGAATCGCCAGGCCGAAGGACGGCTCAGCCCCCGCCCCACCATGCGCCGCCGCCATGATTCCGCCGCCCGCGCCGGTGGTGACCATCCACCCGCGCTGCGCCATTTTCTGGCCGAACTCGACGGCCGCGACGTAGTCAGTGGCGGCCGGGTCCGTGCGTGCGCTTCCAAAGACGCTGATCTTTCGGATCTCGCGATAGGGCGCGAAAATCTTCAGTGCGTATCGAAGCTCGGCCAGGCTTATGTCGATCAGCTTCACGTCGCCGCGGTTGGTCTCGTCGCGCAGCAGCTTCATCGCATTGGTGATGATTCGCCCGACCAGATCGCCTTCTGGAAGCGCGTAGAGCGATTCGACCAACGCCTCCGCCAGCGCGAGGGCCTCGGTCATCAACTCCTTCGATCCTGCCGCATTGGGCATGTCTGAAGCGGGAATTTCCTGTTGACTCATAGCGTTATTGTAGAAGCTAAAACACGCGATGGTAGCGGCGGCGTGGTTCACAACTTATATGACCCACCTATCAGGTGGTCGCAGAGGTTGCGGTGGTTGGGTGCAACGACTTTGCCGACGATTGCGCGTCCTAAGCCTCACGCGGGTGTACGTCGGCCGAAAAGAGCCGGTCAAGAAGTAAGGCGCTTCTTGAACTCGTGAACCACTTCAGCCGCTCGCAAAAGCACTCGAAGAACTCGCTGTCTCCTGAAATTCATCGCACGCACATTACGATTCGTCACCGCCGCGTCCTGGCAGCGTTTCTGGCCCGTCCGGCAGGACATTCTCCAGCTGAATCTCCCTAAAGAGTCTTCTACTCGTGAAGCGACAAAGTGTCCGCCGGACGGGCCTAAAGCGAATCCACATCGTGAACTCCT
>JBBQKP010000263.1:0-4252 GCA_038326995.1 Tepidisphaerales bacterium
GGTCGCGCAGCACGGCCAGATCGGTACGGCGCGGACGGTTCCCCAGGGGTTTGAGTCCGGGTCGGACGTGGCGACGATGTCACTTCTGGGTTACGACCCGGCCGTCTACCACACGGGCCGCGCGCCGCTCGAAGCCGCGGCGCAGAATATTTTGCTTCGAGCAAGCGATTGGGTCTTTCGCTGCAACTTAGTCACGACGCGAGACGGCCTGATGATCGACCACTCCGTCGGCGGGATCAGCGACGGCGAGGCACGCAAGCTGCTTTCGGATCTTGCGAAATCCGTGCAGTATCCTGGAGCGCAATTCTACCCAGGCGTGTCGTATCGCAATCTTCTGGTCTATCGCGGCAGTGACGACTTCGCGCTCAAAACATTTCCGCCTCACGAGATTCCCAATCAGCCGCTTGTCAGCCACCTTCCCGCGGGCGTTGGCAGCGATCAGTTGCTGTCGATCATGAGGCAGTCTGTTCGCGTGTTCGACAATCATCCGATCAACACCGCTCGTCGTGCCGCGGGTAAGAATGAAGCGACGCAGGTCTGGCTCTGGGGCCAGGGCCACCCGCCGGCGATTCCAACCTTCCTTGAAAAGTTCGGCGTAGCCAAAGGCGCGATGATCACGGGCGTCGATCTCCTTCGCGGCATCGCGGCGCTCTTGGGCTGGCAATCAATTGAATCGCCCGGCATGACGAGTTTTCATGACACAGATTATGCCGCTCAAGGCGTCACGACCTGCGACGCGATCGACAAGTTCGACATCGTTGTGTCGCACGTCGAAGCGCCGGACGAGGCAAGCCATCAGGCAGACTGGAAGACGAAAATCGCCAGCATCGAAGCGATCGACGAGCACGTCGTCGCGCCGGTTTTGAAGAAGCTGCAAGGAATGCCTGACTGGCGACTCATGGTGCTGCCCGACCACCCGACGAACATTGCCACACGCAAGCACGGCTACGAACCGACGCTGTGGGCGATGACGGGTTCTACCATTCAGCCGAGCGGGCTCAGCTACAACGAACTCGACGCCAAACGCGGCCGAGCGATCGAGCACGGCCATGATCTGATGAAGCTGTTTCTAAACGGATGATGCGCCGCTATAACCTGCTTCCCAACCGGTATGGCCCTCATCGTTCAAAAATTCGGCGGCTCCAGTGTCGCGACGCCCGAGCGAATCCACATCGCCGCGACGCGTGCCATTCGTGAACGCGCGCTCGGCAATGAGGTCGTGATTGTCGTGAGCGCGATGGGCGATACGACCGATGATCTGATCGAACTGGCGAAAAAAGTCTGCACATTCGGCGGCCGGGATGTCGCACCGCCGAAGCGCGAGATGGACCAGCTTCTTGCGACGGGCGAGCAGCAGACGATCGCCCTTTTCGCAATGGCTCTCCACGCACAGGGACAAGAGGCCATCAGCTTCACCGGCGGACAGATCGGCCTGATGACCGACGCGGCGTTCTCCAAGGCGCGCATTCAGTCGATCAATCAGCATCGCATTCAGGATCAGCTCAAAGCCGGAAAAATCGTCATCGTCGCGGGCTTTCAGGGCGTGACGGCGGATGGTGATGCGACCACGCTGGGCCGCGGCGGGAGTAATGCGACGCTGGTGGCGCTAGGCGCGGTGCTTGGCGCGGAGGTGTGTGAAAACTTCACCGATGTGGACGGCATCTTCACGGCCGACCCGCGCATCGTGAAAAACGCGCGTAAGATCGAGCGGATCAGCTACGACGAAATGCTCGAACTTTCGGGCCTGGGTGCGAGCGTGCTTCAAACCCGCGCAGTCGAGTTCGCGAAGAAATATAAAGTGCCTTTGCACGTGAGAAACAGTCAGAACCACACCACGGGAACGTGGATCGTGGCGGAGAGTTTGAATATGGAAGAGATCGTTGTTTCGGGTGCGGCCTTGAAAAAAGATTTGATTCGCGTCGCGGTGAAAGCAGTGCCCGATCAGCCGGGCATCGCCGCGACGATCTTCAGCGACATCGCCGCGGCGAACATCGTCGTCGATGACATCATTCAGACCGTCAACGACGACCACACGGCCGACGTCTCATTCACCGTCGAGCACGGCGACCTTGCCGACATCCGCCCTGTCGTCGAAGCACTGCTCAAGCAAATCGGCGACGCCAAAACGCGCGCGACCTATCAGGGCGATCTCTGCAAGGTCAGCGTCGTGGGCGTGGGCATGCGCACCCACACGGGCGTCGCACAGCGGATGTTCAGGGCACTGGCGGACGCAAAAATCAACATTCAGAACATCACCACCAGCGAGATCAAAATCAGTTGCATCATCGACCGTGAAGACGGGCATCGCGCGCTGCAACTCGTGCACGACGCGTTTGAGCTTGGCGGGGCGACCTAGTCATGACCAAGGGGCCTAATCGCTTGGGCGCACTGCGATTGCCGCGACAACGGCCGGTGATTTTCGCGATCCTTCTTTTGCTGCTTATCACCTCCGCGCTGAGTTGCCTTGGCGTTGGCACGCGCGACGCAACGCGAGACTGGCGCACCTTCGACGGCCGAAGTTTTGAGGTGGATCGCGTCATCGACGGCGACACGCTCGATCTGCGAATCGACGGACGCACTGTGCAGCGCGTGAGACTTCTCGGCATCGACACACCTGAAACCGGCGAGTATTGGGGAGCAGAAGCAACCGCCGCGCTTCGTCAACGCACGACCGGCAAGCGGATCGTCGTCAGACTCGATGAGGTCGCTCAGCGAGACAGATACGATCGGCTTCTCGCTTACCTCTACGTCTCCGACAGCGAATTGCTGAACCAAACACTCGTCACAAGCGGCAATGCTTTTGCGTACAGGCCATACAAACATCGACTCTGGCGTCAATTCGAGCGGAGCGAGAACGAGGCCCGGAGTTCAAAGCGAGGCCTGTGGAAGGACATCATGCCGAGCCAGTTGCCGGAGTGGCGAAAAAAGTGGTTCGCGGAAAAAAAATAGTCGGCACAAACGATCCATTCGCACACGCCTAAAGCTTGTGGCCCATCAGCGTTCGCTTGGTGTGGAGGTATTTTTCGTTGAATGGGTTGGAAGCAATGACGACGGGGACTTCTTCGACGATCTGCAGACCGAATCCGTCCAGGCCGTAAACTTTTTTCGGGTTGTTGGTCATGATGCGAAGCTTACGCAAACCTAGATCTCGAATGATTTGGCTGCCAATGCCGTAGTCACGTTTATCGACGGGCAGGCCGAGCTTGAGGTTGGCCTGGGCGGTATCAAGGCCCTGATCCTGAAGCTTGTAGGCGGCGAGTTTATTGCGAAGCCCGATGCCGCGACCTTCCTGCCTGAGGTAGACCAAGGCCCCCTTCCCGGCCTGCACAATTTGCGTCATCGCCAGATCAAGTTGTGGGCCGCAATCGCACCGCAATGATCCGAACACGTCGCCCGTCAGGCATTCGCTGTGCACGCGAACAAGGACAGGCTCTTCGTGAATGATCGGCTGGCCGAGTGTATCGCGCTTGCCCACGCCGCCCAGGCAGAGTGCGAGGTGCGGCTCGCGGTCGGCACTTGCGCGGTCGGTGCTGGACTGATACGCGACGAGATCGAACATGCCCCAGCTCGTGGGAAGCGGCATTTCTTCGATGCGCCGCACGAGCTGTTCTGACCGCAGGCGATGGGCGATGAGGTCGGCGATGGTGCAAATTTTCAGGCCATGCGTAGCGCAGAATATTTCGAGATCGGCCCGGCGCATCATCGCCCCGTCGTCGCCGATGATTTCGCAGCCGACGCCCGCGGGCTTGAAGCCTGCGAGCGTGCAGAGATCGACGATCGCCTCGGTGTGACCGGCGCGCACGAGAACGCCGCCGTCACTGGCGCGAATGGGAATCACATGGCCCGGCCTGGCGAGATGCGAGGGCGTGGCGGCATCATCGACGAAGACTTTGGCGGTCGACCAGCGGTCGAACGCGGAGACGCCCGTGGAGGTTCCGGCGGTGGTCGCGTCGACCGTCTCGTGCATGGCCGTTCCATGCCGGGCGGTGTTTCGCGTCGTCATTGTCGGGATGCCCAGCTCGTCAAGGCGTTTGCCCGTCGTGGGTATGAACGGCACGCCACGACCGAACCGCAGCATGAAGTTGATCGCGTCGGGTGTGCAGGTTTCTGCAGGAATAACGAGATCGCCCTCGTTTTCGCGGTCCTCATCGTCCACCAGCACGATCATCTTCCCCGCACGAAGGTCGGCGAGGATGTCGGGGATGGTGGAGAACATTCGATGAGCAATCTTATGCGTGACCAGAGCAGTTGG
>JBBQKP010000264.1:0-4214 GCA_038326995.1 Tepidisphaerales bacterium
CGTTCGACAGACTGACCATTTCGTGCATCGACGCGATCGCACCGGCCGTGTTGAAGTCGTCGTCCATCATCTCCACCCACTTCATCTTCAGCGAAAGTGCATCCCTGGCGAACGTCGAGTGCGGGCCGTCGAAAAGAGTCCGCGCTCCCGACTCCAAATCCTGATCTTGAGCTTGTTCTTGCCCTTGCCCCGGGTCGCCGGGCGGTTTACCCATTCGCTCGACGCGTTCAAAGAATCGCTCGAACGCACCGAGCGCCTTGGTCGCGCCTTCCAGCGCCATTTCGCTGAAATCGATCGGCGATCGGTAGTGCGTGCTGAGCAGGAGATATCGCAACACTTCTGCGCCGTGCTCGGCCAGGAGTTTATCGACCGCAACACTCGCCAGCAGTTTTTCATTGCCCGGAAGCGTCAGAACGCTGCCGCTGATTTTGTCGTATTCACTACCCGCGGCCTTGGTCTTCATCCGCGTCAGGCCGTTGTGCAGCCAATACTTCACGAACGGCCTGCTGTTGCAGCATTCGCTTTGCGCCAATTCGTTCTCGTGGTGAGGGAAGAGCAAATCCAAACCCCCGCCGTGAATGTCGAACGACTCGCCCAGATATTTGCCGCTCATCGCAGAGCATTCGATGTGCCAGCCCGGCCTGCCCGGACCCCACGGACTCGGCCAGAACGGCTCGCCCTGCTTCGCACTTTTCCACAGCGCGAAATCGGCGCTGCTGCGCTTGCCAGAGCCCTGCATGTCGCGCGTGCCCGATTCGCTTTCCTCGGTTTTGCGACGCGAAAGCTTGCCGTACTCGCGATCGCTTTCGACCGAGAACCACACGTTGCCCGAAGCCTCGTACGCGTGCCCGCCTGAGATCAGCGACTGACACATCGCGATGATCTCGGGCATGTGCTGGCTTGCCTTGGGCATCCGATCGATGCCCGTCACATTGAGCGACTTCAGCGCCTCGGCGTATTGCCGCGTGTGCGTCTGTGCGACTTCCTCCATCGTGCTGTTTCGCTCCTTCGCCACTGCGATCAGCTTGTCGTCCACGTCCGTGATGTTCACCACCCACGTCACCTCGTACCCGCGATACTGCAAGTACCGCTTGATCGTGTCGAAAATCACCGGGCCGACCATATGCCCGATGTGAGGCGGCTTGTAGACCGTCGGCCCGCAAAGATAAATGCCGACCTTCCCGGGCTTGACCGGCTCGAACGCTTCTTTCTGACGTGACAACGTATTGTAAACGCGGAGTGACATGCACGTTCCATCATAAAGGCCCGGATGGTTAGTGGAAAGTGCAACGTTACAGTGAACTTGCTCACGTAGGTTTGAACCGCGACACACGCCGCAATTCGCCTATCGTCTCGCGCCGTTCGCCCGTATCATCTCTCGACATGTTCGACAAGAATTTCAACAAGTGGCTGATCGCCCGGCTCAAGCCTTACGCAGATGTCCCGAGCGAAAAACTCTCCGCCGAGCGAGAGGCCGTCGCAAGGCAACAGGAGTTCAATGAGAACTACCAGTCGTTCATGCAGAATGCCGTCCTGCCTTCGATCGAAAATGTCGTCAAACTATTGACCAGCGCGCACATCGTCCACCGCGTGACGACCTGGGGCAATCAGCTTTCGCTCCGCGTTCACCTTGCCTGGCGGTGGGGCGAGTTGCTGGTCGTGCAAAGCCATGAAGACGCCGTCACGTTCGAGCACCACATCATCACCGAAGGCGAGAAACGCGGCGACGATCACAGCGAAGACCACACGCATCAATACGACCTGCGCGACGGAATCCCCGCGGCCGTTGCGGAGTACGAAATGAGCTTCTTCATGACGCGGCTCGCGCAAGACATGGTCGAGCCCGAACCCGAGGCCGAGATTCCGCCCGGCGAGGGATCGCTCAAATAAATCGATGTCAGACTCGCGCCAGACGAATGCTGAGCGAAAATTAAATTCACGGATCAATTCTGACGCTTGTCGGTGGCACATCACTCTGTCCTGTGCTGGTTTTGTAATTCTTGTGTGTCGGACGCGATCGGCAACCACCGCGGCGAGGAATCCGCTGTCACAGGGAGAGCAGACCGCGTAGTTCGTTCGCGGCTCTTTTAATTCGAATTGCTGGACCACCACAGCGGCGATCGAGCGACGCGCCCCAAACGCGTCGCTGCATTCGGCTGAAATGTTTCAACATCTATAGCGCTTCGTAAAAATGTCTGTCGAACGTGCGTGCGGGTTTGACCAAATCATCTCGGGCGTTTCAATTCGCGTTCTATGGATATCAATTCACTTCGAAGCAGTCTGGGCAGTATCGGTCAGCTTTCGGTCTTGCGTTTTTACGACCAACTTGATGCGGCAGGCAAGGCGAAGCTCGCTTCCCAGGTTCAGGCTCTGGACTTGAAGTACATACAGGAACTGGTGACGACGCAGGTGAAGGCGAAGGCGATAGTTGCGATGCCGACGAAGATCGAGCCCGTGATGGCCTTGCCGCGCGAGTCTGACAGTTCGGAATATCAGGCCGCCTATGACAGGGGGATCGCGCTGCTGAAAACGGGCAAGGTCGGGGCGTTTTTAGTCGCGGGCGGGCAGGGCACGCGGCTGGGCTACGACGGACCCAAGGGCGAATTTCCCGTCACGCCGATCAAAAACAAGCCGCTGTTTCAGGTGTTCGCGGAGCAGCTTCTGGCGTGGTCGAAGGTGGCGAGCGCGGGGATTGCGAAATCGATCCCGTGGTACATCATGACCAGCGACGCGAACGACGGCCGCACGCGCGACTTCATGAAGCAGCACAATTACTTCGGCTATCCCGCGGCCGACGTGTTTTTCTTTGCGCAAGGTGCGATGCCGGCGTTTTCATTCGATGGAGAAATGCTCCTGCAGGCGAAGGACGAACTCGTCCTTTCCGCAGACGGGCACGGCGGAAGCCTGCGTGCGCTCCACAAAAGCGGCGCACTCGCGGACATGAAGCAGCGCGGCGTCGAACATCTTTCCTACTTCCAAGTCGATAACCCCATCGTCCACACCATCGATCCGCTCTTCCTGGGGCTTCACGATCTTTCGGGCAGTGAGATGAGCAGCAAGACCATCGCCAAGGCCGGGCCGTTGGAAAAGGTCGGCAACTTCTGCGTCGGCGACGGCGTGACGCAGGTCATCGAGTACAGCGATCTTCCCGAAAGCCTCGCCCGGGAAACCAACGCCGACGGCTCGCTCAAGTTCAACGCCGGCTCGATCGCGATTCACGCACTGCGCGTCAGTTTCATCGAGCGACTCAACGCGGGCGGGCAGCTTAGGTTGCCGTGGCATCGTGCGGAGAAGAAGGTGCCAGTCCTTGACGAAAACGGAGCGCTGATCAAGCCCGAAAAGCCCAACGCGGTGAAGCTCGAGCAGTTTGTTTTCGATGCGATTCCGCTGGCGAAGAACGCGATCGTGTACACGACAGACCGTGCGGAGGAGTTCAGCCCGGTGAAGAATGCCGACGGCGCAGATTCACCGATTACAAGTCGAAAAGACCAGACGAGGCGCTTCGCGCGTTGGCTCGAGGCCGCGGGCGTGAAGGTTCCGCGAAAGGCCCAAGACAACGAAGTCGACGCGACGATCGAAATCAGTCCACTGTTCGCAGCGAGTCAGGCGCAGCTGGTTGCGAAGAAGCCCGTCATGTCGATCGCGCCCGGCGCGGTGGTGTATCTGGGCTAGTCTTGTGTTTGTCTTGTGCCTGTCTGGTGCCTGTCTGGTGCCTGTCTGGTGCCTGTCTTGTTGGTTTGGACTCCGCGGCACGACACGCCAAAAACGCGATGAGGAAACCGCTGTTATGGACATAATCTCTTAGCAATTTTCGGCCGGGACGCCCCGTAAGAAGGACGTTGGGGAGCGCAGTCGCTACACCGACCGGACGTCTGAGCCGTCGAAAACATTCATCACCAAAATTTCGAGACGGGCTAGAGCACTAAACCGCAACGGCATCGCGCTCTGCGTCGAGTGCGACATCCAGCTCCGGCCCGACGAGGTCTTCGAACGTCTCACGACGACGCGCGAGCTTCACGTCTGATCCGTCGACGATCACCTCGGCCGGCCTGGGTCTGTTGTTGTAGTTGCTACTCATCGACATGCCATACGCACCGGCGGTGAAGACGCTGAGCAACTCGCCGCGTTCGACTCGCGGCATCGTTCGATCCTTCGCGAGATAGTCGCCGCTCTCGCACACCGGGCCGACGATATCGACTTTTTCGGTGTCTGAG
>JBBQKP010000265.1:0-4186 GCA_038326995.1 Tepidisphaerales bacterium
GACCGACGCCGATCGTCGCGTGCGCAGCAAAAAATCCCGGGCTGGGTGTCGGCCGATTCGGCAGACCGGCAAGGCCGCGGCGGGTCGGTGACTGTCGTCGATCTCTCGCTTCACGGCCTGGGTTTCCATGACGAATCACGCCGCTTCTCGCCCGGCTCAACCCATTGGGTCGTCGTGTCGGGCGATTCACTTCGCCTATCGACACGCGTCAGAGTCGTCAGTTGCAGGCCGTCAAAAGAAGGCGGCTATGACGTCGGCGCGGCGTTCTTTTGATTGCAGTTGGTGATGAGAATTAAAATAGTCTGATCAGATAAAAGCAAACCGGGCCGCAAGCGGCCCGGCTAAGCAATTTAACTAGTTTAAGAGTGATCTAATTGCTGGGCTGGGTCGTCGGGGTCTTGATCGTCTCGACGAATTTTTGGGCCTTGGCAATTTTCGGCAGCGCCTGCTGCACGATGTACGGGTGATCGGGGTTGAGCCGCACGAAATCCTGATGGTACTGCTCGGCGAGGTAGAACGAATCGAGCTTCTCGAGCGTCGTAACGATCGGCGAGGAATACACCTTGGCCGCATCGAGCTGCGTGATATACGCTTTGGCGACATTGAGCTGCTCGTCATTCTCGTAAAAAATTGCGGAGCGATATTGCGTGCCCGAATCCGGGCCTTGCCGATTCAGCGTCGTCGGGTCGTGTGCGATGGAGAAAAAGAGCTTGAGCAGGGTTCCGAAGCTGACTTTTTGAGGATCGTAGGTCACTTTGATGACCTCGGCGTGGGTGGTTCGTCCGCCGCCCACGGCCTGATAGTTCGCAGACTCTGCAGACCCGCCCGCGTAGCCGCTCACGACGTCGATAACGCCCGGCGTGCCTTCGAAGACGCCTTCAGTGCACCAGAAACACCCACCCGCAAGCACAACGCTGCGCGTCTCGGGCTCGAGGGGCTTGGGCAGATCGACTGCGGGGTCGGGAAAGCTTTTTGGGTCTGCGGAAGCGACGGTGCAGGAAAGGCCGATTCCGAGTGCGGTGAGTGTCATGATGGCAATGGTAGGCAGGTTGCGGAGGTTCATACCACAATAGTATGCACGAATCGGCCAAGAGTTTCGGCAGGGCCGACTACGACTTCATTAGAAGTGGTGACGAAATGTAGACGGCTAGAGGGCAGGGTGCTTGTTACCCCATCGCCTTGACGAGCTTGGCGTAAAAGTGCTTGTCAAAAACAAAGAGAAACAGGCCCTGCACCAAGACGCCTACGCCATTGCCCAGCAGCGAGCTATTCATGTTCGACGATACGCCCCAAACGATCAGGGCGAGCCCGATGACGAGCCAGATCCAGTTGAGCTTCATGCTGAAGATGAGCGTCTTGGCGAGTTTTTTCGCGTCAGCTATTTCGCCCGTGGCTTGATTGGACTTCACTGGAATCGCGTCGACCGTGCGTGCCTGCTGCAAGCCGATCAGCCCGAAAATCAGGTCGATCGCGCCCCAAATCACGAATTGCGTACCCACTGCCACAAAAAATCGCGTCTGCGGATCATTGTTCTGCCCCGACCAGATCACCACTCCCACGACCATCGACACCACGGCCCATGCGGTGAGGATTTGCGAGTGACGTCGTCGAACATCTCGAACTTTACTGATGTCAAAAGTGTCGGAAGGAACTTGATAGGATGCGGTCATACTTCGTGGGCTCGGGTTACAAGATGATGAATCGTATCTACAGCGTAAAACAGAGTTTTTATATTACTGCTTCTTGTCCTGCTCGGGCAGAGGCTTGGGAATCGTCCAGGCGATCAGCCATTCGGGCTCGCCTTCGGGTACGAAACCCATGTCGCGCAACATGGTTTCTTCCATCTTTTTCATGTGACCCGCGCCATAGAACACGGCCAGTGTTTTTTTGCCGGATTCCATTTCCATGGTCAGAACTTCCAGTGCCCGCGCGTTGCGGTCGTCAATAATGACCGAACCTTCGGGACCGCTCAATGAGTCGAGCATTTCGTCGGCGTTTTCCATTGTCTTGCCCATCAGCCGCTTGAGACGGGACTGTCGGTCGGGCGCTTGCAATGCCCGCACGATGTCCATCGGCCCCGGCGCGGCAGCGGCGGCGCGACGGACAGCGGGGTCGCTCGGGTCCACCGTCATTGAGCGAAGCAGCAACTTCCACATCTCCTGGCCTCTCTCGGCAGAACGTCGAGTGAACTCATCGCTCAGCAAATCCGCGTGAACGAAGTTGTTCGGCGAATAATCGACCTCGTCGAGCTGAAACCGCAGGCCCAAAGCGTCTTTCATAAACGACTGCAACATGCCTACCGACCGCATCGCCATATCAGGGCTTCTCGCGGGCTTCTTCGGACGTTTTACGGCGGTTAATTCGCCAGTCGCCGGTCCAGTGCTTGGTCCGGTGCTTGGTCCGGTCGTCGGTCCCGTCGCACTTTGCGCAGTCGGGCGCGGCTTGACCATCTCATACAGCATCGCGTCATAGTCCCTGAACCGCGAGTTCAGGCCCTCGAAATAGGGCGCATCTGCGATGTGAATCGCGCCGATCAGGTCGACCGTGACATCCCCTTTACGCAGGCGAATGATCGATGTCTCGAGGGTCGAAGACCCGTCGGGCTGATCGATAAATCGGATGAAGCGTTTTTCGTTGGAAATTGACTGCGTGGAGGGGTCGGCATTCTGCCGGGCCTGGCTGGCTGTTGAAATGTTTAGCAGCACGACGACCGAGATCGACACCAACGCGGCCGCCGATGCCATAAGTTTGAAGTGGGTCTTCATGAAGTCACTATAGCCGATTCGGCGTCATGCCGCAGGGTGGCGCAACACGTTGGCACGGCGGCCTGGTTCAATCCTCCAAAACCCGAGAGCACGACCGATATTTACCTTGATTCGTAAATATAGATAGATTATTCTGATTATTCATACAGCATCATCGATGGATGCCCGCAAAATCTGCGCGATCACTTCAGGCATGGTATCGAATAGTCGAAAGAATGGTTGTCACCGGCCCGGAGGTCGGGAGAAACAAATGCACCCGCCCGCGTCGACTCTTGCTCTTTACCCAAGAGCCGAATCGGGCCTCGAATTTAGGAAGTAGTCGAAACATGGCAACCGTCAAAGCAAAAGATGTCCTGACCACAGGCGAAGTCGCGAAGATCTGCAACGTCGCGCCGCGCACCGTCAGCAAATGGTTCGATTCAGGTGCGCTCTCGGGGTATCGCATCCCCGGCTCGAAGGACCGACGCATCCCGCTGAACCAGCTCATTCGATTCATGAAGCTCCACGGCATGCCGCTCGATGGGCTCATGACCGGCGCGACACGCGTCATGATCGTCGATGATGAGCATGAAATCGTCGATGTCATCGAAAAGATCCTCGAAGACGAAGCCAAGTACGAAGTCGAAGTCGCCAAGAACGGCTTCCAGGCGGGTGTGATCGCCGAGCGATTCCGCCCCCACGTCATCCTTGTCGATCTGCACCTCAAGGACATTGATCCCAGGGAAATCATCGCGATGGTCAAGCGAAGCAGCGACCTGCAATTGACCAAGGTCATCGCGCTCTCGGGCAAGTACACCGAGGCCGAGGCCAAGGGCCTGACCGCACTGGGCTACGACGGCTTCCTCAAAAAGCCCTTCCACGTCCGACAGGTCATTCAGACCATCGAAGAAGCCACCAACCCGGTTTACTAGAGCTGCGTCACAAGTAAATCTGCCGGTCCGTTCTGACCTTTGCCGGTGGCACAGCACTGAACTCGGTTGAGGTCTAGGGCGAAAATTCTTGCTCTTGAAAATTGGTAACACTTCAGGCGAAAGCCGGAATTTCACGCTGTCTGGTGCCACGACATGTACTAAAGTCGCGGCATCCAACGCCGGGCGCGGATTTCACACCGGGTGCCACGTTCTGGTACTCCAGAGCGTGCCCGGGACGTCGGCCCAACCGCACGCCCAGCCGTTCTCTTTGTGAGTACGCAAGTCGTGATACGCTCGAAAAATGTCACCGATTCAACTGCTCGCGCGCTTCACGACTTGAATACAAGTCGTGGCACCCAAAACGTCTGTACAAACGCGATCCGTTGCAAACGGCTGACGTATTACCAACAGACAATGAACTGCGTACGGCAAGACTTTCTGTATTTACGGGAAGGCTTCTCGTATATACGGCAATGCCTCTCGTACGTACGGCAAGCCGTCTCGTACATA
>JBBQKP010000266.1:0-4161 GCA_038326995.1 Tepidisphaerales bacterium
CAGACGAAGATGCCACAGACGTACGCCAAGGCCGTCGCCGAGATCGCAAATCGCGCTGCGGAGATCGAGGCCGCGCTGAACAAGGACGACATCGACACCGCCCACAATGAGGCGGATGTGATTGCGGTGATCGCTCGCAAACTTGGCGCGATGGCGCTGAAGCCCGACTCGGGCGTGGAGCGCGCGAAGATCAAGGAGATCAACCTCGCGGGCAAGGCCATTGCCGAGCACATGGACGCCATTCACGGTGCGGCGGACACCAAGGACATCGCCGCCGCGAAGGCCGCGTTCGCCAAGGGCAAAGTGCAAATTGACTTGCTGAGCGCTGCGGCAAAGTTCACAGTCGACGCGAAGGTCACCGGCGGCAAGATCGTCGTCGGTGAGCCCGCGACAATCGTTTTCACCATCAAAGACCCCACGGGCCTGACCGTCACGAAAGTCGAGACGGTGCATGAGAAACTTCTGCACCTGCTCATGGTCAGCAAAGACCTCGCGTGGTACGCCCACGAGCACCCGGCGATTCAGCCCGACGGCACGTTCACGTTGACCTACACCTTCCCCGAGGCGGGTGAGTTTGTTTTCTATAACGACTTCACGCCGCCGAATGTCGGGCAGCAGGTCGTGCAGGTGCCGTTCACGGTCGAAGGCGCTGCTCGTGCGGCACAGGCGCTGACCATCGATGCCGACAAGCCCAAGACGGTGGACGGTTACACGGCGACACTCGACACGGGCGGCCCCGTCAAGACCGGCGCGGCCACGCACATGTCGTACACCCTCAGCAAGGACGGCACGCCCGTGACGAACTTGCAGCCGTACCTCGGCGCGATGGGGCATCTGGTCATCATCAGCCAGGACCGCAAAGAGTTCGTCCACTCGCACCCGCACGAAGCAGGTGCTGCACATGGCACTGCCGACGGCGCGGCTCACGGTACTTCTGACGGCGCGGCTCACGGTACTGAACATAGTGCTGCGACCAAAACCGGCACGGGCGGCCCGAAGGTGGACTTCGAGGCCCACTTCAAAGCGCCCGGCGTCTACAAGAGCTGGGTGCAGTTCAACGTCGGCACAGCGGAGAAGGAGCAGGTCATCACCGTGCCCTTCACGTTCAATGTCGAGAAGGGTGACGGCCAGGCCAAGCCGCACGGCCATAGCAATGGCCACGGCACTGGGCATAGCACTGACCACGGCACGGGGAACAGCACTGGGCAAAGCGCGGGTAACAGCACGGTTAATAGCACGGGGCCGGTGAATTCGGTCTGCCCGATCACGCTCGCCGGCGCTGATCCGAAGCAGACACGCGATTTCAAAGGACAGCTCATCGCCTTCCAGGATGCGGCAAGCGCCGTCCGCTGGGACGACATGACCGACGCAGCGCGGCTTGAGAAACTGATTTCCGCGATCGCAACCGCCTCCGCCTCTGCGTCCAAGGGCGACCACGGCGGTCCTGATGCGGATGATGTGATGCCCGATGCCGTCGACGACGCCGAGGCCCGCACGCTGTACCTCACGCCGGGCGGCAAGTACACGCAGGCCGACATCATAGCCAACGGCTCGGTGACGGCCGGTGACAAGTTCAAGGGTCAGATGGCCAAGCACGACATGAAACCCAAAGCGGGCGACAAGATCTGCCCCATCACCATGACCAAGGCCAACCCCAAATTCACATGGATCATCGATGGCAAGACGCATGAGTTCTGCTGCCCGCCGTGCATCGACGAATTCGTGATGATGGCCAAGGAGTCGCCCGACGAGATCAAGGACCCATCGGTCTACGTGAAGCAGTAACGCCCCATCGTCAAATGTGAAGCAGTAACGCCCCGTCGTTCTATGTGAAGCAGTAACGCCCCATCAAGTGCCTGTTCCCGATCACTTTCTTTCTGGAGACATTCAAATGAACCGTTCCATTATCCTTATCGCTTCAGTTTCATTCCTCATGGCCGGCACGCTTGCTTCGCAAGCCGCGCACGCCGCGTTCGCGATCAGCGACGCCACGACAGTCATCGCCGATCCGGCCAACAAGACGTGCCCGATCATGGGAGGCGAAGTGAGCAAAGACGCTCCCTCGCGTCAGTTCAAGGGCGTGACCATCGGCTTCTGCTGCCCGGGCTGCGACCGCAAATGGGACAGACAATCTGACGAGAGGAAGATTGCTCTTCTTGCCAAAAACTCGCCCGAGGCGATCGCGGCGATTGACGCGGCTGAGAACGCTGCGCCTAAAGCACCTGTTGCGCCCGATACGACTGTTGCGCCCGATCAGGCTTCTGCGCAGCCTTCTAATCGGGCCGGCGCCCAGCCCGACGCCGCGGCGCTCGCGGCGCATCCGGCGGTGCAGGTCGCCCGTGCGTATCTCATCGCGTGCGGGAAGGCCGACCTGAATGCGCTCAATGCACTCTTCCTCGATAAAGGCCGCGCGACCGTAAGCGAAAACTCCATTGATGAGGGCACGTGGGAGACGTATCGCGACCATCACCTTACGCCCGAGTTCAAAACAATGCCGGGCTTCGCGATGAGCATCACGAAAGAGGATGTGCAGACTTTCGGGGCCACCTCCATCGTGCGGCAGATCGGCACGTTTTCCGTACCCGATTCAAACCAGAAGGACATCAAAAAGGCGTACCACGCCGCCGTGACTTATATCGTCGTGGACGATGACGGAACGCCCAGGATCGCCCACCTGCATTGGTCGAGCCGGGCGCAGAAGAAGCCGGATGCTGCAGTAGCGCCAACGACGAACGTTCAAAAGTAATCGCTGTTCACATCATGTCGTCACATGTCGGCGTGAAACATCTGGATTCTGGAGACTCAAGTTATGCCGCTACGAACAATACCGATTCCCCGTAGTCGGCCGCGCAAACGCGCCGGACTAGGAAGCACGCTCGCAGTCCCGCTCGCAATCATCGCGCTTGGTATGTCCGGCTGCGCATCGCTGGACGTCAAGCTTGATCCCAGAACAGACATCGACCGCGCCGCATCAACCGTCGCAAAGCGTGCCGGCGTGACGCCAACGTGGACAAAGCCTTCGGAGGCGTCGCTTACGATGTGGGACGGCAAAGCGCCGCTCAAGGTCGAACAAGCCCTTGCGATGGCGCTGCAGAACAACCGCGAAATTCGCGGCGTGGTCGAGTCGATCAGCGTCTCACGCGCCGATCTCGTGCAGGCGGGGCTGCTTCCCAATCCCGTCGTCGCACTGACGTTGCGATCCCCGTTCGACCCCGTGAGCGGCGGCACGTTCGTCGGCGCTTCGCTCGTGCAGTCCTTCACTTCGCTCTGGCTTCGCGACGGCAAGATCAAGGCCGCCGACGCCCGGCTCAACCAGTCGATACTCGACGTGTCGGACAGGGCGCTGCGTCTCGTGGCTGAGGTGCGTTCAACGCATACGCGGATCGTCTTTGGTCAGCGGGCGGTTTCGCTGAGCGATGAGAACCTCGCGACGATCCAGCGGTCGATCGACTCACTGGATGCCCGCGTGCGAGGCGGGGAGGGAACATCATTGGACGTGAACCGCGCCCGGCAACAACTCGCCAAGGCCCAGGCCGATCGGGCGATGGTGATTCGCGACCTCGCAAAGGAACGCCGCCTGATGCTCGAGCTGATTGGCTTCGCGGCGGAGAATGCGGAGTGGACTGCCCAGGCGGCAGTCGTCAAAGTGACCGACAGTACGACCGACAACATTCCCGACGAGGCCGCGGTCATGAAGCTGGCAAGCACGCAGCGTTTGGACGTGGCGGCAACGCGTTTGATCGTGTTAAGTCGACAAGCCGAACTCTCGACCGAAGAACGGAGCCGGTTGAAAGATTTCGGACTCGGCGTGGAGTTTGAGCGTGAAGCGGACGGAAAGAAAAGCGTCGGGCCGGTCGTCGAAGTCGGCATCCCGATCTTCGACACCAACAGAGCGCAGATCGCCAAGGCGGGGTCGCTCGCCCGGGCCGCGCTCGCAAATTACCAAGAGGTCAAGCAGCGCGCGACGCGCGAGGTGCGGGTCGCGTGGGTCGAGCTTGACGCGGCCACGCGGCTTATCGATCAGTATCGCGATAGCGTGCTGGGTTTCGCCGAGCAAAATCAGACGCTCGCCCAGTCCGCGCTCAAGGCCGGGCAGGCCGACGTGACGGTGCTGCTGGACGCGCAGCGAGAACTGATCGACGCCCGTGGCACACTGAGCGA
>JBBQKP010000267.1:0-4158 GCA_038326995.1 Tepidisphaerales bacterium
AATGAACTGGTGAATGTCCTGCCGGACGGGCCAGAAACTCGGGCGGGTGCCGCATTTTGTATGCCCGCAAAGCGTGGAGTTCGGCCGACGTCCCGGGCACGCTCTGGAGTACCAGAACATGGCACCCGGCGTGAAATCTGCCTCCGGCATTGTGTGAAACCCTGACGCGACAAGTAAGGCCATCTTTTCTCCGGCCCGTCCGGCAGGGCATTCACGTTCTAGAAAATTGTGCCGGAATGGTTTTTGCCAAACCCTTGTTGACCAAACCCTTGTTGACCAAACCCTTGTCCACCAGCCTCGTCTTCATACCAGCGCAAAGAAAAACCAGTCCGCTTTCGCGAACTGGTCTGTTTTTGTTTCGAGATGATTGAACGAGATCAGGCGCTGAAGCTGTGCCCGCAGCCGCAACTGCTCGTCGCGTTCGGGTTCTTGAACACGAACCCTCTGCCCATCACTTCGTCCTTGAAATCGATCTGGACATTGTCCAGATACAAAGCGCTCTTGCTGTCCACCAGCAAGCGAACGCCCTGACAGTCGATCTGCTCATCGTTTTCCGTCGGCTCTTCTTCGACCAGATCAAGATTGTATTTGAAGCCGGAGCACCCGCCGCCCATAACGCCCACGCGCAGAAACGTCTTCTGCTCTGGGAGTTCCTGTTCGGTAATGATGCTCTTGATTTCCTTTGCGGCGCTTTCGGTGATGCTGATCATGATGTTTCGTTGCTCCTGGCAGATTTTCTGCCGAATTGTTGTTCCTTACGAGACATCGACAGTTTAGGCGCATTTGCTCCTGCAATCAAATGTTTCTCGAACACGATCCTCGGCCGGGGTGGCTTTTAACTCCTAAAAAGGAAGATCCTTGCCCAGAACGTGGTACCGCAGCATCGAAAGTGCCATCTTGCTGCTTCGATCCCGCACCATTTCCCGGTCGCCCGGCAATTGAAACGTCCGTGCGCAGGCAAATACGTCCTGCTCCGTTTTCCCCAAACCGGCCGCCTGGTAGGCCAGGCCGATGCAGACCGTGCCCACCGGCTTCGTGGCCGATCCGCCGCCCGGGCCGGCTACGCCTGAAATCGACAGCCCATAACTCGTTCCCATCAGTCGCCTCGCACTTTTCGCCATCTGCAGCACGACCTGCTCGCTCACTGCCCCGTAGACATTGAGCATCTCCATGTTCACACCAAGCCGCTCGTACTTGCTCTTATTGCTGTAAGTGATGAACCCTCCCACGTAGTAGCTACTTGAGCCCGCGATGTCGGTCAGATATTTGGCCAGCAGCCCGCCCGTGCAGCTTTCTGCCGTCGCGACGGTCAAGGGTTTCTCTCGCCCATCTACCAACATTTTCGCCACCACACTCGCCAGGGTTTCCTGATCCTTGCCGAAGATCAGGTCGCCCAGCAATTCTCGACAGGCCGACTCCGTCTTGAGTGCCTGAGCCGCGGCCAGGTCGACAGAATCGAATCGCGCGTTGACGCGCAGGCTGACGATTCCGCCGCTGACGGTCGTGCCGACGCTGGGGTTGCTCGATCGGTCCATGAGCGTGCCGAGCTGTTCTGCGATCGTGCTCTCGCCCATGCCGAAGGTGTGAAGCGTGCTGGAGACGATCGCCGCCCCGCCCGCGCGTTCGATCACGAACGGCTTCACATCGCGTGCGAACATCGCCTTCATTTCCTTGGGCACGCCCGGCATGACGAACACGTCGGCCTTGCCCAGTTTCGCCCGGATTCCCGCCGCCGTGCCGCACGTGTTAAAAATCGCCGACGCGCCCACGGGCATCATCGCCTGCACTTTGTTTTGCTCGGGCATTGTCCGCCCGAGGCTCGCGAAAAATCGCTCGATTTCATCCGCCCACGCCTGATCCAGCTCGAGTCCAACGCCCATCGCCTGTGCCAGGGCAAATCGCGTGAGATCGTCCTCGGTCGGCCCGACGCCGCCCGAAATCAACAATAGATCGCATTGCGTTGACAGGTATAAGAGCGCGTCAACCATCGCGGCCTTGTCGTCGGCGATGGTCATATGCCCGGCCGAGTCGCAGCCCAGCGCGGCGAGCTGCTGGCTCATCCACGCCGAGTTCGTATCCACCGTCTGCCCGAGCGCCAATTCATCGCCCACCGAAAGAATGAAAGCCTTCATCGGCGACAGCATGACGGCAAATTCGCGTCGATCAAATACGAGCCGCAAATTTCGGCCGTGAATTCACCGTATTTGCTGTCACTTGACCTCATCGAAATCCAATACTTTTGAAACCGACGCCCGTACTTGAGCGGGGCGTTCGGGCGATCCTAAAGTCGGTCTGCAAACACCAATTGGAGGAACGCTCGATGACACTCGCATCCGAAATCTTCGCCAATCTTTCGACCACTCAATACCTGAGCCCCCACGTCAAAGTGGACAAGGCTTTGGTCAAAGTCCTGGCCGATCGCGTTTCGAGTATCGAATCGATGACGTCTCTTTTGATTCGCGCGGGGATCGACCATCACGCCGCGATCGGCCGATTGAAACGCGTTGAACTTGAAAAGCTGTCCGAACAGGTCGCACGGCTGGCAAAATAAGTATCCAGACCGCAATGTAACCGTCATTTAGTCCGAATTTTTAGCACCGCCGCGAACACAACTCCGGCCACGCTGAGCAACATCCCAAGCACCATACTCACGCTCATGGCCGGCCAGGACGCGGGCGTGACCGAAGGCTCAATCCGCAGCAATTCCAGCGTGAACCTGCCGATCCCTTCCAAGATCATCATGCTCGCAAACACCATCCCGGGCGTCGGCCGAAGTGTGATCTGCGCCACACAAAACCCTGCGATCAATAGCGCGGTCAACAGACTGTAAATCTGCACCGGATGCACCGGCAGCGATTTTTGACCGCGTGCAAGCAGCGCCAGCCTTGCGTTGCCTTCAACTCCGTCGCGGGAAATGACCGTCAGCGGCTGGCCCGGATCGTCGATCAGCAACTCGTAAGGCGGAGTGATTTTTCGCTGCTCGACGTGCTGAAGATACGCGGGCGAGTCATACGGAAACTGCACGGAAAGGGCGTGCGGAAAGCCGGGCGGGCACACCCCGCCCCAGCAGCAGCCGTTGAGGAAGCAGCCGATTCTGCCAATACCCAGGCCGATCATGAGACACGGCGCGACGATGTCCATCGACCGCAGTACGGGCATTTTTTTCCATACGCCGTAGAGAATAGTGCAGGGCATTCCCAGCAGGAAGCCGCCGTAATAAGTCAGACCGCCTTGCTGGATGTTGACGGCGGCCTTGAGGTTGGCGAAGGCCGACCGTGATGAGTCGGTGTAGATTGCATAGTTCTCGATGACGTGGCTGATGCGTGCCCCGGCGATACCGGTGAAGAGCGCGATGAACGCCGCGGTGACAAAGAGTTCGGGGTCAATCCCAAAGCGCGGCGAGAGAAACCGCGCGACGCGGATCGCAGCGAAGATCGCAAGGACCAGCATGAATCCGAAGGCGTAGATGGGAATGTTCAGGCCGGGGATGACAAAGAGTTCGCGGAGCACGTTTTTACTTTAGCCCGGGACGAATCGATTAGCGACACACGCACGCGTCTGACGACGACAAATCATGCCGATCGATCCGCAAGGCCGATAATGTGTGCTGAGCCCACACATGCCCATCCTTCGAAAAATCCAGCTTCCCAGGCCGTCGAACAACCACCTCGCGAAGTTCGCCCGCAATGTCGCCTCACAATGCGGCGAGGACGGAATCGTCGAAGCACTGTTCAAAAAAATCCCGCAGGCGAACCTCTCCAGATGGTGCGTCGAGTTCGGCGCGTGGGACGGCAAGCATCTGAGCAACTCGTTTCATCCCATCACCAACCTGGGCTGGTCGGGCGTTCTCATCGAGGCCGACACCACGAAGTTCGCAGAGCTAACGCAAACGCACGCGAAGAACGACAAGGTTTACTGCATCAATGAAATGGTGACGCTCGAGCCGCACCAGCAGCTTGATGCGCTTTTAGCTCGCACGCCGATCCCGAGCGACTTTGATTTTCTTTCGATCGACATCGACGGTCTCGATTGGCACGTCTGGTCGTCGCTCTCGAACTATTTTCCGCGCGTCGTCGTGATCGAATTTAATCCGACGATTCCCAACGACGTCATCTACGTTCAGGACCCCGACGTCCGCGTTCGGCAGGGCAGCTCGCT
>JBBQKP010000268.1:0-4153 GCA_038326995.1 Tepidisphaerales bacterium
ATGCTGCGAGATCGCCGACGCGTACGGCTGGGCGATCGTGAACGTAAATCTCAGGCCTTATTACACGGAAGGCGCGAAGACCTTCGGCTACGAGATCGCGGAGCAGCTGGGCTGGCGCTTGCCGCAGCACACGATTTCGCCCGTGGCGGGTGGGACGATATTGCCCAAGATTCATAAGGCCTATCAGGAGTTCGTAAAACTAGGTCTGGTGGAAGACACGGGCTACAAGATTCATGCCGCACAGGCGGCGGGATGCGATCCAGTAGCACAGGCGGTGTATCGCGGCGACGATGTGATCGAGCCGCAAAAGCCCAACACGATCGCGCGGTCCATCGCGATCGGCAACCCCGCGGACGGCTACCGCGTGTGTGCCTCAGTCGCACAGACTGGCGGATGGGCGGCGAGTGCGAGCGACCGCGAGATCATCGACGCGATCGAGTTGCTCGCGAAGCTCGAAGGCACGTGGACCGAACCCGCGGGCGGAACGACGCTGGCGTGCGCGATCAAGCTGATCAACAGCGGGCACATTTCGCGAGACGAGTCGGTGTGCATCTGCATCACGGGCAACGGCATGAAGACACACGAAGCCATCGAAGGTCGAGTGACTGTGCCCGAAGCGATCGCGCCCTCGCTCGATGCGTTCAATGAACTGCTTAGCAGAGTCGAATCGAAGCTGGACAAAACAAAAGTTGAAATCGAAGTCGCAAAATATCTACCTTCAGATCATGACGCCGCAATCTAACAAATCTTCACGCCAAAGCAGCACGGTTCGATCGCGAGCGATCGTCTTGTTGATTGGCATTTGTGTGCTCGGCGGGTCGCAAGACCATGCGACCGGCGATGCGAGTGATACGAGTAAAAGTGTGAATTCGTTTGCTCAAGGGTCACCTGCGAATTCGGCAGAACCAAAAGCGCAGGGTAAGTCTGAGCGAGCGCGCGGAACGACGAAGCCTGTTGCTGCGACAGATCCGATTCAGGCGGCCGTAAAGGAGTTGCTGCGCGAGTATCAGGACGCGAAAAAGAACAACATATCGATGCCCCGCACGAAGCCCGATTATTTTGTGGACAAGCCCGAGAAGCCTGAATTACTGAGCGTTCTGCGAGCGTTGTCGAAGCCGGTCGTAAGCGATGCAGAGGCGGATGCGTATGTTCGGCTGCAGTTGCTTAGTGCGTTGCCGACTAAGCTCGAGGGCGAAATTGGACTGGAGTCGGCGAAATTGATGGCGGTCGCGCCGGCGCTCGTGCCAATGCCCGGTGTGTCGGATAAGGAGAAGCAGGAGCTCGACCGCATCGCGTCGCGAGTCAGCGTGAATGATGTTTCGTCGGCGCTATCACAATGGCAGCAGCATCAGGACGAAACCGAGGCGAAGAATCTGACATCCATCAAGTATCGCGAGAATCTGTATGCCAGGCTGCCCGGGTCGCGTGCCCGGATCGACGCAGGACTCGAAGACGTGCGCCAGCGCGTCGTGGCGGGAATCGACGTGCGAAAATATTTCGGCGAGATCGGGGCGGACGTTCGCGCGTTCGCACAGACGACGGATCGGCCGCGCGAGTTGCGGAGTCTGTCTCAATCCATCCGTGTCATGAACGATCAACTGAAGACGACGATTTACGACACGCTGGAGTACAACGAGCAGCAGCGCAGAGCGACCTGGAAAAGGCGAGATGTTCGCATCAACGAGAAATCGGCGAAGGAACTAATTGAGTTCCTCGACGCGCGAAGCCGAGGCGAATAACACATTTTAAACGGCAATCGATCAGCGTTATCCAAATACAACTTTTCACACGCTAAATTTAACACGGTAAAAACCCATGGCCATCAAAATTCGAATTCCCTCGCCGCTTCGTCAGTTCACCTCGGGTGTGGACGTTCTTGAATCCGATGCGGCGTATGTCGGCGGAGTGCTGGATGATGTCATCTCCAAATCGGCGGGCATTGAGTCGAGACTGTTCAAGGCCGGCCTGCCGGGCGCGCCTAAAACGCTCAACCGATTCGTAAATATCTATGTGAACGACGAGGACATTCGTTTTCTGGGCAAGCTACAGACGCCCGTAAAGGACGGCGACATCGTAAGCATCGTGCCGGCGATCGCGGGCGGTTGAAACAGAATGGCTCGGTCGGGGTGTTGGCATAAGCTGACGCCCGGGCGGTCCACGTTCGACATTCGCCACGCGATCCCGCACATTGTCGCAAAGCTATGGCCATGAAACGACAGGCGGTCTTTTTCGACCGCGACAACACACTGATCGTGACAAACGATTATCTGGGCGAACCCTCGCGCGTGCGTCTGTACGACGGCGCGACGGACGCTGTGGCACGTGCACGTAGGCTGGGATATGTCGTCGTGGTTTTTAGTAATCAGTCGGGCGTCGCTCGGGGCATGTACAGCGAAGACGATGTGCGAAAGGTCAACGCGCGGCTGGACGAATTGCTTCTCGAAGGCGACCCGACCGCGATCGTCGACCGACATGAATTCTGCCCCGACCATCCCAATGGGGCGGTCGAACCTTACAACCGAGAAAGCCCCCGTCGTAAGCCCGCGCCGGGCATGCTGTTTGATGCCGCGCGGGCGCTGGATATTGACCTGCAATTGAGCTGGACGATTGGCGATGCGCCGCGCGATGTCGAGGCGGGAAAGCGTGCGGGGTGTCGCACGGTGCTGCTGAAGGATTCGCTTGTCCCCGCATCACTCGCGGCGACGGAGCGGCTAACGGTCGAGCCGGATTACATCGCTACGAGTCTTGAAGACGCGATGGATTTCGTCGAGATGCACCGCACGGCCGCGCCGGTCGAAGAAGGTGAAGCGATCATCGACGAGCACTCGGTTCCTGCGGAGCTGCACTCGCTGATCGATGTGCCGCAGGTGTTGGCCGTGGGTAATGCTCAGCAGTTTGCCGATCAGGTCTCACTGAAGGAATCAGACGAGGACGCAGATCCGCCTGAGGAAAGCGCTGCGAACGCTCCAGAATCGGTCGACACATCAGGCATCGAATCAGCCGGCAGAACTGCTCGACCGATTATGCCGTTCCTCACCACACCGGTGTCGATGCCGATTCTTGCATCGTCATCGACAGAAATCCCTGCCTCGACACAGGCCTCGACACAGGCCTCGACACAGGTCTCGACACAGGCCTCGACACAGGCCTCGACACAGGCCTCGATGTTGCCGGGCAGTTCGTTATCCGCCGACAAAGTCGTCATGGACCCGCTGATCAAGGAACTCAAGACGCTGCAGAGACAGCAGACGCAGATCATCGATGAGCTTCGTCACCTGAGCGACAAGCCTCAGGATTTTTCCGTCGCAAGGCTTCTTGCGGGAATCATGCTCGGCTTCTCGATCGCGGCCATGTTCGGTGCGTGGCTCTACAAAGACTCGACCGCGACGCACATGTCGCTGATCCTTGTCGCGATCTGGCTGCAGGTGGGTGTGGCGAGCTTGATGCTGATGTCGAGTAATAAATAGTCGAAAGGCATGGTGCTGGCGTCTTAACTGTACTCGTCTGGCCTGCACTCATTGGACACGAACGACCTGCGAAGGTAGGCATCGCGCGGAGAAACAGATCAAACGCCAGCGCTATGTGAATGTCTTCAGAGAGAACAATTGAGCGCGTTACCGACGACCGTCACGCCACGCGCAGCATCTCGATACGCCTCGTGTGGACCAGTGCATGGAGCGAGCGGAGCAGTTGACGCAAGCCCGCGTGCCAATGGGTTTCTTTGATCTTACATTCGGCCGACCCGCGGGAATCATTGACGGTGGCCTTGAGGGTGAAAAATTTACCGACGTGCTGGAGGTCGATGGATAGTACGAAACCGCGGACGCGCTTGCCGATGGAAATACAACGACGCAGCCCAGAGAGCAGTTGTTTACGCTGGGCGGGTTTTATCGGGACGTTGCCCCAGGCGATTCGGACGGTATCGCCGGGACGTGATTTGCGGATGTGGGAAGAAACAACGGACTTCTCGCTGACATGTGCCATCTGAGCATCTCCTGAAAAGTAGGACAAGAAATAGAACGCTCTGAGAACGGATCACGGGCAGGTTCGAAACCTGATATGCAATTCTCATGCCTACGCCCGGGATGCAAAAAACGAGAGAATCGGAGGACGAGCCTTACATGATAGATTTGCGATTCTCTTACCGATGCGA
>JBBQKP010000269.1:0-4128 GCA_038326995.1 Tepidisphaerales bacterium
GGGTACCACGACTCGCCGGTGCGAGTCGTGCAACGCTTCAACAACACGGTGATATTCGAACTGCCTCTTCCCGGGTTCTTCGATTCACAATTGGGGACCGCCAATTCGCTTTTCGGGACCTTCAATTCGCAACTTGGGACCTTCAATTCGCAACTTGGGACCCCAACCCGCTTCCCGCTAACACTCTAACCCCGTAGGGCCAGTCAGGCGTTGCCTGACTCGGGATTGATCCCGCCGATTTTCGTCAAATAGACCGCCCGGCGCATCTGGGGCACGCTCTGGAATACCAGAACGTCGCACCCGACTAAGACGGTGGTTTAGAGACGGGCCAGGCGACGAAGCGTGGCGTGAAAATCGGATTGGCGGTGAACCACCATTCCTCACTGAGACGCATTCGATGGCCGGTGAGAGACCAAGGCAACAACGCGCTGGTCGAGGGTCGGTACTCAAACATTGCCCGCTCAGATTCCTCGCCAGTAGGATGAATTCGCACGATCGCATCAGAGTACGGATACAAGGAGTCGGTCCTTACGTCGTAATTGAAAATTCCGATCCTGACCGGATTCTTTTGTGGGATTCTAAGTGCCTCGTGAGCTGTGCGTTCAAAGTGCTGTTGGAATAAGCCAAAGTAGAGCCTCATCGGGATCGTAGATCTTGCCAGCACGGTCGTCGTCAATAGCAGAATCGCGCACAAAGCAATCCCGTGCCACTTTACGTCAAATCTCATCTGCCGGATAGAAAAAGCACAGTACGACCATGCAGCAAACGCACCAACTACACCGATCAAACCGGAGACGATTAAGGCCCTCCAGCTGAAGGATATCGCGTATTTGGCCGAAGCCAGAATTATGATTAGAGTCAGAAAAATCGACGTCAGAAGCACAAAACGACGTGTTGTTCGTTCGATGAAGCAAGTCATCGATAGCGAGTCCTTGGTTGCGTAAGGTGTAGATTGCATGTCGACTCGAGAGGCCTGGCGTTTTCCACCGCGAGTGAGTTTATCGATGATCGCTTCGAGTTCGCGAATGCGGTTCTCGAGCCGCGCGACATGAGCTCTAAGTGGGACGTTTGATCGTGTGGATAAGACGGCAATTTGGGTGTCGAATCGTCCATGATTCACGCGGTGAACCACAATCAACACGCGAGCGTGATTCTATACAATTACTCTGAATTTTACCGATTAATTCGACCCGTGATGGCCCGCGCTATCGTGTTTGCAGAGTTCGGCACAGAATTCACGTGTCCACGGTCAACAATTTCGGCAGACAATTTCTTGCCGTTGTCGAGCGATTCCTTGCCGACAACACGCGCGATCTCGTTCACCTCGTCGCGCTTCAAGATCAGCTTGCGCTCCAGTTCATCGATCTGCGATTCGAGCTCGCGATACTCGCTCAGCGCATTTTGATACATCACGTCGCCTTCGGCGATCCAGTCTTTAAAGTTCCTGTTCACTGATACTCCTTGTGGTGTTGTACTACTGGTGGTTTTGACTGATGCCAACCCCGAAGACAGTCCCTGCAACGGGCGTGCGGCACTTGTGTTGGAAGCCGAACCACTCATGTTGTCGTCGATCGATATCATAATCACTTTTTTCTCGTGCTTTGCGAGCACATTTTTTTGCCCGGTCCACTGGGTGTTGCCAAAGTCCACTCTTCAGCTTGTCTCGAGGGCGCATCCCGCGATACTTTTACGGGCGTCCACTTCTATTTCTTTCGACCAACAGGAACCACTTTATGAAGCTTCTTTTCGTACTTCTGTCGGGAATACTCCTTCTTATCGAACCCGCCACCACCAACCCCGGCCGCACGACCGACTCAGGCCTTACGATCGTGCAGCTCGATCGCGCGCCTCAACTGGTCTCGCAAACTGGTGACTTTGTTTACGTTCTCTACACCGGAAAGCTCGATGACGGCACGATCTTCGATTCGTCCGACAAACGACCGGACAACGCCCAGGCTCCGACGCCGCTGATTTTTCAGCTCGGCAAGGGCGTCGTCATCAAGGGCTTCGAGGAAGGCATGCTCGGAATGTCCGTCGGCGACCGACGTCGACTGATCATCCCCGCCGCCCTCGGCTACGGCGATCGACGCACCGGCCCGATCCCGCCCGACTCACGCCTGACCTTCGAAGTCGAACTCGTTCGCATCTCACGCCCGACAAAATAATCCCATTTCCATGTCGAACCCGCTTCCCTACCAGTCGCCTTCCGTTCACTCGCCGCACGACGTCATCGTCACCACGACTTTCGACGTGCAGGGCTATCGCATCGTCCAATACCGCGGCATCGTGCGAGGAATCGTCGTCCGCGCGCCGACCATAGCCCAAGGCATCATGGGCGGACTCAAATCCATCATCGGCGGCACCATCGGCGCCTACACCCAGATGTGCGAGCAGACGCGCCAGCAGTCGTTCGACGTCATGCTGCAGCACGCCCGCGAAATGGGCGCGAATGCCGTCCTCGGATTTCGGTACGACGCATCGGAAATCGGCGGCAAAAGTGCGGCTTCGGAAGTGTTGTGCTACGGCACGGCTGTCATTCTTGAACGGATCTAGTGCTCTGTCACAACATGATTGTGGGAATAGCTATATTTAATCTACTCACGGAAATGGAACACCGGTCGGAGACCGGTGCCACCCATATTTTACAGGTGGCACAGGTCTCTGACCTGTGCATTACTTACTCAAAAACCACACAAAATTTTTGATGTGACAAAGCATTAGACCCGCGGACGCACTACTTTTTTCCATGCGAACTCTCGCGATCGACTACGGCGACAAACGCGTCGGGCTCGCACTCAGCGACGCCGGCGGCTCGCTCGCGTCGCCGCTCGACGTCATATTTCGCTCGACCGACGCTCATCTCATCCAAGCCATCTGCAAAACCATCGAACATGAAGGCGCAGAGCGCGTCGTTCTGGGGCTGCCTCTCAACATGGACGGCACCGTCGGCGGCGGCGCGAAACACATGATCGAGTTCGCCAAACTACTCCGTCAAGCCAGCGGCCTGGACGTGATCCTCATCGACGAACGCCTGAGCAGCTACGACGCAGAGCAGCAGCTCATCTCCAGAAAACGAGCGGGCGAGCACCTGACACGCAAAAACAAGAAGGGCCAGCTCGACGCGATCGCGGCCGCGACTTTTCTGCAGGCGTTTCTCGACGGCAATCTTTTGCCCATTACGTTCGACGACTGACGTTCGACGACTAAGACCGAAGCTGTCAGAGGTCAGCGTTCAGAGGTCAGCGATCTCTGGACAATACGAACCGCGCGAGCTCGACCAGAACCGCACCGCGATCGCCTAGGGGAGCAATCGCTTCGATCGCGCGATCTACTTCTGAACGAGCCAGCGATCTGCTTTCTTCAACACCAAGCAGTGTCGGATAGGTATTTTTCCCCCGTGCCGCATCTTTCCCCGCGGCCTTGCCGAGCTTTGATGCCTCGCCCGTCGCGTCCAGGAGATCATCCACGATTTGAAATGCCAGACCCAGATGCCGGCCGTATTGGGTTGCGGCCTCGATGTGAGACGCGCTGCCCAAACTCATGCCCCCGCCCGCGCCCGCGCCGACAATTGCGCCCATTCGACAAGCGCTGCTGAGCAGTGCGCCCGTCTTCATCGCGTGCAGCGTTCGAAGTTCATCAAGCGAAATCGATTTCTGCTCGGCCTGGATGTCGATGACCTGCCCGCCGATCATCCCCATGGGCCCGCTCGCACGCGAAAGCTCTCGCACGAGCTTCACCGACATCTCTGCGGGGATTTCGGCGAGCATGTCGGTCGTGAGAATTTCGAACGCGAGCGTCGTCAGCGCATCGCCCGCGAGAATCGCCAGAGCGTCGCCGAAAACGACATGATTGGTGGGCCTGCCTCGGCGCAGATCGTCATCGTCCATCGCTGGCAAGTCGTCGTGAATAAGGCTGAAGGTGTGGATGAATTCCATCGCCGACGCCGCCGCGAGTGCAGCATCGGAATCTTGGTTTGAACCGCTGACGGCCCGTGCCCATTCGAGAATCAGGGCCGGGCGAATTCGTTTTCCGCCGGCAAAAAGAGAATACGAGATCGCCTCGACGAGCTTACTCGGGGCACCAGCGCACAGACGATCGAGTGCGCGCCTCATGGCCGACTCGACCGCG
>JBBQKP010000270.1:0-4119 GCA_038326995.1 Tepidisphaerales bacterium
GCTTCGACGGAATTTGTCGTGGGCCGGGGCGGCGTTTTGATCCTGCTGCGATCAAGCGGAAGCACGAACTGATAAATCACGCGGCCCAGTCCGGAAGGCTTTTGCCCTTCGACCAGCAGCGGCGCGGGAATCGGCGCGTCCTTCGCATCCTGTGCCACAATCACGAGATTGCCCGCGAGAATCGCGTTTGAAATATCAACGTCGCGCGCACCCGAGCGGCGAAGCTCGACTCGATTGACCGCGCCCGAGTTGCCCACTTCTGTGTTGTAGACCGGCGGCAGTCGGGAGAAGAACGATAGCAGCGGCACGCTGGTCGGCGTGGCGGAACCGTAATCGTCGTAGGCAGGAGACTCGGCGATGCTCGAACGGCGAAAATCGCTGCCGATCCACGCACTGGGCCAGCCTCTTTGCGGGTCTCGTGCGATGCGCTGGTCGTACATGCCGCGAAGCACGGAACCGGAAATCATCGGCCGACGATCGGCGGCGACGTCGAACGATCCCGGTTCGCTCGAAGGCGGATTGAGCGTCTTGCGAAGATCAAGAACTGCATCTTTAGGCCACCTGGGAACGTAGTAAAGAAAGTCTTCCCACGAGCCCGCGATCGGCACGCTGTAGACGAAATAAACGTTGACCAGATTCGTGCCGCTGAGATTTTGCAGGCCGCCGTCGATTTCTCCCATGCGATTTCCCGCGAGGCTGGGCGCGCCCATCGGCGTGCCGGGCGGACCCGACTGTGACGAGACTTGTATCGTCGACTGACTAGCTTCGTTGTCGGGCGTCGCGATCGCATTACCCGCCCAGGTGAAATCGAATCGCTTGAGCGTCGTGCGGAAGTAGGGTGAGATTTCGGTGTGTTGACTCGCCGGTTCGGTGGGCATTTCGATGACGTAATCGCGAGGTGCGGCCACTGCGACTTCGCCGCTATCGCGAAATATCGGGTGCTGCGCGTAAGGAAGCATGAGGCTGCTGATCGTTCCATCAGACGCGGCCAGCGAAACCGCTTGCGGCGCGTTGCGACGGACATAAAGCCCGACACGCGATCGAACCAATGTCGGCATTTTCGCCGTGGCAAGTGCGGTCGATGCCGTCACGACAGGTTGTATTCGCACGATGCTGGTGTGCGCGATGGTCGGCGCGCCAGAGAGCACGACACGCACGACGCCAAGCGTCAGCAATGTTGCGGCCGATGCGATGGCGGCGAAGCCGATCCAGTTCCACGTCGTGCGGTTTTTATATCTCAGCGCAATGAACAGGCCGGGCCCGGCAAGAAGCCAATAGCCGATGAAGAAGAGCGCGGTGATGCCGATGAGAGCGGCGGCCGTGCCGGGCTGACTCATGCCGCGCGGCAAACTCGCGCCAAGGTCTCTGGCATTGCCGCCGTCGACCTCGGCGAAAATTCTCGGTAGTCGCGGCGCGAGGGCCTGCACCGCAGGCTGGCCTGAAGGTGGGCCGAAGGTTTGACCAGAGCGTAACGCCGGATTCGGCGTCGGCGTTTGCGGAGCCGGCAACCCGTTGATGTCGGGCTTCAGCAGTGCAACGTCGTTGTAGCCGAGCAATCTCGGCCAGAGTTTCGCCCATAGCTCCGCATCCTGCGACAGCAGTCGGTCGCCAAAATCGAAGGCCGCCCACGACACGCAGCCGTAGCCGTAGGGCATTCGCACGAGCAGCGGAACTGATTGCTGGTCCTTCGAGTCGACCACCAGATCGGCGACCGCGGAAGGCCTGGGCAGGGAACGGGCGACTCTTAGAGAAGAAAAAACTTCGGCGATATCGATCGAGCTGCCTTGAAAGAATCGTTCCAACTGCGGCAATTCTTCGAGCGAAGTTTTGCCCAGCGCGTCGACGTTTGAAATGGCGACGGGCAACATATCGCCGAACTCTTCGAGCTGCTGCCATTGCGTCGGCGTGGCGATCAAAAGGTGGCCGCCTTTCTTCACCCATTCGCGGATCGAGGCGAGTCGCTGTGGGTCCTGGCTGATTTCGGGCGGAGTCGAGTTGCACCAGACGACAGCGTCGACCATGTCCAGACCGGCTGGGCTTTGGGGAAGCTGTTCGGGCCTGACGTTGACGAACAAATAGTCTTCGAGCACGCCGACGAGATTCGGTGCGGAGAAAACGCGTGTGTTCGTGCCGATGCCGTTGATCAGCAGAATGAGTCTGGCCCCCTTTGTTGCTTGACCTGTCCGGGACGGGTCGAGAGACCGGGGCAATTGTCGGTTGGGCCGAACTTGTTGCACCTCGACGCCGTCGGTCGTGTGGAGTGTGATACGAAGCCGCTGGGTGAGTGCTTCGTCGTCATCGGGCAGTCCGCCTTCGATCGATTCTGGAAGAAAGTATGCCCAGAATTCCTGCTGTCGCGGGCCCGACTGCGCGTCGCCGGTTTGCCCGTTACCCGTGACGACGATGCGCCTTGAGAAAAGCAGCCGATCGCCGTCGGCGTCGCGCTGTGAGATTCGCAATTCGTACTGCGCGGTGGGCGAACTGACGCGAACTTTGACGGGCACCCATTGGCCCGGTCGGTAGTAATTGTCAAAACCCAGTTGGACGACCTGCGCGGAAATCTCGGCCTTGGCCATCGACGGAAAAGCAAGCAGGCCCATCAGGCATACGGTCAACAGTCGAAGCGTCCAACGAAATCCCCAGACGGTCATGAATGAAACAATAGCGATTGGCGAATCAAAGTGAAAAGATGCGAAGCGAGAGATCATCGCGTCGTATCGCGCTTCGAAAATCTGATTTTGAGAAAAGTTAGGGCTTTTTAGCCTCGTCCCACGCCTTGCGAATCAATTGCTCCGTGCGCAGTATGGCCCAGGCTTGCTGGCGTGCCTTAAGCTGGAGGACGGTCATCTTCGTCTCGCCGACATTGCCTTCAAAGTTGTAGAAAACTTCAAGGTCGAAAGTGCCAGTCTTATTGGCCTGCTGGGCTGCTCGGCCGATGAGCGGCAATGCTTCATAACTCCTGCCCGCCACTTCCAAAGTCGACAGGAACAAGTCGTCGTTGATGCTGGGGTTGCTGCTTGCGCGAAGGGCCAGATCGAGCTGTTCCCAATAAACCCTTCGCAGCGCTGTGTATGAATTTTTCGGATCGTCGCCCATGCGCCATTCGATTTCACTGTGAACGTTGGGCGGGTTGGCAACGCCTGGGAAATAGCTCTTTGATTTGTAATCCTCCGTCGCATGGTGCGGCTGCGTGTTGTCCTGAATGTAATGCGCCAGATACCCCGCCCATCGAAGCGCGTGGTTGTCATTCTGGTCATCGTTGTGGGAGTCTGCTGGATTCGGGCCCAGGCGGTTCTCCTTGAGTGCCATTACGAATTCCCGATACGAATGTTCCAAGGCGAGCGGCAAGAATCCCGCCTGCTGATAGCGCGGGTCATTCGCGTCGCGTGGAATCCTTTCGGGGCTAACGCGCGCGGTCAGGTCGTCACGATATTTTTGAACGACGCCTTCGGGCAGAAACATTTCGAGATCGATGTAGTGCATCAGCCGTTCGTGTGCGGGCATGTATGCCAGCTTCGCATCGCGTGGCATGAGCTTCACCTGCAAGTCAGGCATGCACGCCCACCAGAGAATGCCGCGATACTTGCTCGGATCCTCGCCGACCGATTCGTGCATGAACCAGTCGCGCTCGGCCGCAATATCTGGGAGAATCGCACAGTTTTCACGGGCCCACCTGCGAAGGCCTTCGGGCGTCGTCGGGTCTTGCACGATTCGCGTCATCGCCAGCCTGGTGAGCTGAATGTGCTCTTTGTAGCCCCATGCGAATGCGGGCTTGGGAGTCAGCAAAAGCAGCAGGATAGTAATGAGCACAAGAGCGAGTCGCATGCGCGTGACTGTACCCGAAACACTTTGTGCATGGAGCGCGAATCGGCCTGAGCTTTCATCAATTCTCACTGATCATCGCGAGTCATTTTCGACTATCGCTCAATCCCCTTCACTCAAGTATCATCCCGCACTCATGCCCATCGCACTCATCGAGCGTGTCGGTCGCGACACCAATAATTCACTGGCGGCGTTCGGTGACTTCTTTGTCTTCGTCGGACAGGCGTTTCGATGGTTCTTTCTCACTGGCTGGAAGAGCCGTACGATTAAACTGCTCTTGCCTCAGATGTACGAAGT
>JBBQKP010000271.1:0-4112 GCA_038326995.1 Tepidisphaerales bacterium
ATGTTCTAAGCGGCGCGGCTATCGGGGGAACCTTATCAGCGCTCACCACGGGCGCGTACGGATTGGCAAAAGGGTGGAGCATTCGAGAAACAGGAATTGCCGCGGCGAAAGCGTTCGCGCTAGGTGCTGCGTTTGGAGCGATCGGTGGGGGCCTGTTCTACGGCGCAGGTCTCGTTGGCGCAATGAGCGGAGGCAGTCCACTCCTCGGACAAGCGGCCCTGAGTGTGATGCTTTTCGGTGTCAACACGCCTTTGGCGATCGCTAACTTTTTTCAGGCTTATCAAGGCGGAGATTCAACCGATGTCGCTTTTGCAACGATCAATCTCGGTCTTGCCGGAGGCACGATCTTCACGTCGCGCTTCGCGATGTTTTCGATGTTCGCTCAAGGCGGACCCATATCGCGGGCAGCCATGCAGATGCAAGGACCGCCTAACTACAGACCAGATTCATGGAACGATTCAGTCGCACACCGTGGTTCGCTGTTGATAGGCTCGATTCCGGAAGAAACAGGAGGCCGACTTCCGAACTTCTTTTCAACACCAGAAGTGCTAAAAGGGTCCAACATGAATTCGCAAACCATCGCGAATAGACTACAGACTCGAGTGTCGGACACAGACGGACCACGTAAATTCATCGGTATCTACGAAGTCATCGAAGATGCACGCGCCGCTGTGGCAAGGACGAACGCGAACGGACGATTTGGCGATGGGGGTTATCCGCAGATATTCCTCCAAGACCCCAGCAAAGCGGTAAGGCTCGTGAAGAAACTTCCGCTCAACGTGGAATAGAAGGAATAAACGTCGATGTGGTCCCAAGGAATACTGACTGACGATCGAGGAATTGTGATATCGAGGCCTGGAATGACGAAGGCCGAGTTTGTCCGTTCTGTTGATCCGCTGCCGATCAAACGACGTATGTTTGAAAATCGTGTCGTCACGCTCTCAACAAGGCCAATTCAAATTGGCGATTTCTGGTGGACGGAACAGTGCCAATTTCTAGACCAAATTCTTGGTCTATCGTTAGAGTTATGCGAGGAAAAACACCCTGACATGTACCTTGAACCTCACCTAAGAGATGGCCCAATTCTCGACTTCTATGAAAACTTCACCCGTCAGCAACTTAATGGACGAGTAATCGCGACGTTCCCTTGGGGATGCGTCGGAGCCAGCTACTCACGCATTGATTTCTCTTCGAGTATTTCATTCCGGTACGACTAAGCACGTGCAAAACGGCATCGACTTCACCACCACCTACGCCTTTGATCTCGCGGGCAACCGCGTGGGCAAGGTGCATGATGCCGTCGGATCGGCCGCCGACCAGACCGTCGTCAGCCTCTACAATTCACGCGGTCAAATCACCTCGGCCGACTCCACTCTCGACGCGTTCGATTCAAGCTACACCTACGACGCCAACGGCAACACGATCGTCGAGACCACCGGCAGTTCGTCCAAACGCTACGTCTGGGATTTACGCGACCGAATGGCCGGCCTTGACGCCAACAACGACGGCGACACCGTCGATACGGGCGATGCGACGTTCGCCTACGACGACGCGGGCGTTCGCGTCGGCAAGTCCGTCGTCGGACAATCGCCGATCAGTTATCTGCAATCGACCAACAACCCGACAGGCTACAGCCAGGTGCTCGAAGAGCGGACGAATGGCACGCTCACGCGGAGCTATTTGATCGGCAGTGACGTGATCGCGCAGGCCGACGGCTCGCCGGTGAAATCCGCGCCGTCGTCTCGTTGAAAAAGCATCGCTTTCAGGCGCACTAGCCGCCAGCTTGCTGGTGCTTTGATGGACCGGGCTTGCAAATCAAGCGCCAGCAAGCTGGCGGCTACACGTGAACCAATTCGAGTCCGCAGGAAGTTTTGAGGGTTTTAGTCCGTTCACGCGGGGCCGTCGCTGCGTGGGATTTCGGGTTGTGCCGCGGCTTGCAATGCCGCGCGGTTTCGCTGATCGATGCTGCACAGGTCCTCGCCGCACGCGCTTTGCGGGCTGCCTGGCATGCCGACTTCGCTCGGACAATCTTGAGGCCTGACGGGTAAACCGAACCCACTTCGGAGCGACTTGCGGTGGGCCACGATCTGCTGCATTTCCTTCTTCGTCCCGAGTGCGGGCGGCTGATTCGCGGTCGCGTCATGCAGCATCGCCCAGGCGACTTCGCTCGCGACGGCGCTGTCGCGCGGCGTGGGCAGGCCGAGGTTTTTGCCGGCAAGAATCGACCTCGCAAACACGTCGATCATGACGTCGAGTTTTTTGTCGTTGAATTTCGCGGTCTTTTTCAAGGTTGAGTTCACGCCGTTGCATTCGATGGTCGCGTTGATGAAGTCGTGACGCATCCGCGCAATGCCGGTCGTGCCGATGACATCGACGTAGCAGTTGTGAGTTTTTTCTTGAGCGAGGTGGCCGTAGACGAAGCCCTGCGTGATGTCGAACACGACGCCGTTCTCGAACGTTCCGTGCGCCTGCACCCACCACGGCTCATCGTGGTTCCACATTTTCAGGCCCTGTGCGTGCCAGGTTTTGTACTCGGATTTCGCGTACCAACGAGCAACGTCGACGTAGTGCATACCGCAATCGTGGAAGGGCGGGCCTTCGGGTGCGTGGCCCTCGCCTGGCATGTGGCCGGGGGTCATGTGGCACACGCGAATGATCGCGAGCTGGCCGATCTCGCCTTGTTCGATGAAGGCCTGAATTTCTTTGTGATACCACGCGTTGCGGTTGAACAAATTCACGCCGACGAGAAGCCCGGATTTTTCGATTGCCTCGACGAGTTGCCATTCCGTTTTGATATCTGCGGCGATCGGTTTTTCTGCGAGCACATGGAGCCCTGTTTTCAGTGCGGCACGGATCTGCGCGGGGCGGGAATCTGCGAGCGTGAAAAGCCCGACCGCGTCGAGTGATTTATCGCCGAGCACTTCGCTTTCGTCGTCGGTCAACTTCGCGTTCGGAACCGATTTCTCGGCGAGCTGTCGCGTGGGTTTGTGGACGTCGCATATCCAGACGATCTCGTATCGGTCATCCGCCTGCAGGGCCGACACGAAACCTCGACCCATTCGGCCGAAACCGATCACGCCAATTCGAATTTTCCCAGCCATCGCTTCTTTGCGCATAATTGCTTGTTGTGTAGACAACCGTCCGAGTATTACCACTTCGCAAGGCAATACGATCAACCTAGTCGATCCGGCGTCAAGCATTCACGCCAAGCGCCGAATTTTTCGACTCGCGCTTCGCATCCGCGCGCCAAGTGCGATGCGCATCTTACAGAATGCGGGTTACGATTCGATCGTCGGCGGTTTCGGATCTGGCCCCGCGAATCAGCAAACCGCGCATAAGCGTGATATGCCGTCTAAACACCACCGCCGACCACGAATCTGCGCCGAGCCGCCTACCACACATCAAATGATGAAAAACCAATCCGACACGATCGTTCGTCACGGCCTTTGCATTCGACGATTGAACATTGCTGCCATTGTAATGGCACTCACGCTGACGTTTGGACTGGGGGTCCGGTCCGCCAGTGCGCAGGAAAACCCGCTCGCGCCAAAGCCGCAAAATCCACAGGCGCCGCAAAATCCACTGGCTCCGAATCCCGCCGGTCAGCAGGGCGGTGCGCCGCAACAAGCAGACCCGCAGCTCTATGTCCCAGACTTCATCACGCCCGGCGCGCGGCTCATCTACGATTCGGCCTCAGCCACGCAGCTGCGCGGCCAGGATATCCCTTCCACTGGATCCGGGCCGATGCGGGTCGAGGTCATCGCCGTCATGAAAGATCGTGTGCTGCTTCGAACGGCGAGTTATTCGCGGTCATTCGATGGAAATATCGTATTCGCTGGCGCATCTTCGGGCATCGTGCGCGCGTCGGACATCAAGACGGGCAGCGGCTCGTGGATCGATCCGGCCGTGCTTGCGGCATTTCAGAACGACGGCAGGACACAAATCGTGCAAGGAGCGCACGAAGCGGGCGGACGAACGTATCAGTGCACCACCGTCACTCACTTTTTAAACGACGCCGCGACCCGACTCTTCTTCGACACCAAAACGGGCCTTCTTCTCGCAAGCCAAATCGCGACCGGACGACTCCGGCCCGGCGCAGTCGAGCCGTTTCA
>JBBQKP010000272.1:0-4084 GCA_038326995.1 Tepidisphaerales bacterium
GCTCGCGTTTCGCCCCGTCGTCTTCGGAAGCCGCAGCACCGTCGTCGTCTCCACCAAACGCGTCAACGCGGGCACCACACTCGTCTGCGACGGCCAGGGCTCCACCCGCATCGAGGCCGGCGACAGCATCGTCATTCGCCGGGCCGACCACGACGTCCTGATTGTTGAAAATCCGGACACCGGTCAATGGCGCTCTCTCGCGGAAAAGCTCGGCTGGGCAAAAACGCCGCGGTATCAGAGGTAGGTCGGAAGAAGCTGATTTCACGCCGATCGACCCGTAAATACTCACGACATTGGAGGGCGTCACGCCGTGACGCTTCTGCCGAATCTTTGATTTCCCGGCGGCAGAGACTGCCGCCCTCCAATCGTTCGACGCGATGGCGTTTGCGGTCCGCAGAATACTGCGGACCCTACAAGGCTATGCCAGCCTCGCTCGCTGTGCGACGTCTCTGACGTGATGCCCGAACCTAAGGTAAAAAACGGATTCGATGATGGCAAACAAAAGAAATTCATACCATGTTGTGTTGACATCCATTTCGACACCAATCGCAAGTAGCGTCGCGTAGAAGGCAGCAAGCATAGGCACCACTACCGCGAGCGTGCGAAGTAAGACGACCCAACCCACCGCGAAGTAACGTTGCAACAAATTTCGACCTTCCGCTCCGCCGTTTTGAAAGAATATGTAGATGGTGCCGAATACGGCGAGCGCTACGCTCCATGCCGCGCCAAGACCATCCCAGATGTTCAACATCGTCGCCGGGAACATATATACCACAGACGAGAGAGCAATATACACGACCAAATAAGGCAATACGTCCCGGTCGGATAGGGGACGCGCGACCAACTCTGCCTTCAGTCTTTCGATCCGCCAGAAGTACATTCGATTTGACTCGATTTGGTCGATCGGCCTGATCACAGTTTAGCTTGACCGCGCGGAACGCCCCCGCGGAACCGTTCAGATGTTACCCCGCTCGCGTTCATCGGGCAACGACGCGGGGCGGCGCTTTTCTGAGAGCTGATCCCGCCACACTAGTGTCCGAAACCTCAACTCACGCCCTGGCCGTCAGGTCTTCCCATCGTGCGTAAAGACGCTCGACCTCCGTCTGCTGCGACGCGGCCGCCTCGTACGCGGTGCGGGCCTTCACGTGATCGCCCGACAGGTCCGGGTCCTCCGTCAGGGCCTGAAGCTCCACCAGCTTCGCCTCGGCCGTGTGGATGGTGTCTTCCATTTTCTCCAGCTCACGCTGCTCGTTCCATGTCAGCTTCTTCTTTGCCGGCGTGGCGACGCGTGCGGCGGTCACATCCTGCTTCGCGAGCTTCATGCGCTCGGCCTCTTTTCGCTCTGACTCGTACTTGGCGCGCTCCCATTGTTCGAGACTCGCGAAGGCGCGCGAGCCGCCCATACCGTCGAGCGAGAGGATCGTCGTCGAAAGGCGATCCAGCAGATATCGGTCGTGCGTGACCAGCACCACCGCACCGGCGAAGTTTTCCAAACTCTCTTCGAGCACGTCGAGCGTCGGGATATCAAGGTCGTTGGTCGGCTCATCCAAAATGAGCACGTCGGCGGGAATCTGCATGAGGCGCGCCAGGAGCACGCGCGCCTGCTCGCCGCCCGAAAGTTCGCTGATGGGCAGGTCGAGTTGTTCCTGTCGAAAAAGAAACATGCGAGCCCAGCCGCTGACGTGCATGGCCTGCCCGTTGACGACGAGATTGTCGCCGCTGGGGCTCAGCGCGCGTCGTAGCGTTTGCGATTGATCGAGCTGCTCGCGGTGCTGATCGAACACGACGACCTTAAGCTTGTCGGCGCGATTCACCTCGCCCTGATCTGCTTCGAGCTTGCCCGTGAGCAGGCGAATCAGTGTCGATTTGCCCGACCCGTTGGGGCCGAGCAGGCCGATCGTGTCCTTGGGCGAGAGCACGAGCGAGAGGTCTTGAAACAGCGTGCGACCCGACATCGATTTCTTAACTTTCTTGAGCTCGATGAGCTTGCGCGTCTGCCGCCGTGTCGCGTTGAAATCGATCTCGGCCGCCTGCTGCTGGACGTTGCGGGTTTTCAGGTCCGCGAGGTCCGCGATCATGTCCCCCGCCTTATCGATTCGGCCCTTGGCTTTTGTCGAGCGCGCCTGAGCGCCCCGCCGAAGCCATTCGATCTCGCGCTTCACCGTGCTGGCCAGGGCTTGTTCGCGGCTCTTTTGCGCGATCAGAAATTCGCTGCGCTTCTCAACGAAGTCGCTGTAGGTGCCGATGTGGCTCATGAAGCCTTCGGGATACATCGTGCCCAGTTCGATGATTCGCCCGGCCACCTCTTCCAGAAATCGCCTGTCGTGGCTGACGATCAGCGTCGCGAACTCCGCCGCGTCGATCAGGTCTTCGAGCCAGTAAATCCCCTCAAGATCAAGATGGTTCGTCGGCTCATCCAGCAGCAGAAGTTCCGGATCGCGTGCGACTTGTTTGACGATCGATAGCCGCTTTTTCCAACCGCCCGAAAGCGTGCCGGCGATCTTGTGCACGTCGGTGAAGCCGGCGCGTTCGAGGATGCGCTGGGCCCGCAGATGTCGTTCGTGGTCGTCGAGGTGCGGGTCGATAACCGCCGCGACGGTGTCGACGCACGAATCGCCGCCAGGGAAAAGTTCTTCCTGCGGCACGTACCCGACGCGCAGGCCTCGCCGGGCGACGAGCTCGCCTTCGTCGGCCTGTTCGAGCCCTGCGAACACGCGGAGCAACGTCGACTTTCCCGAGCCGTTGGCGCCGATCAGCCCGACGCGCTCGCCCGCGGCGAAGCCCAGCGTGATACCTTGAAACAGCAACCTGGGCCCGAACCATTTCGTAAGATTTCTACCGGTGAGAAGCATTGGACCCAGCAGAATAGAGACTTTCAGGCCGAGTGGTAGGGGGGCGGATGAGTTATCGCAATGTGGTGAGCGTGGCAGCGTTTTGAGAATTTATTCCTGATTGGTCTTCGCACTCGCTCGCAGACGTTATCCGCGTCGGCGCGAATTTTGCGAGGTCAAGCCTGCTTTGATGCGGCGGCTGAGTGTTGAAAACAATGTCACATCTGCTTCTTGCCGCGCCTTCGTATGCCGAGCACGCAAGTCCCGGCCAGCAATGTCAGCGTCGTCGGCTCGGGCACGGTTGCCGCGACGGCGAGGGCGCGGTCCCATTCCTGCATGAAATCGCCGCCGCCCGAGTTGAGTTGTTGAATCTGTCCGCCCGAAAGAACGGAGTTGAAGTTTCTCGCCAGGATGACCAGGTCGTTGAAATCGACCAGCCCGTTGTAATTGAAGTCGCCCTGGATCCAGAATTTGCTGCCCTGGTTGAAGTTGCGGGCGAGCAAGACCAGGTCGTTGAAGTCGACGTTGTTGCTGAGGTTGGCGTCGCCGCCGAGGGTGAACTTGACGGTGACCAAGCCGTTGGCGTCGACGTAGCCGAGCGATCGCGTCGTATTGGCGGCGGCGTCGGAACTGGTGATGCCGCTCGCGCCAAGCCAGTTCCCGCCGTTGAAACCGGCGAGCAGGCTCGTCCTGACGCGGTCGGTCATGGACGAATTGGCTTCGAACACGCCGCCGGCATTGATGACGATTTTGGAATTCGGGCCGGAGAACTGGAAGGTGTCGGTCTTGATCTTCCCGCCAGCGGAAACGGTGACGAGCCCGGTGCCGTTGTTGCCGACGATGAGCAGTTCGCCGATGGTGAATTGCGAGTTAGCGCCGGTGACCTGAACTTCGCCGAAGGTGTTTGTGAAGGAACTGACGATGACTCTGGAATGGTGGTTGAGCGTACTGCCGTTCTGGATCGTCAGCTTACCGCCCAGGCCCGAGCCAATGGCGTTATTGTCGCTGATGACCATCCAATCTGTCACGAATCCCAGCGCGTTGTCGCCGACGAAGATGCTCCCGCCGGTGGTGGTGGTGACGTTGGCAACTTGTCCGGCTGACGATCCGCCCAGGGTCATGTCGCGCTGGGTTCTCAGGCGTGAGTTCGCGCCGGTGACGGTGACGGTTCCCGCGCCCGACGCGCCGACGGTGTAGCTGCCGGTCGCGTCAAATCTGCCTGCGTTGCTGATCGCGAGCGTCGCGCCGGGGCT
>JBBQKP010000273.1:0-4038 GCA_038326995.1 Tepidisphaerales bacterium
CGAAGGTTCATGTCGTCTTCTCGCACGCCCGTCGGCCCGCGTTTGTATTTGGGGTCGGTCTGGCCGTCAGACATGCCGTGCCCGGGATCGAGCACGATGACAAGCCCCTTCAGGTGCTTCTCGGCCGGGTGACGGGGCAAAGACATCGGCGCGTGCTCACGCCAGTCAGGCCTTGCGACGAGCATCGCGGATGCCTCATCGTAGTTGCTCCAGACCGGGTCGAGCGAAGCGAATCGCGACGGGCGAGTAGTCGCCAGCGTTGTCGCCGTCGTTGTCGCCATGGTCGCGGGCGCTGTGGTCGCCAGTTTTGTTGTCGAACTACGATCCGAACTCGCCGCCCGACGATTCGCGTTACACCCTACTACCGCGCCGGCCGCGAACAGGACACAACACAAAACGCAAACGGTCGTCAGCTTCATCGCGATTCCTTTAAAAGGGTCTGAGCACGATTCATGAAATGGAACGGAACGGAGTGAACTTACTCACGCCAGAGGTGTAATGCCAGTCAACACTCTGTCGACATAGCGATACACCTGCCGATTCAACGTCGAACGGATGTCGCCCGCCGCGAGCCGCCGCAGCGCAATTCGCGGCGTGCACGGCTATCGTCAAGGCCTATGGATGTTCCTTCCCCCGACACGCGCGATGTTCAATCTCAAGAATCCGATACCCGCGCCCATTCGTCGGAAAGTCATCGAGTGCACCACATCGGCTGGCTTCGCGCGGCAGTTCTTGGCGCCAATGACGGAGCGATTTCGACTGCGAGTCTGGTGGTGGGCGTGGCGGCGGCGGGATCGGATCACACGGCCGTGCTCCTGGCCGGGCTCGCGGGATTAACCGCCGGTGCGATGGCGATGGCCGCGGGTGAGTACGTGTCGGTCAGTTCCCAGGCAGACACCGAGGCGGCCGACCTGCGGATGGAAGAAGTTGAACTAAAAAATCATCCGCGTGCGGAACTGCAAGAACTCGTCGAGTTGTACAAGCAGCGTGGCGTGACTGAGGACGTGGCGCGTCAGGTGGCCGAGCAGTTGACGGCACACGACGCGCTGGGCACGCACGCTCGCGAGGAGCTGGGACTTTCGGAGCATCAGACCGCCCGGCCCGTGCAGGCGGCGATGGCCTCGGCGGGGTCATTCGTTTGCGGCGCATCAATCCCACTTTTGGCGGCGTTCATCGTTCCCGTAGCCTATGCGATTTACGTCGTGGTCGGCGTCACGTTCATCACGCTTTTGGTTCTAGGCGCACTGGCCGCGCAAGTGGGCGGCGCACCCAGGCACATCGGCGCGCTGCGCGTGGCGTTTTGGGGCGCGCTGGCGATGGGCGCAACCGCGTTGGTCGGCAAACTTTTCGGTGTGCACGTCGGGTAGTGCGGCGTCAAAGTCTCCATTCTGCTTATCGCGAGTGATCAGTGTTTTCCTTCGGCCCGTCCGGCAAGACATTTTCATTCTGCTCAGATTCGATCGACTTAAAAGAGCCGCGCATGAAGCGGCTTTTTTGTTGCACAAACATCACGCGGCCGAGCGTTTTGAACCCTTGGGACCGCTTGGCCTTGAGTGCTTGATTTCGTAGAGCGCCGCGTCGGCCTTGGAGAGGAGCGACTTGGCGTCGATCACACTACTGCCTCCGGTGGATGCGCCGCCGCAACTGATCGCGGGCCTTGGTTCGCTTGCGAACGCGTGGGAAGCAGATTCGACCATCTGCTTGAGTCGATGGGCGATGTCCTGAAGGGAATGAAGGTCGGCGTCTCTGAAGGCTACGGCAAACTCGTCGCCGCCGAAGCGAAACGCCATGTCGCGTTCGTCGCGCAGGATCGACCTGATGATCTCTCCGAGTTGCCTGAGAAATTCGTCACCCTGTGCGTGTCCCAGCGTGTCGTTGAGGACTTTGAAATAGTCCACGTCGATCATCAGGACGCCCAGGTCTTCGCCCTGCTGTTTGGCGCGATCGATCAATGTCGGAAGCATTTCGTCCATCGCACGGCGATTGAACAAACCCGTCAGCCCGTCACGCGTCGACTGCTGCTTGATCACGCTCAGTTTGCGCTCGAGTGAATCCGTGGCAGCGGCGACTTTTCGTTCTGATTCGACATTGGCGATGTGCATTTGCCGGCGGAGTTCGCGGCGATCAATCAGCACATCGCGGATCGCGGGCGAGACTCTTCGCGCGCCGCCCGTCGCCTTATCAAGCTCGGCAATCGGTGCGGCACCGAGCCGAACCTGAGCGACCGTGGCGGCGAGCCTGTCCAGCGGCAAGCGCCAGTACATCACCTCTCGCACGCCCGCCAGCATGACCACGAGCACGACCACCACCAGCATCAAGGAGATCGCGATCGCGGCCCACGCCGATTCGTCGGGCGCGTTCGCCAGCACGAGCGAGCTCGCGCTGACTGATGCGGTGAATACGATGAATCCGACCGCTGCGATGAGAAGTCTTCGCGTCGCGGGAGACCATTCGCGCTGGTGAGTTTCTGACTGGCTTGGCGGGTCGAGGTCCATCTGAAGAGTCTATCGAACTTAATCAGTGCGGGCTTTGGTCCTATTCTGTTACTGACGACTTCATTTGCGCGACCCATAAAATCGCCGTTATTGCCTGAGGTGATAGCTGCGAATCATCGGCTGCTGAAAGTCGGGATAGGCGTTGAGGTCGTAGACGGCCAGGTCTGCGCCTTCCTGCTCGGCCGACTCGCTCACGCGAAGCCGCTTCTTTAATTTCGCGAGGAGATACGTCAACACGATCGAAGCAATGACCGCCAATGCGATCATGAGGACTGAGATACCCGCCTGCCAATTCCCGCGGGCGTGAAGGATGATTCCCAGCGCGCCCGTCAGGACGAGCGGCAAAGACAGGCCGGCTGGTTCGTCGATGCGAAGCGACAGATCAAGCCGGGCGAGCAGTATCGAAATCGCCAGGCCCATCACGATCGCCAGCGCGAGCATCAATGCAACGCGAGCCCATGAGGGCCAGGGATAATCGGTCGGCACGATCAGCACGATCAGCAGGCCGATGACAAACGCGACGGGCAGATTCAGCAGATCGATTCGCCCGGTCATTGAATGAGATGCCGCCGCACACGCGAGCACGGCCAAGGCGGCGCCGACGAGCGCGACGGTCGCAATGCCCGACACGCTGAAATTCAAAAGAACCAACGCGGGCGATACGCCCAGTACAAGAGTGCCGATCGATTGCATCCAGAATGCGTGGCCCGGAATCACATTGGTCGAGCCGTCGCGGTTGTACTTCCCCGCACGCCCGCCCGTGATTTTCGCCGCCATCACGCCCGACACGCCCGCCGCCATCAGGGTCAGCGAAGTCAGCATTTGAGCCTGCAGCAGCAGATCGATCCACGACAGACTCATGCCGGCGATGAAGCCCATCAGCAAACTCGCGAAGAGCGACGTCATGATTCGAACCCTCGACACGGTCGCCATGGAGACCATGACCGAAACGAATGTGACAACCATCATGGCCGACGACGGCGTGCTGAGGTGTTTTGAAGTGATGAGCTGCTCGCTTGTTCCCCCGCCCAGGAACGCACCGAGCAACATGACGCCGACGAAGGAGCCGACGACGGCGCTCGACCAGTCGAGAATGACACGGCTCATGACCGCCGCGACGTCGCGTGATCGCGCGATCCCGCCCGCCAGCAGCACGCCGCCGATCAGGCAGGCAAGACTTGCGAGAAGGTGGCTTTGCTCAAAGGTCACACTAGGCGTTATCGACTGGAACGCCTTCGCGTCAACACCGCCGCGCTATGGTCGCTACCAATCCGACAATCGCGGTCGGTCTTCCTTCGACCCGTCCGGCAGGACATTCTCATTCCGAACCAAAGAGAAGAGCCAAGCCAAAGATCCTCTCCATCAGCCGCTCTTTTCATCTGATGTAAACCCAGGAGGAACAAAGATGTCCTGCCGGACGGGCCAGAAGCAGAACACACATGCTGCGGTGGAACGCGCGAGTCGCACAACACTTGGATTGATCTGCGTGGGCGTCTGGTTCGCACACACACCATTCAAAGACTACATTGCACTCGTGATTCGA
>JBBQKP010000274.1:0-4003 GCA_038326995.1 Tepidisphaerales bacterium
GAACTGCTCTCAGGACAGGGCGGATCATCGAAGGCCGGTCTGGAAAGCAGTCTCGAGAAGCTGATCCATGACGCGAAGACGCCTCGACTGATGTATTTATGGGACGGGCGTTGATCGGGCGATAAAATAAAAGCCAATTCGTGCAAAGGAGAATTTTGCACATGGCAAAAACGGAGTCGCAATGGTTTCAAAGTGAAAGGCAACGGCGTATGAGGAATTCAGCTCAATCGTGTTTTTTTCGGGCAGTTTCCCTTCGGATGGCGATTGCCGCCGCGGTCATCTTTGCTCCAATCTCCGTGTTGATCACCCAATGCGCTTCCGCACAGGTCCCCACAAGAATCAACGAAGCAGGTGCCACAGCGGATCAGGTCGATTCCTCAATAAAGCGAGCCGTCACATTTCTGTATAGCAGGCAGAACGCACAGGGGCACTGGGACGCTCCTGCGCCCACCTCGACCGAACCCCACGGCATCAGCGCAGGACAATGGGGCGGTACGTCCGCGCTGGTCGTCTACGCTCTGCTTGCTGCGGGTGAAGATCCAAATAACCCCAAGCTCAAGCAGGGAATTGAATGGGTGCGAACCGCCGACATCCGCGGCGTGTACGCACTGGGCATGCGCGCCCAGATCTGGCTCTACCTGCCCAGAAATCAACAGAACCGACTGTCCATGGAACGAGACGCTTCGCTTCTGGTTTCGCTCCAAAACCGCAACTTCAGGTCGCCATCCAAAGAGAAGCCGCAGGGAGGCTGGGATTACCTTGCCGTCTCCGATCGTATTGACCTGTCCGTCACCCAATACGGCATCCTCGGGCTCTGGGCAGCAACACAATACGGAATCACCATCCCCAACGAGGTCTGGCAAACCAACGAACTCTTATGGGCTAATTACGGCCACGTCCTTGACCCTTCTAACAGTCAGTGGACGCGCGCGCCTACGCCCGAATTGCTCGTCAACTCTCTTCGCAATCCCGAATCACGAGTCGGCTGGAGCTACACCGGGTTCATCACCGCAGGTCATCCGATCGTACCCGCCATCACCACCGCCGGTGCGGCGTCGCTTTTCATCACTCAGGAATACCTCCGCTCCAACTCCTCCGTCGGTTGCAACGGCAACCAAAATAACCTGATCATCGATGCCGCGATGCGCAACCTCGCCGACGATATCCCCCTCATCTTCAGCGAAAGCCAACTCAAGCATCGCTACTACACCATCTACGGCATCGAGCGCACCGGCGTCGCAAGTGGCCTGAAGTATTTCGGCGAAAATGACTGGTTCAAAATCGGCTCGAAATACCTCGTCGCTCGTCAAGGCGGTGACGGATCTTTCGGCGGCTGGGACAACGGAACGGTCGTCAACACCTGTTTCTCCCTGCTCTTTCTCTCGCGCGGCCGCGAACCCGTGATGATGAACAAACTCAAGTACGACATCGCCGATGCTGCACCGTCGCGACCTCGCCCTCCTGCACGTACTCCCACCGCACCCGCGCCAAACCCCGCGGCTACTCAACCCGCTTCCCCCGCGCCAACCCCAAGCGTCAAAACCCGCGAAGGCAACTGGAACCAGCGACCACGCGACATCGCTCACCTCGCCCGCTTCGTCGGCAAGCAGACCGAGGCCTCCTACAACTGGCAAATCCTTGACCTCGCCATCGCCCCGCTTCAAGACCTCGCCGAAGCGCCGATCCTCTACATCTCCGGCGGCCAACGCATCCAATTCTCCGATGATCAAGTCAACAAGCTGCGCGACTACGTCGAGCGCGGCGGCCTCATTCTCTTCAACCCCGACTGCGGCGCCAGACCTTTCATCCAAGGCGTCGAAGCCCTTGCCAAACAACTCTTTCCCGACCGCGAATTCGCCGAGGTTCCCGAGAATCACCCGCTCATGAAGGACCAGTTGTTTCAGGTCGGCAAAATGAAGGGGCGCAAGCCCAGGCTCCGCGCCGTCACCAACGGCGCTCGCGTGATGCTCGTCCTCCCTGCCGACGATCTGGGCAAGAGCTGGCAATCGAAGGAAGTCGACGCGCGGGCCGAGACGTTTCAAATCGCCACCAACCTCTTCCAATACGCGACCGACAAAGAGTTCGCACAGGTCAAGGGCAGGTCCTATCTGGTCCTGCCCGACCCGCAGGTGCAGACGACCCAGACCATCCGCGTCGCCAGGCTCGCGTACGCGGGAAGCTGGAATCCCGAGCCGGGCGGCTGGCGACAGCTCGCCGCCGTCATGCGAAATACCCGCAGAATCGACCTGCAGGTTCAAGACGTCGATTGCGGCAAGGAGAAACTCGACGACTTCAAAATCGCGCACCTCACAGGCACGGCCGCGTTCAAATTCAACGACGAACAACGCAAAAGCATCAAGGCCTTCGTCGATCGCGGCGGCCTGCTCGTCGTCGACGCCGCCGGTGGTTCCAGTGAGTTCAAAACCGCCGTCGAAACCGAATTCGCCACCATCTTCGGCCAACAGGCCGCAACCGAACTGACCGTCCGTCAACTCCCCGCCAATAGCCCGCTCTACACCGCGGGCGGCGGCGCCATCGACAAAATCAAGTACCGGACCTTCGCCCAGACAACCGTCGGCTCCATCGATACCGCCCAGATCCGCGGTTACGTCGTCAACGGCCGCCTCGGCGTGGTCTACTCCCCCGAAGACCTGTCCGTCGGTATCGTCGGCAACCCTGTCGACGGCATCATCGGCTACGCACCCGCCACCGCCACCGCGCTCATGCAGCGAATCCTCATCTACGGCGACAAACCCACCCCCGTCAGCACCGGAAAATAAATCGATTGACTTTCTTTTCATGGACTCGCTCCGTGTATCAAAGTTGAAGTTGATGTCAGTTTTCACACACACATTTCCGCGAATTTACGCCGATTCACACCCTTTTTGCATCCTTTGACCCGCGTTTTGCACCTCTTTGCACCCCTTTTCCTACGCCCCATTTCCACCCTCTCCGGGCCCAACTCCCGATAGCTGCTGACGTTACGTCGCACTCACTCACCTGGCCCGACTTGAGATGTGCACATTTGAGTTCGCATTTGCGAGCATCCGAGCCTCCCGTACCCACGTCGTCGTGAAATTCTCCATTCGCTCCTCAGCGCATCGCCAAAGACGCGCAAAGGCGAAGCGCGTGGACAGATTTTCCAGCTCACGCGCGCGCACGCGCGACAGAATTGTCGCGCGAGTTTTGAAACAAAAACACTGAACAACCTCCCGACTTCACGCGGGCTCACCCCCGCGGCGAAACAAGAACGCAATTCGCTCATTCCCATTCGTTTCGCGTTGGAAAACTAGCCACGTCTTACCCCAAATGCAGATGTGAGCCGTTCACGAACCATTTCAGGATCATCCACCCCTCCAAGGAACAACAAACGATGCTTGGTACGAATCAGAATCGACGAGCCGACTCGCTTCCTATGAATTCCAATTGAGGGCACGGCCCAGATACCTTTTTTATCAATGGTGACGTTCCCAATTCTTGGCAGGTGAATCTCGCCGTTTTTAAAACTGATTCTTTTACTGCCCTTCCAGAACGGTGACACTTCAGCCGAATGCAGACGTAATTAAACGAGCCGCGATTGTCATTAAGCGGTTGCTGTAAAATTTCGGGAAGAGCTCAGGACGCGAATTCGCTTCGGGCCCGTCCGGCAGGACATTGCATTCCTTCACGAGTAGAACGCTCTTTACGGAGATTCAGAGGAAGATGTCCTGCCGGACGGGCCAGAAATGCTTCCAGGATGCCGCGTTCATGATGCCGCGTCTACGAGTCGTGATGTACGTTAAATGACTTTCAGGGGACATCGAACATTTCGAGCGCTTCTGCAAACGGATGAAGTGTTGAGATAATTTTTCATTTGAAAACGCATTTCAGATCGAACGAGCTTTTCAGGCCCACGTCGCCGTGAAATTCTCCATTCGTTTCGCCGCGGACTTGTCCGCGTGAAAAGGAGCAGGACGGTTGAGCGCTGTCATTTGTTGCGTGTAAAACCAGTCGCGACAAATTT
>JBBQKP010000275.1:0-3985 GCA_038326995.1 Tepidisphaerales bacterium
GGAGGGTTCGGGTAAGCTTTCGGTCGCGGCAAAGCGGTTTGTCGAAAAACGGGTTTACGCGACGGCAGGCCGGGCGATCGTGCTGTCGAACGCGTTCAAGCGAATTCTGGTGGATGAGTATGGAGTTGATGAGCAGAAAATCGTTGTCATTCCGGGCGGGATTGACGTGCCGACCAAGGCAATGCCGGATCGAAGAGAATCGCGTGAGCGACTCGGTTGGCCGACGGATCGGCCGATCGTTTTTTGTGTGCGTCGGCTCGCGCGTCGCATGGGGATCGACGTTCTGATCGACGCGATCTCAATTGTGAAACGCATCCATCCGGACGTTTTGGTCATGATTGCCGGCAAGGGGCAACAGCAAAGCGAACTGCAGTCGAAGATCAACGCGGCGTCGCTAACGGATCATGTCAGGCTGCTGGGGTTCGTGCCGGATGACGAGCTTTCCATCGCATACGCGGCGGCCGACCTGAGTGTCGTGCCGTCGCAATCATTGGAAGGGTTCGGCTTGGTCACGATCGAATCGCTGGTTCAAGGCACGCCCGTGCTGGTGACGCCCGTGGGCGGCTTGCCGGAAGTGGTCGAAGGGCTTGATCCAGCGCTGATTCTGGAGTCGTCTAGGGCCGACGCGATTGCCGGTGGCATCTCGAACGCGCTGAGTAACCTGAACGCTCCCCCGACGCGTACGGCGTGTCGAGAGTATGCCGTCGAACATTTCGCCTGGCCGACGATAGCAGGACGAGTTGCGAAGGTTTACGAGCAGGCGATAGAAGACCGAGCACCATGACCGCCGAACCCCTGACTGATCCCAATACAACCCCCGCGGGCGGAACGAAGGTTCGCCCGCGGATTCTTTATGTCGACCACACGGCCATTATGAGCGGCGGGGAGATCGCGCTGCTCAATCTTCTGAAGACGATCGATCGAACGCGCTACGAGCCGATCGTGCTGTTGTTTGCCGACGGTTGGCTTAGAGACGAGCTGGACAAAATCAATGTTGAAACGCACATTCTGACGCTGGATAGAAGCATCGCCGATGCGCGGAAAGATTCGCTGGGGGTTGGAACGATCGCCCGGGTAAAGGACGTCTGGAAGTCGATCGGTTTTATTCGTCGGGTCAAGCTGTTTATTACGAAGAACAAGATCGATCTGCTCCATGCGAACTCGCTCAAGGCCGATGTGCTGGGCGGGATCGCAGGGAGGCTGGCGGGCGTGCCGGTGATCTGGCACGTGAGAGATCGAATTTCTGATGATTATCTGCCCGGGATGGTCGCGAGCGTTTTCAGGCTGTCGTCACGAATCATCCCCACATACATCATCGCGAACTCGGCGGCGACGCTACGCACGCTCGGGTCGAGACTCGATAAATCTGCATCGGTGGTTTACTCGCGCCTGGATTTGAGTCGGCAGCAAATAGTCGGAGACGCGGGCGTGGTGCACGACGGACTCGATCCGACCCGATTCGTCCGTTCGCGGTTTTCGGCGTCTGTCGCGGTCGCCGCCGATGCCGTCGACGCCGCCGATGCCGCCGATGCCGCGGTCGCGACCGTCGTCGCCAAAGTCGTTGCCACCGTCGTCGTAGGCTTGGTGGGCCGAATCGCGCCGTGGAAAGGGCAGGACGTGTTCATCAAAGCCGCGTCGATCGTCACGAAGTCGCTGCCTGATGTGAAATTCCGCATCATCGGCAAAGTCATGTTCGGCGAGGTGGAGTATGAGAAGCAGATTCATCGGTTGGTTCAAGAGTTGGGATTGACCGATGTCGTCGAGTTTTCCGGGTTCCGCACAGATGTCGCGACAGCGATTGGAGAGCTTAGCCTTCTTGTGCATGCTTCGACGACGGGCGAGCCGTTCGGACAGGTTTTGGTCGAAGGAATGGCAGCGGGGTTGCCGGTGGTCGCGACCAACGGCGGCGGAGTGCCGGAGGTTGTGGACGACGGCGTGACCGGAATTCTCGTGCCGATGGGAGATGCAGACGCGATGGCGGAAGCGATCCTGAAGATTTTGAACGACCCGCTCCTGGCAACAGAGATGGGCTTGCAAGGCCAGCGTCGGGTGGCCGAGAAATTTACCATTGAGCTTGCGTCGAGGCGGGTGGAATTTATTTACCGATCGATTCTTGCTGAAAAGATTTTACTGTAAATGTTGTGCTCCGTGGGTCGAGCCCGTGGGCCGGGCGCGGGGGTCGAGCCTGTCAGTCGAGTGCAGGGGTCGAGCGGGCGGGTCGCGAAAACCTGCGGAATCTGATTTCGATCAACTTCTTAGAGACGGATTGTTATCGGAGCCTGCAATCTCGGTGTGAATTGTCTTGCAATTGTTTGTCAATAAGTTATTGAGTTGACCCACGGCTCTGGCATGGGCTCGGCCCAGCCGACTTGGATACCCGACGGTCGGTCCGAAACTTTCGGGTAGCCCGCGGCTGATCTCTGATGTACATTCTAAAACGCGGGAGAGGCGACCAATGCAAATGTCGCGTCAGGGGAGTAGATATGTCTAATTCAACAGAAGCAATCTCGGGAGGTGTTGGTCCGGTCATCCCACAAGTGGGGATAAGTGGCGTCGCGCGTCTTTTGGTCGCATTGCTGTTGATCGCCGCCTCGGTTTGGGTGACTCAGGACGCGTGGAAAGACATCTCCAATCTGGCACTAAATGACGAGCAGTCGAGCCAGATTCTTGTGGTTCCTGTCGCGGTGGGTTTACTCGTCCTTGCCAGGCGCCGGCGGCTTGCCACGGTGGCACTTCGCTGTCATTGGATCGGCCCGGTCCTGACGATCGCTGGGCTGGCGACATGGGCGGTGAGTGGGGCGTTGGAGGTGTTCGTCACGTGGTACGGCGGGGCGATTATCGCGGCGGTCGGTTGTTTACTGACGATGCTGGGCACAGACGTCGTTCGCAAATTTTTTCCGGCATTCGTTGTTCTCATCTTCCTCATCCCCATTCCCCAGCGCGGGCAACAATATATCGCTCAGCCGATGCAGGACATCTCAGCTACAGTGACGCGTTCGGTGGGCGAGGTGCTGGGGATGGGCGTGACGCAGGCGGGCCGATCGCTTCGAATCAACGGGCAGGACGTGACAGTCGCCGAGGCGTGTAGTGGCATGCGAATGCTTTTTACGCTTTTCCTGGCGTGTTACATGTCGGTGTTCTCGCTCCCACTCAGGCCCTGGTATCGCGTGCTGGTGTTGTTTCTTACGCCGCCGGTCGCGATCGTGTCGAACGTGATTCGGCTGGTGCTGACGATCTGGGCGTACGGCGAGTTCGCGCCGGAGACGGCCGACCGCTTTCACACGGTCGCGGGCTGGGTGATGGTGCTTGTCGCGTTTTTTGCGATGGAAAGCATCGCCAAGTTTCTGCACTGGCTGGGCATCCCGACGATGCGGCCCAAGCCTGCTCGCGTGGCAGTCATTGCGCCGATGCGAAAGGTGGCGATGGCATGAACAAACCCAAAGCGCTCACATCTTCAAACCGTGGCACCTTCCGCACGTTACTTCGCCCACGCGAGTGGGTCGTGGTTGCATTGACTTGCGCGGCATTATTGGCAGGAGAATTACAACGCGGCCGGGTTCTTCCCGCCGCAGACGCCGGGCCTTACCTCGCGAGCGTGGTTGATGCGTACGCGAAAATGCCCAAGAGCCTGACGCTTTCGGGCAGCACACTTGTGAGCTCGGAAATACCCGTCCCGACGGCCGCGACGCAAGTTCTCAAGCCCAACGTCATTGACTCTCGTGCGTGGTCTGATCTAACGACCGGCGAGAATTTTTCCGTGCTGTTTGTTCATTGCGGCGACACGCGCGACATGCTGGCGCACTATCCCGCGAATTGCTACGTGGGCAGCGGCTTTCGCATCGTGACACAATCGCCTCTCACCGTTCAAGCCGACGGACTCGAACTTCGCGGGACGGAATATCTTTTCGCCCCGCAACGTTTTGACGGCCCGGCGAATTTTCGCGTGTTCAACGTCATGATGCTCGCCGACAATAATCAGGTTCCC
>JBBQKP010000276.1:0-3939 GCA_038326995.1 Tepidisphaerales bacterium
CGCGCGATGGCGTACGAACTTGATATCAGATCGCGAATCTTCGCGGCCCGGTCTGATTCGCGAATTCGTCTTCGTGATCTTTGCCAGCTTTGCCGGGACATTTCATTGCAGCACGCTGTTGCGACCCAAGCGGCGATCAACCAAACGGGGCTGACTCACGCGGACGTCGCACTGGTGGCCGCACACGGGCAGACGCTGTTTCACGATCCGCCGCTGACGCTGCAGCTTTTCGACCCGGCCGTGCTCGCACAAACATTGCAGATCGACGTAGCCAGTGATTTCAGACGGGCCGACTGCGCCGTGGGCGGTCAGGGCGCGCCGCTCGTGCCGGTGCTGGATCGTTTGCTCTTTGCACATTCGAGCGAAACGCGAATTTTGCTGAACCTGGGCGGGATCGCGAATCTGACGCTGCTCACGCCACAAAAATCTCCCGCATCAAGTGTCATCGCCTTTGATACGATTGCCTTCGACACTGGCCCGGCCAACTGCGTTCTCGATCATCTCTGGCGTCGGGCTGGCAAAGCAGGCTTCGACGAGTCGGGCGCGCTGGCGATATCGGGTAAAGCCGACGAAGAAATCGCAGTGCGCGCGGTGCGAGAAACGGGGCCGTTCGCGGACGCGTTGCCCCCGAAATCGACCGACACGCCGGCGATGATCGACGCCTTTGGTCGCGCGGGTGGCGAAGAGTTGCCTCTGCCTGATGCTCTGGCGACGGCGTGTCGGATGGCGGGGCTGATGGTCGCGGCCGGGATTGGTCACTTGCAGACCTCTGCGGTCGATCGCCTGATCGCGTCCGGAGGGGGCGTTCGCAATCGCGCCCTTGTTGTGCAGATCGAGCGAACAACAGGGCTCACCGTCGAGACCACGGACGGACACGGCATCCCATCCGCCGCCAAGGAGGCCGTCGCCTTCGCATGGCTCGGCCATCTTTTGCTCGAGCGCCGGGCGGGTAATCTGCCGAGTGTCACCGGCGCGACGCGGCCCGTCGTGCTCGGGTCCATCACGCCCGGCCGAGAAGCGTTGTGATGTCGTTCTGAATTCGAATCTCAATCAGCACGATTTCAAGTCCCGGTCTGATCCGGTCGATAGCATGTTGGAGAGATCCTATGGCCGCACAGATCATTTGTCCGAATTTACAGTGCCGAAAGATGCTGGCCGTGCCTGATGAGGCGCGCGGCAAGATTGTCCGTTGCTCTGGCTGCAGCGGCACATTTAAAGTTCCGTTCGCTCAGCCCAAGGTGTTCACGCCCCCGTCCGACCTGCCCGGCGCATCAGCGGGGAAGTGAGCGGACTGAATCCTCGCGGAAGTTTACCCCAGCTCCCCCAGCTCACGTAAATATTGCCAGCTATAAATGCCCGTGTCGTGCCCGTCGGCGAAGGTGAGCTTGAGCGCGTATCCGCCCACCTGTTCGGCCTTGGTCACGATCATCGGCCCGTCGAAGCCGCCCGAACTCAATACCGTCAGCCTCGATTTCTGTTGCTTTTCCCGGCTGTCCTTGCACAAGGCGCACGGACATTTCGCACGCAGCTGGACGATGGTGAATGTCGACGACTTTCCGTCCGACCAGTCGATCGACAGGCCTACGGTTTTTTGCAGCTTCAATCGTGTGGGGGTCGGCGGGTCCATTATTCACCAGCATAGTGTCAAGCAGCGATATGCACGTGTTTGCTCGCCCGAGATCCCGCGCGAACTTCACTGCGGACGCGATTTGTGGATAACGCGTTTGTAACCTGTCCCGGGCCTGTCAAGAATGTGACCTCGTCTTAGGCGATTTTGTCGCGGAAACGTCCCATCGTTTGACAGACGGCGGCATTGCCTTAGCATTTGAAGGACGTCCGCAATCCGCGTGCGATTGTTGCGTCAGATCTGACAAATGCCTAGTCATAGGCCAAGGTGTTTCTACTGATACCGGCAAGTGCCGGAACTGTGTATGTTTGCAACTGTCGTCATTCCCGCCCGTCTGGGTTCCACTCGATTCCCGGAGAAAATGCTCGCGCACAAGACGGGCAGGCCGCTTGTTCAGCACGTCGTCGATCAGGTCAATAAGTGTAAGCGAGTCAGTCGTGTGATCGTGGCGACAGACCACGCCCGAATTGCCGAGGCGCTAGAACCCTTCGGCACTACAGTCGCGATGACCAGCCCCGACCACGCCAGTGGCACCGACCGTATCGCAGAAGTCGCCAATCGGCTGGGATCGTTATCGTCGGCGTCGTCATCGCTGGGGTCGTTATCAAATGACGATGCCATCCAAGACTTCGAAGTGCTCATCAACGTGCAGGGCGACGAGCCCGAGATCGACCCGCATCTAATCGACACCCTCATCGAGCGACTCGAAAGCAGCAACGACCCGATGGTAACCGCGGCCGCGAAGTTCCCCCGGCACCTGGACGTGAACAATCCCAACCACGTGAAAGTCGTACTCACTTCAATGGGATTGCCGAGTTCAGACGAGACGGCTGGCAAGGTAGGTGGCGGCATGAGTGGCGGCGTGAGTGGCGGCGTGAGTGGCGGCCGGGCGATCTACTTTTCGCGCTGGCCGGTTCCGTATGTGCGCGAGATGACCGACCTGCCCGTTCAGCACCTGCTGCATCTTGGCATCTACGGTTATCGCAAAGAATTTCTGCTGCAGTACGCGTCGTGGAGGCCGACGCCACTGGAGCAGGCGGAAAAGCTCGAACAACTGCGCGCGATTGAACACGGCGTGTCGATCGGCGTTGTGGTTGTCGAGCATGCATCAAACGGCATCGACACGCCCGAGCAATACGAGGAGTTCGTCCAACGATTCAAAAAAGGTGACGGGCCTTTGCCCGCCAATCCAACATGACCACCGAAGATTTGCTTGCAAAAGTCAGCCGCACGACCGACGAGAGTGAATTTTACACGCCCATGCCCGAAGGGTATCGGCGGGGCAAAACCAAATACGTCATCGTCGTCGGCACCGTCATCAGCGGGCTGGGCAAGGGCATTTTCGCCGCCTCCCTCGCCAAGCTTATGAAAGACAAGGGCCTGAAGGTCGCCCCCATTAAGATGGAAGGCTACCTCAACGCCGACTCGGGCACGCTCAATCCGTTTCGACACGGCGAGGTGTTCGTGCTCGACGACGGCATGGAAACCGACATGGACCTGGGCACCTACGAGCGAATGCTCGATCAGGATCTTGGAAAGCTCAACTTCACCACCAACGGACAGATTCTTTCAAACGTGCTCACCAAAGAGCGCGAGGGCGGTTACCTGGGCCGCGACGTGCAGGTCATTCCGCACGTCACCGGCGAGATCAAGCTCAAGCTCCGAACCCTTGCCGCCAAGAGTGAGGCCGACGTCGTGTTCGTCGAAGTCGGCGGAACAGTGGGCGATTACGAAAACTCGTTCTACCTCGAAGCCTGTCGTCAGCTCGCCTACGAAGAGGGCGAGAACTCGGTTTGTTTCGTCGCCTTGACCTATGTCGTTGAGCCCAACGTACTGGGCGAGCAGAAAAGCAAGGCCGCCCAGTTGGGAATCAAACGACTGATGGAAGTCGGCATCATGCCGCACATCGTCGCGTGCCGTGCGCAGACGCCCGTGAACGAAAAGGTGCGTCAGAAGCTGTCGATGTATACGAACGTTTCGATGAAGCGTGTGTTCTCGATGCACGATCTGGAGTCGATTTATCTCGTGCCCGATGCGCTGCGCGACGCCGGGCTTGATCGCGAAGTGTTGACGATTCTCGACCTTCACTCTGCCGTCAACAACGTCAACGAAGAGCGCGAGCGTGACCGCTGGCGTGCGTTCGTCCAGCGCATCGGCCATGCCGACAAGGAAGTCACGCTGGCCGTCACCGGAAAATATACGTCCGTGCGAGATGCGTACGCGTCGATCCTCAAGGCGTGCGAGCACGTCTCGGTGAAGCTCGGCGTTAACGTCGCGCTCCGCTGGATCGATACCGCGGGCGTCGACAGCAA
>JBBQKP010000277.1:0-3926 GCA_038326995.1 Tepidisphaerales bacterium
GAACGGACAGCTTTTGAAGATGAGCAAGTCGCTCAACAACGCGATCTATCTCGGCGACGACGCCGACGCGATCAAGAAGAAAATCAAGGGCATGTACACCGACCCGAATCGAGTGCGCGTCACCGATCCGGGCAACCCCGACCCCAGCACCAATCCGCTCTTTGCCCTGCTGACAGCCTTCCATCCCGATGAGAATTTCGTGGCAGAGCAGTCGCAGATGTATCGCGATGGCAAGGTCGGCGACTCCGTACTGAAGAATTCGCTGATCGACGTGATTGAGGCGCTGGTCGCGCCGATACGAAGTCGCCGCCGCGAGTTTGAATCACGCCCCGCCGACGTACTCGAGGCCCTTCGCATCGGCACGGTCAAGGCTAATGCCGTCGCAGAAGAAACGCTTATGATGGCCAAGCGTGCGATGAAGCAGGACTATTTCGCCCGCGAGCTTCGCGTGGGCGTCTGAAGGATCGCGTACAATCCCAGTCATGAGTTCGATCGAATCAACTCCTCTTTTGGACAGGATGGTCAGAGCCGTGGAGAAAGTGCGCGACCGACTATTGCGAGCGTCGAGCGCTCTTGAAACGGCGAACCTGAATTACGCGGTGGTCGGCGGAAACGCCGTCGCGATCTGGGTCGCAACCATCGACGAGGCGGCCGTTCGAAATACGCAGGACGTCGATGTGCTCATCCGGCGAGTCGATCTGGATCGCGCGATCGTCGCAATGCACGCCGCGGGTTTTGTTCACCGACTGACCTCCGGAATTCATATGTTTCTTGACGGCCCGGACGCCAAAGCAAGAGACGCAGTTCATGTCGTTTTCGCGGGCGAGAAAGTTCGACCCGATCATGCAGAAGCAGCCCCGGATCTGCCTGACACATCTCATTCGTCCTTGAAATTACCAAAACAATCTGATCGCATCGAAACAGGCTTCAAGATCATCGCACTTGAATTGCTCGTCCGAATGAAGCTGACAAGTTTTCGCGATAAGGATCGAACACATTTGCGCGACATGCTCGATGTCGGGCTGATTGATTCGACGTGGGTGGCTCGATTCGCACTGCCGCTGTCGGATCGACTGCAGTTGCTGATTGATTCACCTGAAGGCTAATGCAATTAGACCGATCCAGAACACCACACTCACATGACTCAATACATCCCCACGCACATCAACATTCCCGCAAACGTCCCCGCCGCGGTGCAGTCGTTCGTCGATGAATCCGTCCAACTGTGTCAGCCCGATTCGGTCGTGTGGTGCAACGGCTCCGACGCGCAGCAGGCGCACCTGATCGAGCGGGGCTGCAGTTCGGGGACGTTCATCAAGCTCAATCAGGAGAAGCTGCCCGACTGCTATTTGCATCGCAGCAATCCGAACGATGTCGCACGCACGGAGCAGCAGACATTTATCTGCACGCCGACGGACGATGACGCAGGGCCGACGAATAATCACATGAACGACAAGGAGGCGTACGTGAAGTTGCGCGGGCTTCTGGAAGGCGCGATGAAAGGCCGCGTGATGTATGTGCTGCCGTTTGTGATGGGGCCTGTTGGTTCGCCGCTCGCGAAAGTGGGCGTGCAACTGACTGACAGCGTTTACGTTGCGGTGTCGATGCGGATCATGACCCGGCTCGGCACGGTTGCTTGGGAGCAGCTTTCGCAAGCCGCTCAAGTCGGCCTGACGCCAGGCGTGGCGATCGAGTTCACCAAGTGCCTTCACAGCACCCTCGACTGCGATCCCGCGCGTCGATTCATCTGCCACTTCCCCTTCGACAACGCGATCATCTCCGTCGGTTCGGGCTACGGCGGGAACGCGCTGCTGGGCAAGAAATGCATGGCGCTTCGCATCGCCAGCTTCCTCGGTAAGCGTCAAGGCTGGATGGCAGAGCACATGCTGGTCATGGGCGTTCGAGACAACACGGGGCAAAAAACCTACGTCGCCGCCGCCTTTCCCAGCGCGTGCGGCAAGACGAATTTTGCCATGATGATTCCGCCCGAAAAATACATCAAGCAAGGCTGGGAAGTCACCACCGTCGGCGACGACATCGCCTGGATGTGGGTCGATGACAAGGGTCAACTCCGCGCCATCAACCCCGAGAACGGCTACTTCGGCGTCCTGCCGGGCACGAACTTTCAGACCAACCCGCGCGCGATGGCGTGCATGGCCAAGGGCACGATCTACACCAACGTCGCGCTCTTGCCCGACGGCGACGTTTGGTGGGAGGGCAAGACCAAATCGCCACCCGACTCGGCGATCGACTGGGAGGGAAATCCCTGGACGCCCGACTGCAAAAGCAAGGCCGCCCACGCCAATAGCCGCTTCACGGCGCCGATGATCAACAATCCCGTGCTCGACGAAAACGCCACCAACCCCGAAGGCGTGCCGATCAAAGCCATCATCTTCGGCGGCAGGCGCAGTTCGACGATCCCGATCGTGTATCAGGCTTTCAACTGGATTCACGGCGTGTACATCGGCTCGACGCTGGGCAGCGAAACCACAGCCGCTGCGACCGGGCAGCAAGGCATCGTCAGGCGAGATCCGATGGCGATGCACCCGTTCATTGGCTACAACATTCGCGACTATTTCGTCCACTGGTTCCGCATGAGGCGTCGCATGTCCGACTGCCCGAGAATTTTCAACGTGAACTGGTTTCGCAAGGACAAAGACGGCCGATTCGTCTGGCCGGGATTCGGCGAGAACATGCGCATTTTGAAGTGGATCATCGACCGCTCTCGCGGACGCGCTTACGCCGTCGAAACTCCTCTGGGCTGGATGCCCCGGGCGAGCGACATCGACTTGGAGGGCTTGGACCTCGATGCCAAATCATTCGAAGCCATCGAGAGCTTTGATGTCGAGGAATACAAGAGCGAAATCCTCAATCACGAAGATTTGTTTCTGAAACTCGCCGCCGATTTGCCGAAGGAAATGATCTTCCAACGCGAACTGCTGATCTCGCGGCTGTAAGGATTGCCCTCATCAAGCGACTCACCCGGCGACTCATTGGGCAACATATGTTCAGACGTACTGTCATCAGGTGTCCTATCATCAGTCGTGTCGACTAACACTCTCACTACGGATCCCATGCGTTACGCAATTCTCCTCGGCATCGCTCTCATCATCGGCCTCGCAATTTTCGCCTTCGCGCGACAGGAAATAAACATGTCAAGCACCCTCCCCACAACCTCACCCAGCACCCTGCCTTCGGGCGAAGTCAGCGTCCGCGTCTTCAACAAAAAGGGCGACCTCGTCGGCCCGATCATGACGCAGCGTATCGTCAAGAGCGAAGAGGAATGGCGCAAACTTCTCACGCCGCAGCAGTGCCAGATCGTACGCGAGGAAGGCACAGAGCGGCCGTTCACAAGTGAACTGCTCAAGAACACCAAGCCCGGAATTTATGCGTGTGTCGCGTGCGATTTGCCGTTGTTCGCAGTCGACAGCAAGTTCGACAGCGGCACGGGCTGGCCGAGCTTTTGGAAGTCCGTCGCCGCAGAGAACGTGCTGAAGATCGAAGACAGGCGATACGGAATGGTCCGCGTCGAAATCGAGTGCGCCCGATGCCACGCCCACTTGGGCCATGTCTTCGACGACGGACCCAAGCCGACGGGCCTGCGTTACTGCGTCAACGGAATTTCGCTGAAGTTCGTGCAATCCGACAAGGTCGCAGAGACGCTGGGCGAAGTGGACTGAGGAACACTTGGTCAAACCTGATCTTATTCTTTTTTACCCGGAAAATACGGGTTAATGGTGTCTGACAGCTCCTCGTCTTCTTTTGTTGGCGTGTTGGCGGCTCATTCCCGCGATAGGGGTAGGAAAGGCCAGTTGATTCTGGCCTCTCCTCCCTCCGAACCGGACGTGCAGATTTCCCGCATCCGGCTCTCCAGTCAACAGGTCTGTGTAACCACAGGCTCGAGTATCCTCGCACGGGCTTCCTTC
>JBBQKP010000278.1:0-3916 GCA_038326995.1 Tepidisphaerales bacterium
ACTATGGCCGATTCCGTCGTTCCGTCGTTCGAGGGCAACATCAGCTTTAACGCTCAGCACTCGCCGATGGGTGCGTTCATGAGCTTCACGTGCGGCAATTTTAATACACGCGGCGGGTTCGGTCTGCAGATCGGCAGGCCCGGCAATCAGAACCTTTTCATCGGCATTAAAAACGGCGACCGCTATACGGATACTCCGCTTCGGGTTTTGCCGTTTTACGAAGGTGCCGCCGCTGACGAAGCCGCGCGATACACGCAGCAAAAGGATTCGCCCGCTTCGAAGAAACTGCAGCCCTACGAGAGAGCCGAGATCAAGCGACATTACGGCTGGGCGAGCGACCGATGGGAGACGCCGGATTTTTCGTTCACGATCTATTCGCCGTTCCGGGCGATTTCCGATCCGAACGAAGTGACGTTCTACGACGATCTTCGTCCGAGCGTGATCGCGGAGCTCGTCGTCGACAACACCAACGGCACGACGCCCAAGACGGCGTTCTTCGCGATGCAGTTCGGTGAGAGCGGCGTTCGGCTGCTGGATTCGGGCAGCTTCGCCGGCGATCTCGCGAATGGCCAAAGCACCTTCGCCGGGTTCGCGTTTCGCGATCAGATGGGCGTCGCGGCAGAGCGTGAGGGGTGGCAAGAAGAGGGCATCGAAGACTACAAGCGCGAGCCCTTCGTCTTTAACCGTTTCGACCTCGCCAGCGGCCTGCTCGAATCCCACCGCCATCATCTGGGCACCACGCCCGGCATCGGCATCGAAGTTCCGCCCGGCAAGAAGCGCGTCCTGCGGCTCATGCTCGGTGCGTACATTGGCGGCGTCGCAACCACACGTCTCGAAGGCAAGTATTTCTACACGCGCGGCTACCGATCGCTCGAACACGTATTGCTCGACACCCGCGCCGATTTCGACAGCCTGAAATCTGAGGCCGTCTGGCTCGATCTTCAGCTCCTGGGCAAAGGCCTTTCGGGCGATCAGCAGTTCCTGCTCGCTCATGCGACACGCAGTTATTACGGAAGCACGCAGTTGCTCGACGTCGGCGGCGAGCCGTTCTGGGTCGTCAACGAAGGGGAGTATTGCATGATGAATACCCTCGATTTGTCCGTCGATCAGGTCTTCTGGGAGCTCAAGCAAAATCCGTGGGTCGTCAAAAATCTCCTGGATAATTTCGTTCGCCATTACAGCTACACCGATCAGGTCAAGACCACCAGCGGCGAGATTCTGCCCGGCGGGCTTTCGTTCTGTCACGACATGGGCGTGCACAACAACTTCTCGCCGCGCGGCGACAGCAGCTACGAACTGGCCGAACTCGATCGACTCTGCTTCAGCTACATGACCGCCGAAGAGCTGTGCAACTGGCTGCTGATCGCGGCGTGTTATGTGTCCGAGGCCGACGACCGTGTGTGGGCGAAATCCAACCGGCACATCATCGACGCGTGCGGCGAGAGCCTCATCAACCGATGCGGCGAATCGGGCATCATCGAGTTCGACAGCACACGATGTGGCACGCGCGGGGCAGAGATCACCACCTACGATTCGCTCGATCACTCCCTGGCCCAGACGCGGAATAATTTGTACATGGCGACCAAGTGCTGGGCGAGTGTGCTGGCGGTGCAGTTGCTGCTGGAAGCGGCGGGTGCGGATAAGAACGACGTGAAGGCGTTCTCGCTTCACGCGTACCGCGCAGCCGAGACGATCAGCGCCGCCGCCAACGCCGACGGCTTTCTTCCTGCCGTTTTCGAAGAGGGCGGATCGCCCTCGCGCATTCTTCCCGCCATTGAGCCCTTGATCTATCCGTGGTACTGGAAAAGCGACGCGATTCGCCATCACACCTCGCTCTATAAAGCCCTCGCCCGGCACTCCGAACTCTTGCTCAAAGACAAAGAGCGACGCAACTATTTCCCCGACGGCGGCATTCGTCTTTCGTCCACCAGCAATAACAGTTGGATGAGCAAGATCGCGATCGTGCAGCACGTGATCAAGCGGATTCTCGACACCGTGCTCGACCACAACGTCGTGGACGATCTGAACAAGGCCGACGCCGCGCACGTGAAGTGGATGACCGAAGGCGAGAGCGCGTATTGGGCGTGCAGCGATCAGTTCATCGACGGCGTCGCGCGCGGAAGCCGCTACTACCCGCGCATCATCTCCGCGTGTCTGTGGATGGACCACCGCGACGACGAGCAGGAATCGCCCGAGAGTGAAGCGGTCGGCGAGAGCGAGCAATGATTCGGCATTAGTAGACATTGCTTTGCTAAACGGCCATGAGTTACGCAGTCCGTAAATAGCACCAGGAATCGACCACCGGTTTGCGCGAGTTTGCACCGATTTTCACCCTTTGACCCGCATTTCGCACCGATTTGCACCCCTTTTCCAACCCTCCATTTATTGCCTCCCTCGGCCCATCTTCTGGCCGCCGCTCACGTTACGCCGCCGACACTCACCCGGGCCGTGGCGAAGTGCGCACATTTGAGTTCGGCTAAGTGCTCGTCACCGATATTCCAGTCACATATTCCATTCGCGCATGAGCGCACTGCGATGGGCGCGCAAACCCGAAGCGCGTTGGTAGATTTTCCAGCTCATGCCAAAGGCGAAACAAGAACACCGATCGATCTGTCGTCTTCGTTTCGCCGCGATCTCGTCCACGAATGCGAGAGAGAACGATGGCGTCAGTTATCACTAAGAGCAATGAATAACGTCTCAAACTCACGCGGACTCGCGCCCGCGGCGAAACAGCCTTTTCGCTCCAAACCATTCAAGTGTCACCAATTCAATTGCAAATCCTCAATGTAGTTCAGCAATGAAAGCCGCGACTTCCACCTTTGCCTGACGCAATGCCCCGCGAAGCGTGCCCTGAGCTAGTTCCCGATGTCGCGGAATGACACAGCCCGCTACGCCATCAGATGTTCGACGCTTGAGAACAACATGACTTCCTTTCTGTCGCAGGGCGATGAAACCCAACCGTTCCAACGCCGCGATTGCCTCATCTCCGGAAATATTTGGCAGACTAGGCATGACATGCCTCGAACGTAGTCACCCATGCTCGACCTGTGTCTGGTGAGGCAAATTCCTCAAGATACAGCTCCGTCGCTTCCTGTAAATTTGCGACCGCTTGTTCGATCGTTTCTCCCTGGCTCACCGTGCCGGTCTCGGGGCACTCGGCGACGTACCACTGGCCTTCACGATGCAGGACCGCCGTCAAGGTTCGCGTAGTCATAGACTAATTCTACGCCCCAGTGACGCGATGAACAACTACCATGCGAGCGTCGAGAACAGAGCCGCTGCGTTGGCGTTTTCCGTCTCCCCGTTTTTCGTCGAGCATGGGCAAAGAGCGTCGCCGCGCAGACTTACGTTTAACTTCGTGGCATTGAGATGCGTCGTCGTTAACCGCTGCTCCGTTTGCTGTCCTCTTCTTCTTCAATATCGGCTGACACGCGTCAGGATTTTTGGTAAGCATGCGCTCATGAAATTCTCGCGACCTAATCTGCTCGTGTGTGCCTTGGCATTGGGCAGCATCTGCGCCGAACAGAGTATGGCGCTGATCACCGTCGATCGCATTACGACGGCTGTGCCGTTTCCGCGCGGAATGGTAATCGTCGACGATCAGATGTATGTGCTCTCCAGAGGTCGCGTGCGAAGCAGCGGCGGCGTGAGTGCGGCGGTCAACGACCGCGCGGGCACCCTCTGGATCGTCGATCGCTCAGTCAGCGAACCCGCGGCGGTGATCGAAACGACCGACGCTGTCCGCAACAACGCGACCGTCTTCGCAGAACCGACTGATCCGCCTTTTCGGCTCTGGGATCGCACGAGTAACCCGCCCGAAAGCGACAAGCGGACCGATCGCCCGTATTGCACCCTGCGGTATGACCCGCTAAGCAAGAATTTTTTCATCTGCGCGTTCAGCGGCGTCGATCTCAAC
>JBBQKP010000279.1:0-3882 GCA_038326995.1 Tepidisphaerales bacterium
CATTTAAGGTGTTGCTGAAATCGACGGCGGTGATGGTCGTGGAAGCGTTCATTTGAATTCTCCGTTGGTGAACTTTGGCGCGCCCTGTGCGATACGAACGCACAAAAGAAAGTGGACGCGAGAAAACAAATGTAATCACGGGCCTTTGCGACGGGATCGGGGAAGGGCCGATCGGAGGGTCCGCGTTTCCGCCAGCGGGTCATGGGTGCAGTTGAGGGTCCAGTTGAGGGTGCATGGGTACGAAGTGCGCCGAGATTGCTCCCGTCATTTTGCCGCTTCGACGCTTCTCTTCTCTGACCCGTGCGGCAGGACAACTTCGTTTGGCATCAGGATGACAGAAAGGGGGCGAGGTGTGAGGAAGCGACGTTTGGCGGCCGCGAACGGGCCGGCTATACGCACAATGCAGAGCATTATTGCGAATCAAGAACGCGTGTAGTTTTCGTCAAATCGCTTTATTGAGCGGATCACCGTAGACGCCCGGAATGCTGTCGGGGATGAGCACTGCGCCGACGGCCTTGGTGTAGAACTCGGCCGGACCGACGCCGCCGATGATGCCGTACGCGTAGCCCATGTCGCGCAGGCCGTGGAGCGAAGCGACGAGCAGCGCGCGGCCGACATTCTTGCCGCGCTCGGATTCCAACACACCCATCGGCCCGAAAAAGCCGCGGCACGTGCACTCATAGGCGGCGAAGCCGACGAGTTCGCCGCCGCGGATCGCGATGAAAACGCTCGACGGTTTATTCGCGAATCCGACGGAGATTTCATGCGCCCACGTCGGCGCGAACTTGTCGGCAACGAACTTACAGATCCGCTCGATCTCGTAGGGCCTGCCGCGGCGAATCACGACGCCGCCTTCGCGGAGGTGGTCGAGCTCCGGATCGAGCCGGGGCAACTTCAAAAGATGGACCAGCATGTCGGGCATAGAGGTGTGGGTTTGAGGGTGAGGTAGCGCTTCGCAGGTTTTGTTTGACTTGGCACTTTTCGGGTGGCACGGCTACGTAATCGTAGCTGTGACGATCGTATCGACACTTAGGCGCAGGCCCCAAAGGCAGACCTCAAAAGCACACCCCAGACGCAGGATTTAGAGGCCGCCTCCAGACACACCTTTGCGTACAAAGCTGTGCCACCCTGAACCACGTTGATTGCATGTAGTGTCATGATTTGCGTTGGTCGTTGGTCAGCTGTTTTGCATCCAGATGGAGGCGTTGAGCGCAGTCGCGATCGTGACCCAAACAAGATACGGCACGAGCAGCATCGCGGCCAGATCGCTGACGGACCAGAACACGCCGATGGTCATCACGATCATCAGCCACATCAGAACGATCACGACCAGTGCGAGGCCGATCTGATGCAGGCCGAAAAACACGGGCGACCACGCGGTATTGAGCGCGAGCTGCGCGGCGAATATGCAAAGAGCGAGCGCGACGCCGGGCGAGGATGTTCCCTTTCGAACCACGAGAAAAAGAGCCGTGGCCATGAGCGCGTAGAGGATTGTCCAGATCGGGCCGAAGACCCAGGGCGGCGGGGTCCAGGTCGGCTTGTTCAATTTGGCGTACCATTCGCCGGGCGGCTGTGCGAAGACGCCGATCATGGGCGGCGCGAAGCAGACGAAGACGCACGCGAAGAAGAGAAGAGTATTTTTCAAAATAATCTCGTTGGACGCTCTCGTTAGACGCTCTCGTTAGACGCTCTCGTTAGACGCTCTCGTTAGACGCTCTCGTTAGACGCTCTCGTTAGACGCTCTCGTTTTAGAAAAATCTTGCGCTTCCTAAAAGCAGCCCGATGCCGCCGAGGATGATACCCGCGATCGCCAGGCCGCGACCCGAATTTTCACTGCTTCGCTTTTGGGCTCTGACCAGCGCGAACGCGCCAAGCATCACTGCCAAAAGAGATGGCAACATCAGGCACGCGGTCGGAAGGCCGAAGATTCCCATGACCAGCGATGCGACGGCCATGCCGTTGCTGTCTCCCGCGGCGTCAATGGTGGTTCCCTCCATCGTGAACGGTATGCCGCAGCTTCGGCAATTGTTGGAAGTGATCGGGCTTCTCGTGCCGCACCGTGGGCAGCGGATGATCTGCTCGCCCGATGTTTCGCGAGAGATGAGCGGCGCTCGTTCACCCGCGGCGGCGTAGGCGTGAACGGGATGCGGGTCCTGCTTGATGATCTTGCCGGTCAGCGGATCGATGAGCCTGCCGTAGCGGTCGAGGATCGGGATCACGATGTTGTTGCCGCACGTCGGGCATTGGCCCTGATCTCCGGACTGACTTTCGACGGCCTCGAGTCGGGACGAGCAATACGCGCAGTTAAATCCGAAACGCCTGCCGCTCATGGGCCGGATTTTCGTCGCGGAGCTGGTGGTCGCGGCGGCGGTTGATGTGGCAAATGGTTGCGCGGACTTGTCGGCACCTACGTCGCGCGTTTGGTCGCGTGTTTCATCGCGTGTTTGGCCGCGTGTTTGATCGACGGCCTGCTCACTGACCCACGTTTCGGGCACGGTTGACGGCACGGTCGACGGCACCATTGACGGCACAGTCATCGCGGCAAAGCACGTGGGACACCGCACCACCTTCCCCGCGTGCGCGTCGGGCGCTTCGAGCAAGGCATGACAACTGGTGCATCGAAAACTGAGCATAAACGTTCGATCAATGTAACCAATGTGCCTTATGCGACATAACCGTGTGCAGACTTCAGTGAAAAGGGATATTGTCGCACGAGCATGAAACGCATGCCTTTTACATCGTGGGCGGCCCGAGTTTCAATCGCGATTTGTTTCGCGTGGGCGTGTCTTTTCGCACGCACCGCTTTTGCCGATCCGACGATTAGCGCGATATCCGCCCCGGACGGCACCGGGCAGACACGGGATTGGCGCGCCATCGAAGTGACGGTGACCGAGGACGCCGCGACTGCGCGCAGAAGCGCCATCGAAATTCGCCTCGCGGCCGGCGCGGTGATCAGGCAAGAGGTTGTGACCAACCCGGGCCGAAACGTGTTCATGCTCTACATCCCCGGAGCGATTTTTTATAACGAAACCACGGTGGTGCTGCTCGATGCCATCAACGGCCGAACCAGAGCGCAGACCGTCGAAACCAGATTCGGATCCGCGTACTCGCCTCATGGCGTGTTTGGCGTGCTAGTTGCGACGCCTGGCGTTTCGCAGGCACCCGTTTGCACGCTTCAATTCGACACGACAGGCGGCTCCAACATTACGACAACTCCGCTGCTGCCCGTGTCAACTGGCGAGTGGAGCACGGACCCGGCCCTCTACCGCCGCTTCGCGTTGCTCGCGGTGTCGGGAACCGCGCTGTCGCGCTTGACCATCGCGCACCAGAACGCACTCATTGACTACGCGCGTCAGGGCGGGCAACTGGTCATATACGCCGACACCGTGCCACTGCCCGACTCGGGCCCGATCGCGGAGGTTTTGCCCGCGACGCTCGGCACGATCACCGCTCTGCCTGACGGCACATTGCAACGGCAGATCCTTAGCGTGCGATCGGGCGCGGTTCGACGTTCGACCGATGCATCGAAAGTAAGTTCATCGAGTGACAAGCTATCCAGCGCCTGGTCGAAACTGGGATTGGGCAACATCACGGTCTTCGACTTCGATCTCACTGGATTTCCAGCGAATGCGGCGAGGTCAAAAGCAGTTGATTTTTCAATCAGCGACCTGCTGCCGCCCGGGGCAGTGAAAACACAACTCGCCTGGAATTTTCGCGAGACCGAGCAATCCAGGTGGAGCGAAGGTCTCGACGATCTGATGAAAATCGACGGCGTTCGGCCCATCGATTTTCGCGTCGTGCTTGGCATTCTTGGTGTGCTTCTCGTGCTGGTCGGCCCGGTGGATTGGTCCTTGCTGAAGCTCACGGGCAAGCAGCCCTGGA
>JBBQKP010000280.1:0-3830 GCA_038326995.1 Tepidisphaerales bacterium
CCCTCCGAGCCGACGGCCTGATTCCCAACGTCTCTGACGAATCTTTTCCCGCTTTCTCCGAGGCACGAATGCCCCCACGCACCCTTTTTGACATATCGAATATTGAGATCGACAAGACGGTGCACGACCTGGAGTTCATCCGGACAATCAACCCTCAGCGGTTCGAGTTCGAGCAACTCTCATCCATTGCGTTCGTGGACAAGACGCGCGCTATCGCTTTTCGCGATGTGCGACATGACGAATTCTGGATCAAGGGGCATATTCCGGGCAGACCTCTCATGCCGGGCGTCATGATGATCGAGGCGGCCGCGCAGCTCGCGAGTTTCTTCACTAAAACCCAGCTCAACTACAAAGGCTTCATCGGCTTTGGCGGCGTGGAAAAATGTAAGTTCCGCATGCCCGTCGAGCCGGGTGCTCGCCTTTACGTCCTGCTCGAGCTGGTTTGGGAACGGCACCGCCGTGTGTGCTGCGCGACGCAGGGCATCGTCGCGGGCAACGTCGTTTTTGAGGCAGACGTGATCGGCTCGGAATTTTAGTCTGAAATTTTGGCTAGAAATATACCGACTGGCAAGCTATGGCTTCAAAAGGTTAGACGGCGATGTCATGTCAAATGCGACGCCGCGAGGACCATCGCGTCTACGTTGGCAAGCCGTCGATTTTGGCCTACGATTCAAGCTGCGCCACAATTGAAACTCGTGCTGTGCCACAGACGCGCGGCCCGGCCGATGCGCTGCTATACTTTTTTCATATGTCGTCGCACAGCACCCACCCCGCCATTACACCAGTTCAAGCACCCGGACAATCTCCCGCTCATTTGGGCCAAAAACCCGGCCTGCTTTCCGCTAGCCAGATCGAGCAGCCCGTCACCATCCTGGATACTTTTCCAAACCCCAGGCCCGCTCGCGACTATCAAATCAAATTCGTGTTTCCTGAATTCACCAGCATTTGCCCCGTCACCGGCCAACCCGATTTTGCGACCATCACCGTTTCGTACACGCCCGATCAGAAATGCGTCGAAATGAAGAGCCTCAAACTCTATTTCCTCGCGTACCGAAACAAAGGCATTTTCTACGAAGGCGTCGTCAACACCATTCTCGATGATCTTGTGTCCAAGCTCTCGCCACGGCACATGACCATCGTCGGAGAGTTTAACGCACGCGGCGGAACGGTCGGCGTCATCACCGCAACGCACAGTTCATAAACTCCGCGACGTCGGTCGCCTATCTGACTGTGATTTTTCAGCCTCGCTGTTCTAACACCCGCACACCATGTCATACAACAACCCGCCCATTGGCCCGCCTCAAGTACCCCAGCAGGGCCCTCCCAATCCCGGCCAGCCGAACTTTAATCAAGGCCCGCCCGGCTACCCGCCGCCCATGTTTTATCCCGTGCCGATGCAGCCTCAGCAGCCCTCGTTCTTCAGTCGCTTCGGGTCCGCAATCCTCATCACGCTCGGCACGACGCTGTTCGGCCTGTCACTGCTTCTCAACTTCTGGCTTCTGGTCGCCTTCGCCGCCAAGAGCAACACGGGCTCGTCACAATTCGGCTCGACACAGGAAATCGTGCTCAGGCCCGGCGACGCTTCGCAGCGCGTCATGATCCTGAAGTTCAGCGGCACCATCCTTGATCAATCCGCCAAGCAGTTCATCGACCTGCTTGAAACCGTCGCCAAAGACAGCACCGTCAAGGCCATCGTCATCGAAGTGGATTCGCCCGGCGGCGGAGTAACCGCATCGGACGAACTGTATTCGGCCATCCTTCGTGCCAAGAAAATGCGAGGCGTTCCCGTGCTCGTTTCCATGTCCAGCATCGCCGCCTCTGGTGGGCTTTACATGGCAATGGCGGCCGACGAAGTCTACGCACAGCGAACGACACTGACCGGCAGCATCGGCGTGATTTTATCCCGTATGGACCTCTCTGGACTCGGCGAAAAATATGGTGTGAAGGACGGCTCCATCGTCAGCGACGGTGCCACGTTCAAGAATGCCGGCTCGATGTGGACCCCGCTCAAGATGGAAGAAGAGGATTACCTCAAGAGCGTCATCAACGACAGCTTCGCCACCTTCAAGAGCGTCGTCGTCGCGGGTAGAGGAACCAAGCTCACCAAGCCGATCGACCAGATCGCAGTAGGCAAGATTTTCTCCGCACAGCAGGCTCTGGCGCTGGGCCTGATCGACGGGGACAATCAGTACCTGAATGATGTCATCGACAAGGCCGTCGCGAAGATCGGCGTCACAGGCGTCGGCGTGAACAATCCAAGCGTCGTCTGGCTCAAACGCGACCCGGGCTTCTTCGAACTGCTCTCAGGACAGGGCGGATCATCGAAGGCCGGTCTGGAAAGCAGTCTCGAGAAGCTGATCCATGACGCGAAGACGCCTCGACTGATGTATTTATGGGACGGGCGATGATCGGGCGATGATCGGGCGATAGAATATAAGCTGCTTCGTGCAAAGGAGGATTTTGCACAGCGCAAAAATGGAGTCGCAGTAGTTTCAAAGCGAAAGGCAACGGCGTATGAGGAATTCAGCTCAATCGTGTCTCATTCGGATGCTGAAAATTCGGCTCGTCATTGCTGCCGCGTTGATCGCTGCGCCGATCTTTGCGCTCATAACCCAAACCGTTTCCGCACAAGTGCCTGCAAAAATCAACGAAGCCGGTGCCACGGCGGATCAGGTCGATTCCTCGATAAAACGAGCCGTCACATTTCTCTACAGCAGGCAGAACCCACAGGGAAACTGGGACGTTCCTGCGCCCACCTCGACCGAACCCCACGGCATCAGCGCAGGACAATGGGGCGGTACGTCCGCTCTGGTCGTCTACGCTCTGCTTGCTGCGGGTGAAGATCCAAATAACCCCAAGCTCAAGCAGGGAATTGAATGGGTGCGAACCGCGGACATCCGCGGCGTGTACGCACTGGGCATGCGCGCCCAGATCTGGCTCTACCTGCCCAGAAATCAACAGAACCGACTGTCCATGGAACGTGATGCGTCGCTTCTGGTTTCGCTCCAAAACCGCAACTTCAAATCGCCATCAAGAGAAAAGCCGCAGGGAGGCTGGGATTACGTTGCCGTCTCCGATCGTATTGACCTGTCCGTCACCCAATACGGCATCCTCGGGCTCTGGGCAGCAGCACAATACGGAATCACCATCCCCAACGAGGTCTGGCAAACCAACGAACTCTTATGGGCTAACTACGGCCACGTCCTTGACCCTTCTAACAGTCAGTGGACGCGCGCGCCTACGCCCGAAATGCTCGTCAATTCACTTCGCAATCCCGAATCACGAGTCGGCTGGTGTTACGGTGGAAACATCAGCAATGATCACCCGATCGTACCCGCCATCACCACCGCCGGTGCCGCTTCGCTTTTCATCACTCAGGAATACCTCCGCTCCAACTCCGCCGTCGGTTGCAACGGCAACCAAAACAACCTGATCATCGATGCCGCGATGCGCAACCTCGCCGATGATATCCCCCTCATCTTCAGCGAACGTGAACTCAAATACCGTTACTACACCATCTACGGCATCGAGCGCACCGGCGTCGCAAGCGGACTGAAATATTTCGGCGAAAATGACTGGTTCAAAATCGGCTCGAAATACCTCGTCGCTCGTCAAGGCGGTGACGGATCTTTCGGCGGCTGGGACAACGGAGCGGTCGTCAACACCTGTTTCTCCCTGCTCTTTCTCTCGCGCGGCCGCGAACCCGTGATGATGAACAAACTCAAGTACGACGTCGCCGACGCTGCACCGTCGCGACCTCGCCCGCCTGCACGTACTCCCACCGCACCCGCGCCCAATCCCGCGCCCAATCCCGGGCCCGGTGCTTCTGC
>JBBQKP010000281.1:0-3754 GCA_038326995.1 Tepidisphaerales bacterium
GATGAGTCTCACGTTCATAAAACCATCTTCGACCAGCTCGACCGCGACAAGGCGATCGAGTGAGCACCCTTTGGCGTCGCAGTAGACGATCATCGGAATCTGCGTCAGATCAGTCTTCGGCAGGTCGACCGCGATCCCCGCCGACATGAGGCGGCGTTTTCGCTCGAACGTGGAAAGCCCGGCCGAGATGTTGAGCGCGCCCTTGATGTGCAATTGTTCGAACTGATCGGCGGGTCGGGCGTCGATGAGCACGGCGGCTTGTGACTTGACGAGATCAATCACCCGCTCGGCCGACAGACGCTCGAAGAACGAGGCGGCGTGCTTCTGACGCACGCGCGCCAGACCTGCATGGTCCTGAGGTAAACTGCTACGTGATGCGACCATCGAGAGGGCAGTAATGACGACGAAGAGGAGCGGCAAAAATAGTGCGGAGCCTCGAGAGCCACGAGAGCGGGATGATCTGATGATCGACGCACCGCCGAACGCGACGGCGACAAGCAATAGGGTGGCCAGAGTGGGCTCGAGCATGCCGACTATCGTTAATCGATCTTCGTCAAAATTCCAGCGTGATGTCGAAGACCGTTGTAAAAGCCTATTTATTTAAACTCAGGTGCTTGAACACTCGCCGGCAAACTCAAGCAATCAAACTCAGGCGACTTTTTTGGGCGCGGGCTCGATATCGAGCCTTAGGCACTGTTCGGCAAGACGCTGAACAACCATTTGAAGCAGGTCCATCGGCACATGCTCGTCGATTTGCAAGACGACGCTCGACGAGGTTTGTGAGAGCAAATCGAAACCGCAAGCGGTCGCGCTGCTTTTGAGTCTGATTGCGAGCATGCGGATGGTTGCGGCGTCCCCAAGTTGCAGCGCCTGTAGGAGCTTCTCAGAATTGGAGCGCGCCCCGCGAACCACTTCTGCGATCATGGGCTTGAGGTCGCCGACTGCGGCAAATCGTGAGTGAATTTTCGACTTCTTGTCCTCGTTAAGGATATTTTGAAGCGTGGAGATGAGCCTCTTGGACGAGACCGGCTTGCTGAGCATGTGGTCGTGACACACACGCGCCAAACTCTTCAGCATCGACTGGTTTGTTTCCGCACTGATGCCGCAGGCAGGAGCCACCACGCCCGCCGCTCGTAGGCCTGCGATTACTTTATCGCCGGTCATGTTGCCTAAGTTGGCGTCGCACAGGATCAGGTCGATCGGAGTGCCTGATCGGGCCAGTTCGATCGCAGATTCGAGCGTCGCGGCAGCGTGGACGTTGACCTTGGTTTTGCTGAGAAGATGCCTGATCAGATCCGTATCAAGTTGAGAATCATCGATGAAGAGCAGGTTTGCGGTGAAGTTTTCGGGATCGACGGGTTCCGGCTCGATGTCGACACTTCCCCCAACGACGAAGCTGTCGAGCCTGACCGGCTGCGCGAATTCGAGGAGTGCGACATGGTGCAATCCGACCGCGTGCTCGCACTTGACAATTTTTCCCTCGATCCGCTTTTCAGTGCCCATAAGATCGCGGAGCGAGATGAACACGCGCGTTCCAGTGTATAGAAATAGCGGTGATAGAAATGCGACGTCTTTGAAGCCCAGACTCTCAGTCGTCACCATTTTAGCGCGGATTCCCGCTGCGTTGGTGTCGCCCTGAATTTCCAATCGGCAATCACGATTGCGGAAGATGAACCGATCCTGCTTGCCGTAGAGACGTTCGAAAAATCGTGACTGGTACAGCCGCTCGACGATCGCCTCGGGCGTATCCTGTACGGCCAGGGCCTCTTTACCAGACATGGGTTTTGCACTTCCAGGGTGATTCACATGTAACTAATCGGCAATTGCGGCCCCGCTCTTTGCGGAGCGTCCGATTTTGATCTTCGTTTGATCAAACAAACCGAGTCCGAATAACGCCAGGGCCGTACACATCATGGCGAAGACGACAGCGAGCCAGGGCGGGATCGGTGCGTGGTGGTCCGGTAATTGGATAAGAGAGGGATCGTCAGACCAGAAGTCGACCGAAGCTTTCGCGGTTTGTGCCGCACCATCGCGCGTCGAAATGCGGCCGAGCGATGCGACGTCGGAGCCGACGAACACGAACTCACTACCGGGCGAGGAATTGAGTCCGATCGAGGTGAGCTCTCTTGTTTGGCCGTTTGGCGAGACCTCCAGCGCTACGGCGCGGCTGACCGATCGCGATTCGGCCAGCACAGGATCGTTGTCGCGCGATTCGAAAAGGTCGGGGCCGATGCGCACCATGCTGACGCGCCTTGAGCCGCTCAAAGATCGCAATTCGATGACGACCTCATTCGCGGGCTCGATCTGCCTCGCGCCGGCGGTGCGAAGTTGCAGCTTGACCGGCGTCGGCATGACCAGTTCGAATAATTCGGGCGTGCGCATTGCGCCGGCCGCCTCGCCGATCAGGCCGAGCACGGCACTTTCGACCGTCCCGCCGACGCTTACAACTAGACCCAGTCCGCGTCGCCAAGACGCCATGCGAACAGTCTGCTTTGCGTCCGTCGCGATCGTTGTCGCACCACTTCGCGGCCAGACTTCCAGAGGCGCATCGCGCAGGCTTAGGTCGCCGAGTGAGGCGAATTCATCCGATGTTGCCGCGTCGATTTTCGCAACGACATCCACGCGCGATCGCGACGCAGCCGAGTCACTCTCAGTCGCGATGTTTGAAATGCTGTCTCTAAAAAGGTCCGGCGTGGTCTTGACCTTTTGCCCGCCGGAATCAATTGCGAGTTTTGACAAAACAGTGTCGGGCGACTCGTCGCTCGATGTTGAGAGGACGGACAATTGAATCTGCTTGTCTGTCAGAGATCGGGCGAGTGGGCCGAGCTCGGCGTCCAGACCCAGGCCGTTGGAATCGGTGATGAGGATCAATTTCGCGGGAAGGTCGGGCGTGTGCTGGTCGATGATGGTGCGGAGCGCGGGGATGAGGTTCGTCGGGCCGCCGGGGACGATTTTGTCGAACGAAGACTTGGTGATGGAGCTGGCGTTTGTGGCGGTGGTGATCCAGCGAAAATCGCGAGCGAACACGCCGACGCGCACGTAATCTTCGGGCGGAATTTTGATAAGCGAGGCTGAGATGCTTTCGAGCGCGAACGCGTATGCCGGTGCGCCGCCTTTGGTCGGCTGTGCCATGGACCCGGAGACATCGACCAGAAAATACAAGATTTGTCGCGCTGTCGGCGGGTCGAGCGAAAGGGGTGAGAGTGTGACGAGCGGCTGGTCGCGATTCGAGCGCGACGCATCACGCGGGTTTGGTATCGTGAGCAAAAGTGTGCCGCCAAAGTCTGTCACGAATTTTTCCAGCGCCTGTTGTTGCGACAAGTTGATCGGGCCTGCGAGCGCGTCGAAGACGACCGTCGTAGTCTGTGCGTATCCCGCGAGATCAGTCGGAAGCGATTGCGGTTGGACGAGTCGATATCCTCGCGGGGCCGGGCCTTCGCCGACGAACCATAGCGGGTCGGAAGATGTCACGCTGCTGGGCGAGGACATGGTGTCGTTCTCGGGCCAGCGGTCGCGCGAAGACGGAAGCAATGTCGCGCGGAGAGAATCAACGGAATCGACGACGATGGTGGATTCGCCTGATTTTATCGGCAACACATTCGTGCCGGTCGGCAAGACGACTTCGAGGTCCGTCGCGCCAGAAGTGTTGACGATGTTGATGTGAGAACGCGTGCCCGTGTGCTGGACCGACACGATTCGGCCGTCGCGCGGCGAGGCGAGTTGTGCATCCTGCAGCGCAAGCATCGGCACACCC
>JBBQKP010000282.1:0-3738 GCA_038326995.1 Tepidisphaerales bacterium
AAACCGGAGCACGCCTTGAAGATGTTTGAAGTTCTTGCAAATCGTCTGGTCCGAAGCGGAACAACCACTGACACCATCGACGCCGAGATTGTCAATCGCGGTACGGGCTACGAACTCTCGATCACGGTCGATCGGACGAACTAAGTCTATGTCGGGCCGACGTGCGAGCAGATGGTGCCGATAAATTTGACCGACGAAAACGGCGATTCGATCCCCGGCCTGCCGAGCAACTTCACGCTCCGTATCGCGCCCGGTGCAAGATCAACGACCGGCACGATCCCGCTGCCGAACGGCTTGCTCGAAGAAGTGGATGCGATCGCAAGGATTGAAAGAGCGGATCAGACGCGGCAGTTTGAGGTTGTAGAGTTTTCAGACACTCCTTGGCCGGGTAATGGGCAGGTTACGAACCAGAGTCAAAGTACAATCTGGGTATGGAATAGTGAGCCTTCTCCAAATGGCACTTAGATGCGTTGTCATCCCGGCGAAACCACTCCTGATAACAACGACGTGGACTACATTTATATGGCCGGAAAATTCTTCAAGGTTCCGGGTGGACGAACCGTCTATGTGACGGAAGACGATGGGTATGGTATTCTGCCTGGCGGAGGGCCAAGTGTTGGTAACGGTGTTGGTGGACTATCTCCGTTACCTAAAATTGACCCTGTAGGTGGGGGAACAGGGATTGATCCGGTGTCCGGTGTATGGATTCATCCTCCAGTGCCACGATGACAATCCTCAACTACTCAAAGTCACAGCGGGTGGGTGTGAGTCCAATTCGTGCGTGCTTGATTGTAACGAGTCTAGTCACCATCTTTATTGGGTTTGCTTCTCTAAGGTCGTGGCTTGAGTCCAACGCTCGTCGTGCAATCGTCACTCGATCGTTTGGATTTACGCAGGCTTCGCTTGAAGCAGCAGTTACCAACATCTCCTCGTCCGGGCCAATTCCTCGCGCTAGAGCTAATGAGTGGGAACTGTCTCATCTACGGGGTCGGAAGGACATCGCGTATATGGTTCGTTATCGACATATCTCGATGCTAAACTATGAGATTTATTACGATGACACCCGAACCATCACTTTAGTATACTTTAACTAGCACCTGTGGGCGTGCACCACTTGTCACCCATGGGGTTGCACTGCACAAATACAAGTCGTGGCACCAGCTCTGGTGTAACCGGGAGGATCAAAAAAGTGTTGACCGTTAAGCGAATTTTTAGTGCGTGTGCTGGCTTAGTGTTGCTGTTGACCTATTTAGGGGGCTGCGATTCGATAACGGACCGACTAGGTCGCTGGGACAATCAGGCAACCGCCACGACCCGGGTCAGTGGACTGAGACTTGTTCAATATATCTCCAATTTTCACGCCTCTAACGGGAGATATCCCACGAACTTGGACGAAATGAGATTGGATTTGTCAGACTTTCCTGCTGTGGTTGGTGATCAAATATGGCGATACAAAGTTTTTTCGGAGGGAGCAAGCTTTGAGTTGTTGGTCCGTAGCAAACCCGGGCCGCATGAAATGCGAGAATTTGTCTACACTCCACTTGAAGGTCGTTTTGGTATTCGCGATATTTGACGAGTTGCCACGATCGTGAGTAAGTAGCACCCGTAGATAACCTATCGTAGGCGGTCAGGAGCAAGTAGGGTACGCGGGTGGCAGTCGCCGCGGCGACCACTCATAGGTCTGTTTCGAAGGTGATGCACGAACGGCCGCGTGCCCCGACTTGTACTCAAGTCGGGCAGGATGGATGACTCGGAGGTGGAAGCGAGATTCGGCTTCGAATCGGTGTTGGCCCGGTGTTATGGCATGGTGTTAGCCCGAAGCGCAAGCGAGGCGATGGCATTGGGCTATCCGGTATATGTCATCGACATCGATCCGCAGCTGAATAAGGTGACGCTCGGGCCCAAGGAGCAGCTTTTTCGTAAGACGCTGATGGCCAACCAGCTCAATCTGCTTCAGCAACGTGCGATCGACGCGACGGACGGCATTCGTTGTCAGGCGAAGATCCGCTACAACTCCGATCCAGAACCGGCCGTACTGACGCGGACGGGAATAGATTCGATACGCCTGGAGTTCGACGAGCCGCAGGTCGCGATCACGCCCGGGCAGGCGGTCGTCTGCTACGACAACGATGTCGTGCTTGGGCGGCGGATGGATTGACGGGCAGGAGTGATGCGAGCCATCCGCAAATCGCAGGTGATTTTCACACGCGAGACAGAGACCCCAGGATGCTGATCTCGTTTTCTATGCTCTGAAATTGACCGAATGTGAGTGATTATCTATAGTCGCGGTGTTCCGGGTTTAAAGAGGGTGCCGACGAGGCATTTCCGGCCCGGTTCGCCGTTCGTCACCTACGATTTGACCAGATGAGGATCTCATGACTCAGCAGGCCGCACCATCGCTCAAGACCTCCCCGAAACCCTCCGGCCTTGAGGGCGTGGTGGCGACGCAAAGTTCGATCTGCTTCATCGACGGCGACGCAGGTCGACTAATCTACGCCGGCTATGACATCGGCGACCTCGTTCAGCATTGTTCGTTCGAAGAAACTGTCTATCTGCTTTGGCACGGCGAGCTTCCGAATGCCGTCCAGCTTGCTTCACTCAAAGCCGACATCGGCAGGCAAATGGCATTGCCCGCGCACATCAAGGCGCTTCTCGAACACCTGCCGCGCCAGACGCAGCCAATGGATGCGCTTCGCACAGCGACCAGCGCCTTGGGTGCGGATGACCCCGACCTCAAGAGCAACGACCCCGACGCCAATCTTCGCAAGGCGATTCGCCTGACCGCACAACTGCCCACGATCGTTTGCGCGTTTCACCGCCTTCGCTCGGGCCAGCCCGTGATCGAGCCGGACCCGAAGCTGTCGATTGCGGCGAATTTTCTGTACATGCTTACGGGCAAAACCCCGCACGAGACGCTTGTTCGTGCGATGGACGCCGCCCTGGTTGTTCACGCCGAGCACGGCCTGAACGCCAGCACCTTTGCCTGTCGAGTCACTGCCGCGACATTGTCCGACCTCCATGCCGCAGTCACCAGCGCTATCGCAGCGCTCAAGGGCCCACTGCACGGCGGGGCGAATCAGGACGTCATGGAGATGCTCATCGAAGCCGGCGACATCCACACGCTCGAAAGCTGGGCTCGAAAAGCTCTTGCTGAAGGAAAGAAAATCCCCGGCTTCGGCCATCGGGTCTATAAGGTACTGGACCCTCGCGCCGCGTTCCTGCACGACATCAGCCGACAGCTCGGCGAAGCGGCGGGCAACACCAAGTGGTACGAGATGAGCCAACGCCTCATTCCGATCGTCAAAGAGCTGAAAAGTAAGGATCCGAACGTCGATTTCTTCTCCGCCAGCAGCTACTTCACCATGGGCATCCCGATGGATTTGTTCACATGTGTATTCGCCATCGCACGCGTCGCGGGATGGACCGCCCACGCGATGGAACAGCACCGCAACAACCGCCTGATTCGTCCGATGGATGAATACATCGGCCCGTTCGATCGAAAGGTCGTCCCGATCGCAAAGCGATAGGGCGAAGCGGCATTGTGAAGCCTAGCCAACTGGAAACCAGAGCCGGCTGCTAGCTGCCAACTTCCAACTTCCAACTGCTCTGGTCACGCATAAGATTGCTCATCGAATGTTCTCCACCATCCCCGACATCCTCGCCGACCTTCGTGCGGGGAAGATGATCGTGCTGGTGGACGATGAGGACCGCGAAAACGAGGGCGATCTCGTTATTCCT
>JBBQKP010000283.1:0-3724 GCA_038326995.1 Tepidisphaerales bacterium
GATCGCGATGGTGGGGATCGAAGTAGATTTTGCGACCTCTCTGGTGATCTCTCTGGCGACCTCAAGCCCGGCAACGAAATCTCGCGGCTTGGTCGTGCTGGGAAACATCGGCCCGATGCCGATGTAGTCGGCTCCTTCTTGTTGTGCGCGGATGGCTTGATCGAGATTGTGCGTGCTTTTTCCGATGATTTTATGCGGGCCGACGATTTGCCGGGCGTCGCGAATCGTAAGATCGCTTTGGCCCAGGTGAACGCCGTCGGCATCAGAAAGAAGTGCGATATCGGCGCGGTCGTTGATGATGGAAAGCACGCCCTGCGAACGACAAAGTGAGACGAATTGATGTGCGCGTTGTGCGAGTTCGCCGCTCTCGAGATTTTTCTCGCGAAGCTGCAGGCAGTCGGCCCCGCCGTCGATCGCCAGCGCGGCCGTCTCGAGCCACGGCCTCTTGCACAGCGATTGCGTGATGAGCACGTAAAGCCGAACCTCGGCCATTTTCGAAGCGGGGCGAAGGCGAAGGCGAAAATCTCGCTCGATGTCGTAAAGCTGATAACGAATTTTCTCGACAAGCGCAGACGTATTCGAGTCGATTGATTTTGAAAACTCTTCGATCGACCGCAGCGCCTCGCCACACCGCGATGCGTTGGCCAGGACGATCTCATTGAGGTCGGCCCGCGTCAGCTCTGCAGTAGTTTTGAGAGTCGTGCCGACGTCGCCGGCGGTGTCGCGAAAGGTGAGGGCCTGGTGTGATTCGAGAATTGGTGAAACGGCCGCGGTCAGGTCGTGGCGGGCGTTCTTGAGTCGTGCTGAAAGCCCGGCGTCGTCGAGGGCGAACCGCGCAGCATCCTCCAGAACACGCAAACCCTCGCGGGCACGGTTGAAGCTGGCGTCGAGGATGCGCAGAATTCGCGCTGGCATGAGGTTCGACTATACTCACTTCATAATGGAAATCTCAAAAGGTCGTATAAAAGCACACGCTGACGGGCTGGAAAAAATCAGTGACTTCAAGAAGTTACAAGGCAGAGGCAAACTCAATTTGGACCAGATCGGTGCCGGCCAGATCATTCACGGCGACAGCATCAAAATTCTTGAAAAAGGTCCGTCCAATTGGGCTGACCTCTGTTTCGCCGACCCGCCGTTCAACATCGGCTATCTCTATCACGACTACAAAGATAAGAAAGACGTTCAGGAGTACGTCAAATGGAGCGAGCGGTGGATGGCGGCGGTTCACCGTGCGCTCAAGCCTACGGGCAGCTTTTTTCTCGCGATCGGCGATGAATTTGCGGCTGACCTTTGCTACGTCGCCAGGCGAAAGATCGGTTTCCACATGCGGAACTGGATCATCTGGCATTACACGTTCGGCCAGCAGACGATAAAGAAATTCGCCAAGAGCCACACGCACATTTTATATTTCAGCAAGTCCGACCCGAAGGAAAAACTTTCGATGGTCACGTTTAACGCAGACGCCATTCGCGTGAAGAGCGCCAGGCAGTTGATCTACGGCGACCTTCGCGCTAATCCCAAGGGACGTGTGCCCGACGACACGTGGTTTCTTAGGCCGCAAGAAGCGACGATCGTCGAGCCTTCCTATCAGAAAATGGTCGAGCACGAGGCGGACCCGATCGATTTCTTCGACCCGCGTTCTGACACGTGGTACGTCCCTCGGCTGTGCGGCACGTTCAAAGAGCGAGAAGGGTGGCACGGCTGCCAGATGCCGATTTCCGTACTGGATCGCGTCATCAAGTCGGCGAGTAATCCGGGCGACATCGTGCTGGACCCGTTCAGCGGAAGCGGCACGACGGCGGTCAGTGCAGCGCTGCTCGGACGAAAATATGTCGGCATCGACCAAAGCGACGAGTACGTCAAATTCGGTCGCCAACGTGTGAAGCACGCGCTGCAGCACATGCCAATGCCCGCTGTCGATGGCAATGCCGCGACCGGCGTGAATCACGAATCTCTGTTTAGCATGGACCGCGATTCGCGCGTTCAAACGCCCACTGACGCCTTCGGCCGTCCGCGCGTGAAGCGAGGCAAACGTGCCGCGAAGGAAGTCGTGGAGGAAGTCGTGGAGGACGTCGTGGAGGACGTCGTGGAGGACGTCGTGGAGGACATGGAGGCTGTGGAGGTCGAGGTGTAGAGTCAGATTTCATTGAGGCGATAAAAGAAAAACAGGTGCCTCGACTGAGGCACCTGTTTTTTTGTTGGAGTGATGAAAAGATTACTTGCGGCTCGACTTCTTGCGCTCGTTCTCGGTCAGCCCTTGCTTACGCAGGCGAACCGCGCCGGGTGTAACTTCGACGAGCTCGTCCTCCTCGATGTATTCCAGGGCCTGTTCGAGAGACATGAGCCGCGGGTTGCGGATCATGATGTTCTCGTCGCTGCCGGTGGTACGCATGTTGGTAAGTTTCTTGGCGACGGTGGGGTTGACGACCATGTCGCTGTCGCGGGCGTTCTCGCCGACGATCTGGCCTTCGTAGATTTCGTCGTTGTGCTTGATGAACATCGTGCCGCGTTCCTGCACGGTGTTGAGGGCGTATTCGTTGGCCTTGCCGGTGGTCATGCTGACGAGCACGCCGTTGCCACGTCCGCTTATGTCGCCGCGGGTTTCGGCGTATTCATGGAAGTTGTGGTGCATGAGCGCGTTGCCCTGCGTGGCGGTCAGCATTCGCGTTCGCAGGCCGATGAGTCCGCGTGCGGGGATCGTGAACTCCAAGTGGACCGTGCCCGCGCGGGCGTCCATACGCTGCAGCAGACCCTTACGGCTCATGACAAGCTGCATGACCGAGCTCTGGTGCGATTCGGGAACATCCACGACCAGATACTCGTAAGGCTCGAAGGTTTTACCTTCGACCTTTTTCATGATGACGCTGGGCTTGCCGATCGAAAGCTCGAAGCCTTCACGGCGCATCGTCTCGATGAGCACGCCAAGGTGCATCAGGCCGCGTCCGCTGACTTTGTAGGCGTCGCGGTTTTCGGTTTCTTCGACCTTCAACGCGACATTGCTTTCGAGCTCGCGGAAAAGACGCTCGCGAATGTTGCGGCTCGTGACGAACTTGCCTTCGCGACCCACGAAGGGCGAGTCGTTGACGCTGAACATCATCGTCAGTGTCGGCGGTTCGATTTCTTCTGCTTCGAGCGGCCTGACGTCGGAGGGGTCGCAGATGCTGTTGCCGATATCGACTGATTCAAGGCCCACCAGCGCGACGATGTCGCCCGCGTAGGCTTGGTCGACTTTCTTGCGGCCGAAGCCTTCGAATTCGTGAACTTCCAAGACCTTGGTCTTGGTCTGCTTGCCTTCGCGATCAACGACGACGACCTGCTGGCCGCTCTTGATGACGCCGTTGGTGATCTTGCCCACGCCGATCCGCCCGACGTATTCGTTATATTGAATAGTGGTGACTCGCATCTGCAGGACGGAGGCGGGGTCGCCGTGAGGCGCAGGAATATGCTTGAGAATCGCCTCGAAAATTGGCGTGATGTTGTCGTTGGGCTTGTTCATGTCCCAGGTGGCGATTCCCTGACGACCTGACGCGTAGATGACGGGAAAGTCCAAGGCCTCATCGTCGGCGCCGACTTCGACGAACAGATCGAAAATTTCGTTCAGGACGGCATCGATGCGCGCGTCCGGACGGTCGATCTTATTGATGACGACGATCGGGCGGAGTTGGTGCTCGAACGCTTTTTTCAGGACGAAGCGGGTCTGCGGCAAGGGTCCTTCGGCGCTGTC
>JBBQKP010000284.1:0-3721 GCA_038326995.1 Tepidisphaerales bacterium
GTCAGCGCGTATCAGCAGTTCCTGCCGCAGGCCGAGCAGTCGCGTTTGCCGATCGTGAAAATGTCGCTTTTGCCAAACCCCTCGCACCTGGAATTGATCAACCCGATCCATCAGGGCATCGTGCGCTGCAAGCAGGAATGGCTGGGCGATATGGAACGGCGCAAGGTCGTTCCGGTCCAGATGCACGGCGACGCCGCGTTCTGCGGACAGGGCATCGTCGCGGAAACGCTCGCCCTTTCTGAACTCGCGGGCTGGCGCACGGGCGGGACGATTCACGTCATTGTGAACAACCAGATCGGCTTCACCACGCCCGTTCCCGAAGGACGATTCACGACCTATCCATCGGATTTCGCCAAGGCGATTCAGGCGCCGGTGTTCCACGTCAACGGCGACGACCCCGAGGCCGTCGTTCATACGGCGATTCTCGCGATCGAATTTCGGCAGAAGTTCCAGTGCGACGTCATCATCGATCTCTGGTGCTACCGCCGCAACGGCCATAACGAAGCGGACGAACCTTCCTTCACTCAGCCGCGGATGTACAAGGTTATTAAAGAGCACACGACCGTGCGAAATCTCTACGCGCAGGAGCTTATCAATTCGGGCGTCATCACCGCGGAGGTTCACGACAAGCTCAAGAGCGAAGCAATCAGCAGGCTCAGCGCCGCACGCGAGCGAGCCGCATTGCCGGCCAGCCGCGAGCGCGTTCCCAAGTTCGGCGGAGTGTGGTCGGGTCTTGGCTTCGCGCCCGAAGACACCTCGCTCTGGACTGCCGAGACCGCGATCAAGGAAGACGTGATCAAGAAAGTGATGGCGGTATACGATAACTTGCCCAAGGATTTTTCGGTTCATCCGAAGGTGCAGAAGACCGTCATCGATGCGCGAAAAGAGGCGGTCGCCTCGGGCCGCGGCGTTGATTTTGGACACGCGGAAATGCTCGCGTTCGGTTCGCTTCTGCTGGAGTGCAAAAGCATTCGCCTTGCCGGTCAGGACGTCGAGCGCGGCACATTCAGCCATCGACACGCGACTCTGTGGGATTATGAAACCAATGAGAAGCACTGGCCCCTGAAACACGTCAGTGACAATCAGGGCAAGTTCACCGCGTTCAATTCGATGCTGTCAGAAGAGGCCGTCTTAGGCTTCGAATGGGGCTACGCGAGCAGCGACCCGCGAAACCTCGTTCTGTGGGAAGCGCAGTTCGGCGACTTCGTCAACGGCGCACAGAACATCATCGACCAGATCCTCGCCGCCGCCGAGAGCAAGTGGCGATACTCCAACGGCATGGTTCTGCTTCTCCCCCACGGCTACGAGGGCCAAGGCCCCGAGCACTCCAACGCGTATCTCGAGCGCTGGCTCAGCTTGTGCGCTGAAGAGAACATGCAGGTCGCGATGCCAAGCACGCCCGCGAATTATTTTCACATGCTGCGAAGGCAAATGCACCGCAAGTTTCGCAAACCGCTTGTGCTGATGATGCCCAAAAGTTTGTTGCGAAAAGCCGAGGCTGCGAGCCCGCTCAACGATTTCATGAAGGGCCAAACGCAGCTGGTGATCGACGACCCGCGAGTGGTCACGGGCGAAAAGATTCGCCGCGTCGTGCTGTGCAGCGGGAAGGTGTATTACACGCTCGACGCCGCACGTCAGAAGCACAACATCACGGACGTCGCACTCGTTCGCGTGGAGCAGCTTTATCCGTTTGCGGAAAAGGAAATCAGAGCCGTCGTCGGGCGTTATCATCGACAAGCCGAAATCTATTGGTGTCAGGAAGAGCCTCAGAATCGCGGCGGCTGGACGTTCATGGAGCCGCGTCTGCGTGCGATTTACCTCGACCACATCATCAAATACGCAGGCCGCGAAGCCAGTGCTTCACCGGCGGCGGGATATCTCAAACGCTCGGAGAGCGAAGAGCTGGAGTTCGTGACCGCGGCGCTCGACCTCAAGCCCACTGCGGTGGCCGCGACGTAACTACGACATGGCTGAGTGACGGCACCGGCTGCAATCAGATCGCGGCGCGAACCGCGTCGGGCACATCACGTGTCGGCTTGCCCGGCTTAGCGGCAGGTCGTGGCAATAGCGCCGTCTGCAGATTACCCATCGCCTGCTTCAAGCGGTGCTCGTTCTCGACCAGCGCGATTCGCACGAAGCCCTCGCCGAGTTCGCCAAACGCACGGCCCGGCGACATGCCCACCATCGCCTCGTCCAGCATGTCCACACAAAAATCGAGCGTGCTGCGACCCTTCAAATGCGCTTCGCTCACGCGTGCCCACAAGAACATCCCGGCACGCGGCTTGTCATACGTCCAGCCCAGCTTGTCCAAACCGCGGCAAACAATGTCGCGACGCTTCTGATAGATCGCACTCATGTCGTCCATCGTTTTGGAAGCTTCCCGCAGCGCGATCACTGAAGCGATCCAGATCGGGGCGAAATGGCCGTAATCGTAGTAGCCTTTGATGGTCGCCAGCGCCTTGACCATCTCTTTATTGCCGCAGCAGAAACCAACCCGCCAACCGGCCATGTTGAAGCTCTTGCTCATGGTGCTGAACTCGACGCCGAGGTCTTTGGAGCCCTCGGAGGCGAGATAGGATGGTGCGCGATATCCGTCGAAGCCGATGCCGCCGTACGCGAAATCGGACATGATCATGACGCCGCGCCGGCGGCACATTTCGATGGCGCGGTCCCAGAAGACCGGGTCAATCGTCATGCTCGTGGGGTTGTGCGGGTAATTGAGGATGATGAGCTTTGGCGTCGGGTACAGGCCGTTGATGGTCCGCTCGATGTTGTCGAGGAACGCCTGATCGTTGCCCAAAGGCACGCGGATCACGTTAGCGCCCGCCATCGCCGGGGCGTACAGGTGCGCGGGGAACGCCGGGTCAGGCACGATCGCCGTATCGCCCGGGCCCAGCAATGCCAGGCACATATGGCTGATGCCTTCTTTGCTGCCGATGGTCACGATGACTTCGGTTTCGGGGTCGAGCTCGACGCCGTGCCTGATCTGATATTGACGCGCGACTTCCTTACGCAGACCTGCGATGCCGTTGGACTGCGAATAGCGATGATTCCGCGGATCCCGAGACGCCTCATTGAGCTTATCGATGACTACGTCGGGCGTGGGGTCAGTCGGGTTGCCCATCCCCAGGTCGATGATGTCAACACCCGCGACGCGTTTTTCGTATTTCATCTTGTTGAGCCGGGCGAACAGATAAGGCGGCAAGCGGGCGATGCGTGAAGAAGTCTGAATGACGAATTCGCTGGACATGGTCATGATGGTATCGGCTTATCGCGGTGAAGCGAGATGAATTGGTTTTAGGTCCTTTCAATACAATCGGTACGGGGGACAGCACGGGATCAGCACGGCTACCGCCCTTCTCCCGCACCACCGGACATACTCAACGTACGCAGCAATCTCTTTTGCTATTTTTAGCGTCACATGCCGCTGTTACAGGCCCGTCAATCTTCGCTTTTAAGTCGTCTTTTGCATTGCTTCAGACGCATGTATCGCAGCGTGTGGCCATGCCAACGATCTACTGCTTTGTCACACTTCAGATTAGATTGTGGGTGATTCTGGAATGCCTTGACATTCCCCACCAACGATGGACACATGGGATATATCTCAGCTCTGGCTCGCCGCGAAACTTTCGGGGCTGATAAAGCCTAACGAACTGTGCCTTCGCTCGCGATTGTAAAACACCCAATGTAGTCGATAACCAACGCACGCACTTGCTCGGTC
>JBBQKP010000285.1:0-3704 GCA_038326995.1 Tepidisphaerales bacterium
GTGATCTGCGACGGCGACTGGCTCGAAATCGGCTTGCCGCACTCCCAGCAATGGGGCAGGCCCGCGCGGGCAAACAGCACGCGCAGATAGTCGTACGTCTCGGTCGTCGTGGCGACGGTGGACCTGGGATTGTGACTGCTGCCGCGCTGCTCGATGGCGATGGTCGGCGGGAGGCCTTCGATTGATTCGACTTCGGGCTTCTGCATCTGGTCGAGAAACTGCCTCGCGTAGGCCGAGAGCGATTCCATATACTTACGCTGTCCCTCTGCGAAGATCGTATCGAACGCGAGCGTCGATTTTCCCGAGCCCGACAGCCCTGTGATGACCGTCAGCTTGTCGCGCGGGATGTCGACGTTGATGTTCTTCAGGTTGTGCTCGCGTGCCCCGCGAACGCGGATGAACTGCTTCGGATCGATGGGCATGGAGAGGGTGGTTGGGGCTGATGGCATCGGTGGCTTTGCTGAAGTGCGAGGTAGAGGAGGTATGTTAGGCGCGTCGCGCGCATCGCACCAAATCTAAGCAAATCGCACCAATCGATGTGGCATGTCCCGGGCTGATCGGTGTCTCGATTTTTTTGACATCACAGATCGCCTCACTGGCCGATGAACACGGTCAAGACCAGCCGGTGCCAGAGCGAACCGGACTTTTCTATTTTATCGTTCGGTGCAGGTCTAGAGGGCATTGTCGTTTGTCGGTTTTCAATGTCGACCAGAAGTGCGCTAACGTGGTGCATGTTTTTCACCCGTCGCAGGATTGGCAACAGTGAATGGGTAGCCCCTCAGCTCCGCAGGAATTGCGATTACCGTGCAGGGTCCGCATTACGCTGCGGTCCCTGGTGTGCGTAGTATCGACGAGCCCGAAGCGTGAGCGACGGATTCACCTCCTGACCCGGCCGGACATCGTGCGAACGATTGCGTTACATGTTGATTTCACCGGTTGATTTCACCGATTGATGTCACCGGTTGATATCACCGATTGATGTTATCCGTCGCTTACGCTTCCGGCTCGTATTTTTGTGTTGAAGGTGCGATTTGGGTTTGCGGGTGTTCCTGGTTTCGCCGCGGGCGCGAGCCTGCGGAAGCTCGCGAGTTGTTAGAGCGATTTTGGATCAGCTTTCGCGCGATCGTTGTTGCTCGCGTACGCGGACAAGTCCGCGGCGAAGCGAGGAATGAGGATGCGCTTCGGGCTTGCGCGCCCGTGGCGATGCGCTGATGTGCGAATGGGACAGGTGACGGATAGATCTGACGGCGACACGCGTCTGGAACACGCGGCGGACCGTAAATGCGAACTCGAATGTGCGCATTTCGCGTGGGCCCAGGTGAGTAAATGCGACGTAACCTCATTACCAATAAGGAGATGGGATAGGGGAAGGGAGAGAAAGAGGGTCGGAAAATGGGTGCGAAATGGGGGTCAGAGGGTGCGAAATGAGGGTGAGAAGGTGCAAATCGGCGCAAAATCGCGGTTTCAGCGGTCTGAACCGGGCGGCGATTCAAAAGATCATCTCATATTCAGCTAAGCGGGGCTTAAACTTCGACCAGTAAGGCTCACTTCTGCTTCGGTACAACTCATCTGTCATGGCATCTCGCCTATCCCGCAACTCTCCGTTACACTCCCGCCCCTATGAGCATTCTCGTCGATGGAAATACTCTCGTCATTTGTCAGGGCATCACCGGTTCGGCCGGGGCGTTTCACACCAAGGGTTGCCTTGACTACGGAACGAAAATGGTGGGCGGAAGCACGCCCGGCAAGGGCGGACAGAAGGACGCGAACGGGCTTCCGGTTTTCAACACGGTGTCGCAGGCGGTGAAGGAAACGGGCGCGACGGCGACGATGATTTTCGTCCCACCGCCCGGCGCGGCCGACGCGATCATGGAAGCCGCCGACGCGGGCATCAAGGTCATCGTCGCCATCACCGAAGGCATTCCCGTTCTCGACATGATTCGGGTCCGCGCGTTTCTCGACTCGATGCCCGAATCGCACCGGCCGCACCTGATCGGGCCCAACTGCCCGGGCGTCATCACGCCGGGAAATAAAGATCAGGACAGCCGGGGAACGGGTTGCAAGATCGGCATCATGCCCGGCTACATCCACATGCCCGCAAACGAGAGCAAATCGGGCAAGAAAGTCGGCATCATCTCGCGATCGGGCACGCTGACCTATGAGGCCGTCTGGCAGTGCTCTTCACGCGGAATCGGTCAGACGACGTGCGTCGGCATCGGCGGGGATCCGGTCAAGGGTCTCAACTTTATCGACGTCGCAAAGCTCTTCGCCAAAGACCCCGAGACCGACGGCATCGTGCTCATCGGCGAGATCGGCGGGGGTGATGAAGTCGTCGCGGGCAAGTGGATCAGCGAGCATTACAAGAAGCCCGTCGTCGCGTTCATCGCGGGTCGCACCGCACCGCCCGGCCGGCGCATGGGACACGCGGGGGCGATCATCTCCGGCGGCGACGATACGGCCGACAGCAAGCTGAAAGCGCTGGCCGGCCTGGGTCTCTCCATCGCCGATTCGCCCGCGGTCATGGGCGCCGCAATGGCCAAGGCGCTGGGGCTGTAAAGCTGGGCCTGTAAAGTGGCCTCGCCTAAACTCGCCTCGCTCAAAGTCACCTGTTCGATGCTCGAGAATCACTTCGGTTCGACGAACTAATTCGATGACTCCGTGCTCGGCGTCGGCACAATCCGCATCCCCTCGATCGTCGTCTTCACCGTCTCATCGATCTGCTTCCGCACATCGTCGGGCAGCATGTCGTCGTAAACAAACACCTGCATGCCCGACGGAAGCGGGATCATGCCCACCACGCGCCCGCGTGAGGCGCTGCTGTTCATCTGCGTCGTCCACTGGTCGTTCCAGATGTACACGCCCTGATCGTTGACGACATATCCGAGCCCGGTAAAGCCCGCGAGTGATTCCAGTGCCTGCCTGATGGGCGCATCGACCAGCAAACGAACGTTGCGGTTCTCGGTCTGAACCCGCTGAATCGCGCCGGGCTGAATGGTGAATTCGACGCCAGACCTCTGGGAGAGATCGAGCAGAACCTGCGAGACGTCCACGCCGTCGTATCGCACGTTGACCACGCGGTCGAGCAGCGTGCGATAGATGTCGGCCCGGGGTGCGACGACGACGCTGTCGCCCCACGGATACCAGCTGAGCGTGCTCTGCCTGCCGATCTCCTCCAGCGCGACCGCCAGCGTGCTGCCGCGTGGAAGGCGAAGCGTTCGCTGCTCGGTCGAAACGGCATCGGGCCGAAGCTCCAGCACGATCGTGGAGTCCTTACGCATCGCAAGCGTCTGATCGATCGCGGCGGCGAGCTGCTTGATCGTCGGCTCGAGTGGCAATTCGAACGCAGTGAAATCGAGCGGCGTCGTCTGCAAAACGTCGAGCGTCTTGAGCTCCTGCACTGTGACGCGACGCCCCAGGCGAGTCAGCGCGTCAACGGGCCTGATTTCGATGCCCTGCGATTCGAGCACGAACAACAGGCCGAGCTTCGCGCCGATCGCATCAAGGGCCGCGCGAAGCGGAAGATTTTGAATCGTAGCGGTGATCGGCGTGTTCTGCCCGTAAGGCAAAATATCGAACACGTCGGGCCTGATCCGAATCGGTACGCCCGTCTGCTCTTCGATCTGCTTCATCACCTTCGGCAAGGGCGTGCTGGTGAGCTGAATGTCGATCGGCCGATCGAGCTGCTCGGCGATCAGGGCAGTCGT
>JBBQKP010000286.1:0-3703 GCA_038326995.1 Tepidisphaerales bacterium
GAGTTCACGATCGCCGCCGCCATAGTTAAGCAGGACGACACCGTGTCGTACGCGCGGAAGACGATGCGTTTGTCTTCCTGCAAATCTCTGTTGTAACCAATCGGCAAGCCTTTGAGGATCGTCATCAGCGCGAACAGATCACCGTAGACGTTGCCGCACCGGCCGCGGATCAGCTCCAGCATGTCGGGGTTCCGCTTCTGCGGCATCATCGAACTACTTGTCGTGTACCGGTCGGCGATTTTGATGAACCCGAACTCCATCGTCATGTAAATGATCCACTGCTCGGCCCATCGGGAAAGGTGCTGGGAAATCATGGCGCAGGCGTAAACGAAGTCGCAGGCGGAATCCCGCGAGGCGGTGCGCTCGATGCTGCTCTCGGGCGGCGTTGAAAACTGCAACAATTCCGACGTATGTTTCGCATCGATCGGCAACGACGATCCCGCGATCGCGCCGCTTCCCAACGGGCTCGTCAAATTATCGCGCGATAGTGCTTCGACGCGTCCCATGTCATTGTCGAACATCTCCGCCCACGCCAAACACTCAGCGCCTGCCGCGATCGGCTGAGCTCGCTGAAGATGCGTGAACGATGGCATCACGATGTCGCGGCTCCGCTCAGCGAGATCGACGAGCGAGCGAATCAGGCCGTGGAGCGTCGCCGACAGTTCGTTCTGTGCTTCATCGATCCACAACAGCAAATCCGTCGCCACCTGATCATTCCTACTCCGCCCCGTGTGCAGCTTTCGCCCCGGCTCGCCGATGCGCTGCGTCAGTGCGCTCTCCACGCACATGTGAATGTCTTCCAATTCCGGCTTGAACCCCGCCCACTTCGGCCCGTCTCTGTCAATCTCCGCCTCGATCTCCTTCAACCCCTTCACGATCGCTTCAAGATCCGAATCGGTGATCAGTCCCACCTTCGCCAGCATCGTCGCATGCGCGATGCTCCCGGCCACATCCACCTTGTACAATCGCCAGTCGTAGCTCATCGATTCGACAAAACTCTGCGCGATCGCGTCGGTCGCCTCGCCGATGCGGGCCTGCCATGATTTTTCGCCTTTGTTCTCAGCCATGGCCGGGATGATAAAGCGGATCAGCCCGGCCGGACAGGATGGCGGTATCATTCCGCAATCAGAACCGCTCAAACCACGCCGGCTGCGAATGCCCCTCGGGTTTACGGAATCGCTTAGCCCGCTCCACGCCCGACAGATGCCACTCGAACATTCCATCCTCGCGCGGCGATATATTTTCAATCGCCGCATTCCCCACAATCCGCGTCACCCTCGACCGGCGACTTAGATCAACCGGGCCACCGTCTTGATCCCCCGCGTGCCTCAACTCCGCATACGGCTGGCGAATGGAGAGGGCGAGCTTGGTAAAAAGCGCATCGACTCGACGGCGTAGGTACTTGAATAGATAATGCTGAGGAGGAGGGTTAAGCCATGGCTAATACCGCACCAGAATTGCCTGAGTTTTTCTTTCATCGTTACGGCTACGGCTGGACGTTCAACAACGGTACGCGGCCTTTCGAGGCCACTATTCGACAGGCTGCCAATTGGGAGATTCGTGCGCCCGCAGAATTGGTTGTTGGACCAGACGGCCAAGCCTGGTTTGTTATACGACCTGCCCAGCCGCAGCGGAACCTTGCGCAAGCTTCGATCGCTCGACCATTGGTGGAACTCTCGATTGCATCGGCGATAGCGCCAACGATCAAAACGGATCGGCTCTGCATTGAACAATATAGCCTCAAAGGTGGCGTTGGAATGCTGTACCAGCGCCCGACTGGTGGCATGCTCTACGTGCCGCACGAGCCGCCACAGGAGACGTTCACTGCGCTCACGATGAGCGAAACGATTGTCACTCACGAGGCTCTGAATCCGGACACGGGCTACACAATCACATTTGTCCTGACAAACGCCATCTATGATGGCCTAGAGATGATCGCTGACCCTTCTGCAGATCCGCCGCGAAATGTGTTGGGACGCATGGCGTTCACCGTTGGTGGGCGTCAGTGGACCTTAGACTATCTTCCAGCATTCGACCGACGAAAGCAGGCGATCCAGAATCGCCATGCTACCGCGCTCTCGACTGCAAGATTGACAACTGAGGGCGTGCCCCGCCATGAGTTAGAGCAACTGCGCGATCAGGTTGACTCAATTTGTTGGCTGCTGTCAATTGCTTCGGGATGTGCGGTCGCGGATCCAATTCGCCAAGTGATCACTGGCGACAGACTAGTGCAAGAGGAGTTCACGCCTCGACTGGCTCCAACGGACGCACACAGCAACGTCAACTACGAACTCATCGCGAATCATGCCGGTGGACCGTCGCTCAAAGATTTCTTGGAGCAATCCTACCCGCAGTTCGTCAATCTCCGAACAACGTTGGGCCTTCCAGAATTTATCGGTTGGATGCTTCAGATATCAGCTCAAACTGTTCTGGAGTCAAAGGTAGCGATTGGGGTGCTGGCGCTGGAAGCTATTTCCACACGGTGGTGCATGACGCAAGGAGCCCAACCGTTGAGCGAACAGGCCGCACTTAACATGAACTTGCAGCAGAAACTCAATCGAATGCGGATTAACGGAATAGATTTTATCGAGAGGCGCTTTACCGAAGCGCTTCGTGAGGACATACGGAATCCGTTACTTCACACGGGCGCGATTCCATTGCTAACGCCTCGCGAGAAGAGTGAGTGGGCCGATAAGCTCTACATGCTTGCATTCAGAATACTTCTGAAGCTCGTGCAGTACCAAGGTAAGCATCGAGATTTGCTAAGCGAGTACGCGCTTATCGATGCGCCACAATAGGACCGGAAAACGGGACAGGTTTGATTATTAACAATCAAGCCTGCTGGTTCTCTTTCTCGTTGGAATCAACGCCGGTGAAGCGCGAATCTTCGAGCCGGTCGCGCGGGGCTTTCCTGGGGATGGGAGCGAAGCGAATCGCGGGACATTTCTCATTCCCCGATTCATGCGGGCTTCGGCGGGCGAGGCAGGCTGCAACACTTTCCGTAGGCTGCGGACATTTTCACTAGCCTGCGGATACCTTCCCTTGTTTCGAATGACCGTGATTTGAAATCCCGCTTTTCGAACGCCTCAAAGACTCTCCGTCACGCCGCCAATTTCAGCCCCACATTCCCCGGCCGCTCCCCGCCCGCAGGCAAATTCACGCACATCGGCCTCGACATCGGACCCGGCTCGTCTTTCGCGTTTCGCCACTGCGACATGATCCACACCACATCGCCCACATCGCTCGGCCGCATCGTCAAATCCACCGTCGTCTTCGTCGTGTTGCACACGAACTGCCACGGCGATTCATTGTCGGCAGCAGTCGCGCCAGATGGGAAATTCTTATCAAGAATCTGTCTTCCAGTGCAATCAAGCCCACTTTTCCCGGCCGCCCGCGCGGCGCGAAATTTCCAACATTCCCTCCGCAAACCCCGTCGCCGCCGTTCATTGACAGGTCGCCGTCGACCCAAAACCAGTCGACATCAACCAGCCACGCGTCGACGTCAACCAGCGGCTCGTCGACGTCAACCAACAGTTCGTCGACATCAACCAGCGGCTCGTCGACGTCAACCAACGGTTCGTCGACGTCAACCAATCACGTGTCGACATCAACACATCACCGGTCGACACCGCCCACCGCCCGGTCGATGTCACCGCGCCGAAATTTCGTGTTCTGTCGGACGGTTTTCAACTGTGTAATTTGC
>JBBQKP010000287.1:0-3598 GCA_038326995.1 Tepidisphaerales bacterium
ATCGGTGAACTGTGGTGCCATGGTTGGGTAACTCGGTAGAACAGAAGATTCAAAATACCATAGATTCCCGAACGTCTGGGCGACAAATTCCAAAGTCGGTCACGCCGCTAGGTCTGACCCGTCCAGGAATCGCTGCCCGGAGCGGCGGCGAATTTTTGGCGAATCGTGGCGATCTGCTGCGGACTGAGCGGGCCCTTCTTCACGATCTCAAGGTTTTTCAACGCGTTGGCCGGGTTGGTCGTGCCGACGATCGCGGTTGCGATTTCGGGAAACGACAGCGTGAATCGCAGTGCGATCTCGGGCCAATCCGCGTCGGTCATTCCCAGTTCGGCCGGCGTCAGGCCCATGGCGTCGTGACGTTTGACATACTCCTTGGCGTACTGAGTATACAGGCCTTTTCGTCCGGCCATTCCGGTCCAGGCGGCATTGGCGACGGGTCTTTTCGCAATGATGCCCACGTTATTTTTCTTGGCCGCGGGAAGAAGTAGATCGATGTTCGCCTGATCGGCGTAGCTGATGCTGGTTTCGATGACTGCGATGTCGGGCAGCTTGGCGGCAAACTCCGCGGCGGCATTGTCGCCCGAATATCCTGCAAACCTGATCTTTCCCGCGTCCCGCGCCTTCACCAGCGACGCGAGTGCATCATCGGCCTCGAGAGTTGCAAGGTCGCACGAGTGAAGCAGCATGACGTCGACGTGATCGGTCTTCATCAGCCTCAACGCGCGGTCGATCGAAGTGGTGATGAGTTCGTCGCTCCACGCTTCGCCCGTCGCGCTCTCGGCCTTGTTACCACCTGCTTTGCTGACCAGAACAAAATCACTTCGCCGAGCGGACAAATGCGTGCCGATGAAATCCTCACTACCGGGATACATCGTCGCGGTGTCGATGAGATTCACACCGCCGTCCAGTAGTTGATTGACAAGGAGCGCGAGCGGCTCTGCGCCTGTTCGAAGGAAGGATCCTGGTGCGCATCCGAAACCGAGGGGCGCGACATCGAGATGGGTTTTTCCAAGGGTTCGGTGTTGCATAGGAATCCAAGGATAGGCCAGGCGTCGCGTAAGTCACTGTGAGGAGCAATTTGACCGGCAGATTTGAAAAGGCCCCGCGCGCGAGGTTGACGAGCACGGTGTGTGGGTGCAACTTGTGCCCCTACACACTGCAAAGTCTCACGAATATGACGAGATTTGACAGGTTATTGGTCACACATTCTCCAGAGACTCTGGTTCAGCACTCAAAAACCGGCCAAATTGGTCGACCGTGCTTTAGTCGCCGCTCAAAGCGGACGATGCAATTCACAGGTCCCACTGCTGTTGAAGCGAAAATCTCGCTCACCGGCCGAGGGTTCGCGTGTCCGGTTCACCTTCAGGAGTTCAGAGAAAAATGATTCGCACTTCACTCACCACCATCGCCCTTCTCGCCGCTGTTTCACTGATCGCTTTGCCGGGATGTAAGTCTCGCCAGGCCCAAGACTCGGCCGGTCGGGTCGATACGACCGACGGCGCTTCGATCAATTTTGATTCATCGACGCAGCCCACGACGCGCTCGACCCGTGAGCTTCCGATGGCCGCCAAACCCTCGGCCGACGGCTTTATCAAGGGCACGCTTGCCTATCCCACGGGCGACCGCAAGACTTCCGCCTTGCTGCTTGAAAAGGCCGTCCCCGGCGAAGTCATTGCGAACAAGCCTTACGAATACACGATCAAGGTCACGAATCTCACGCCGTCGAATCTTGAGGGCATTGAGATCACCGAGACGCTGCCTGTCGGGCTGAAGCTCGCCGATGCCGTATCGGGCGCGACGCTTCACGTCGACGGACAGACCGCGAAGATTGGTATTGGCGCACTGGCCGCGGGCGAGAGCAAGACGATCAAGATCGGCGCTACCGCGACGCAGGCCGGAGCCGTTTCCGGCTGCAGCGCGGTGTCGTACAACACGAATCTTTGCCTGGGTCTCAACGTCGTTTCGCCCGCACTGACCGCCAACGCGACATTGCCCGCGGATGTGCTGCTGTGCGATCGCATTCCGCTTAAGATCACCGTCACCAATTCCGGCACAGGCACGGCCAGGAATATCAAGGTCACTGACACCTTGCCCGAGGGCCTGTTGACTGCTGACGGACGTCAGGAATTGTCGATCGACGTCGGCTCGCTCGCCGCGGGTGAAAGCAAGAGCGTTGAAGTGATGCTCAAAGCCTCTAAGCCCGGCAACTATCAGACACAGCTCGAAGCGCAGGCGGACGACATCGCCGTTCAGGCCGTCGCCGCCGCGGTCGTCGTTCGTCAGCCCAAGCTCGTGGTCAGCAAGAGCGGCCCGAAGAACATCTTCGTCGGCGTTCCGTTCACCTATGAACTTGAGATCGAAAACCGAGGCGACGGCATCGCGAAACAGGCCGTCCTCACCGACAACCTTCCCGACTCACTTCGCGTCGTCGAAGTCAGCGAAGGCGGCACGGTCGCCGACGGGCGTGTGACCTGGCAGATCGGCGATCTGGCCCCGGGAGCGAAGAAGAAAGTCACCCTCTCGGTGCAGAGCGATAACGTCGGCACCGCTCGCAACAGCGTCACCGGCCAGGCAGAGTGTGCGGATCCCGCAACCGTGTCCGCTGAGACCCAGGTCTCGGGCGTTCCTGCCATCCTGCTGGAAGTCGTCGATTCGCCCGACCCCGTTCGCGTCGGCGGCGAAACCACCTACACCATCACCGTCACCAATCAGGGCTCGGCCCCTTCGACCAACGTCAAAATCGTCGGCGTGCTCGAAAATAATATGGAGTTCGTCTCCGCAGCCGGTGCCTCCGCCGGCGTGCTCGACGGCTCGAACATCAACTTCGAGCCCCTGGCTTCTCTTGCCCCGGGCGCTGTCGCGAGGTTCACCGTGGTGATCAAGGCCTTGGGTTCGGACGATGTGCGATTCAAGACCGTCCTGACGGCCGACCAGTTCAAGCGATCGATCGAAGAAACGGAATCGACCAACTTCTATAAATAGGCGACTCAATACAAGCGCTCATCAAGGGCGGCATGACTTTTTCAAGCCCACGATGAATCCATCGTGGGCTTTTTCTTTCTCGCCCTCTCGTTCCATTACACTCTGGCGGTATTCTTCAAATCCCATGAGCACTCTTTACACGCTACCCCGCCCGCCTGCAGAAGTGTTCGAACACGCGGCATGGGTCTGGGCGGGCGACGCGCTGTTTGATCTCCACAATTGCTACGCGCGATTTCGCCGAAGCTTTGATCTGGCGACAGTCCCGGACCGGCTTGATTTTGCAATCACCGTCGATCAGGCGTATGTGCTCTTCGTCAACGGTCAGCTCGTCGGCCGCGGGCCCGCGCGCGGCTATCAATATGTCTGGCCGTACGACGAATACGACCTCGCCTTGCACCTGCGCCCTGGCAAGAATGTCATCGCGGTGCGTGCATTCAACGGCGGACGCGGGACGTTCTGCTACGTATCGCAAGGTATCGCCGGTTTTCTCGCGGCTGGTCGTATCGGCGACGTCTCTCTCGACAGCGACACATCGAACTGGCGATGCGCCCGCGAACAAGGCACATCAAAGTCAACCGTCCCGATGTCGCTTCAACTTAGCGATCAGGAACACCAC
>JBBQKP010000288.1:0-3580 GCA_038326995.1 Tepidisphaerales bacterium
TATTTTTTCTTCGGATCCTCTTCCAAAATTTCCAGATGACACGTGCGAAATTTGAACGCCTTCTGCAAATGCCCGACCGCATCCTTCAATTGCCACACGCTTGTGAAGGGGCCGAAAATTCTCGCGTTCCTCTCCTGCGGCACGCGAGTCACAAACACGCCCGGATAGTCGTCGTCCATCGTCACCATGAGATATGGAAACGTCTTGTCATCCATCAATCGCGCGTTGAATCGCGGCTGAATGTCCTTGATCAGCCTGTTCTCAATCAACAGCGCCTCGACCTCGCTCTCGGCATGGATCACGTCAAAATCCACAACCACTTCCAGCATCGGTGCCTTGCGAAATTCCAGCTTGGTCGCGTTCTGAAAATACGACCCGACACGTTCACGCAATGAAGCGCTTTTGCCGATGTAAATGACCACGTCCTTATCGTCCTTCATAAGGTAAACGCCGGGCGTTTTGGGCAGCGTCTTCGCCTTTTCGTTCAGATTTTGAATGCGATCGTCCATGGGTTGGTGTTATAGTATGCTCATCAACATGACGTTGCTCGAAGGCGCGGCATGAATCAGCGAACACGTCAGAAAGTTCCGTCGTCCGAGTAACACACGTTTTGGTTTCCAACGCTCTTCACCATGAAACTCACACTCGATTTCCATCCCGACGCCGTCGGCAGAGAACAGGTGCTGCTGGTCGCCACCGACTGGGCCGGATATCAGGACGTTCTCAAGCAGCTTGACGAAGCACGGCGTCACTATCGCAGCACCTACGACAACGGCCTTCTGGAGATCATCGTGCCGGGAAATATTCATGAAGCCGTCAAGAAAGCAGTCGCCCGATTGCTCGAACTTTACGGGGCGACTAATGGGCTGAACATCTGCGCGATGGGCTCGGCCACCATCAAGTCCGAGCTTCGCGCCAAAGGTCTGGAACCCGACGAGTGGTACACGATCGGCCGACTGCCTGATCCGGATTCCACGCGAACCATCACCGACGAAGACATCATCACTCCCGATCTCGCGATCGAAATTGACGTCACAAGCAGTTCGATGGCGCGCGAGCCGGTCTATGCCGCTTTGGGCGTCAAAGAGCTTTGGGTGTGGCGAGAAAATCGGTTTCAGGTTCATAGTATTAGTGGCTCCAGTTACGTTGTTTCTCCGAAATCCGTTGTGCTTCCAGATCTTGATTTAGACGTCCTGTCCGAGCATCTCGTTCGATCGCTTCGCGTGAACAATTCGGGGCTGGTCGCCGCGGAATATCTGAAGTACTTGCAGCGTCAGTGATCCTTGATCAAAGTTTTTTCTCCCATGCCCTTCACGATTTTTCCTTCGATCGATCTCCGCGCCGGCCGCGTCGTGCGGCTTCAGCAAGGCGATTTTAATCGCCAGATTGATTACGCACTCCAGCCGCTTGATGTCGCTCGCTCCTTCGCTCATGACGGCGCGACTGTGATGCACGTCGTCGATCTCGACGGCGCGAAGGCCGGGAAAATCTCGCAGATCCAGCTCATCAAATCCCTCGCCGATGCGACTTCCATGACGCTTCAGGCCGGCGGCGGCGTGCGTTCGTCGGACGATATCGCCCGGCTCATCGACGCGGGCGTGCACCGCATCGTCGTCGGGACGGCCGCCTTTGCGGACTGGACCTGGTTCCAAGGCGTCGTCACTAAACACGCCTCGAAAATCGTCCTGGCGATCGACGCGAAGGACGGCGTCGTTGCGACCCACGGCTGGACCGAATCGTCCAACACGCTCGCGCTCGACGTCGCGCGGCGTGTCACCGATTGGCCCCTCGCGGGACTGCTTTACACCGACGTCGCGAAGGACGGCATGCTGCAGGGCCCGAACGTCGAAGCGACCGCCCAACTCGCTGGTGCGACCGCTGTGCCCGTCATCGCGTCGGGCGGCGTCGGCACGCTCGACCACATTCGCGATCTCGCTCGCCATCCCGCCATCGCCGGCGTGATTCTGGGTCGAAGTCTCCACGACGGCCGAATCAAGCTGGTCGACGCGATCCGCGCGGCCTTGCCCGTGTAAAGTTCGTCGTCTGCTTAGCTTTCATAGGCTCGTTTCGCATTCGTCGCCTGCTTAGCCTTCGGCGTCACCGTCGCTACACTCATTTTCTTTATGTTACAGCCCGCGAAGTTTTCACTCATCACCCCGCTTCGCGCCCTCCGCGAGTCGATCGCACGACACGCCGATGTCGCATCCCGCAAGCTCGTCAACGACATCGACGCCGCCTTGTTTCACGCAGATTCGGGCGAATCGCGAAAGCTGATCATCGGCCTGTTCGGCGGCACGGGCACGGGCAAAAGCACCACGCTCAATCGCCTTCTCGCGCGCGAACAATCGCCCGTCACCGCATCCAGCTTCAAGCGAACCTTTACCGCCGGACCCGTCGCCATCGTCGCCGACCCTGCAGACCTTCCTTCGGATTGGCTTGGCATGAAGCACGCGGTTCTTGCGGAAGATGCGTTGCCCGCGCGGGGAAATTCTGATTCGCTTGTCGTCGCGCGCGTGCCCGCTCTGGCATCGCAGCGGATCATTCTGCTCGACACGCCCGACCTCGACGGCGATCAGCCGCAGCACCATCAACTCGCTGACCTCACTTTTCGCTGGTGCGACGCGGCCGTGTTCGTTGTGTCGCCCGAAAAATATCAGATGCCCGAGCTGCGTCCCTATTTTCGCCTTGCCGCGCGCTACGGTCTGCCCGCGCTGTTCGTGATGAACAAGGCCGACTCGCAAGAGCAAGTCAGTGATTGCCGCACACGCCTTGCGGAATATCTGTCGATTGATTCGGCCGCGCTGCCGTTGTTCGCGATCGCGCGCGACGACAGTACGTGGCAACCGCCGCCCGAGGTCGATCTGCCCGAGCTTCGCCGCGCTATCGCCAGGCTTCGACTGGCCGACGCGCCGGTTCACCTCGCGGGCGTTCGAACGCGCGTGCTCGATCTGCTGGGCCGATTGCGCGACCAAGTGATCGAGCCGATGCGCAGCACGCGGCAGCGTGCGAAGGTGTGCGCAGAGCGTTTGCTTCTTTTGAACCAGATCGGCCCGGGAATCGATGTCGATCCGATGACGCGCCAACTGCGAAAGCGAATGCAGGAGCGCAGCGTCCTGTATTTGATGGGCCCGGGACGATTGATCGATCGCCTGCGCGGCGCGCCGGCACTGCTCTCGCGCCTGCCCCGAAGCACGTGGAACCTGATCCGCGGAAAATCGAAATCGGCTGAGTCGGTTCTGGCAACCGCGGTTCCAGCGATCACCGAAACCGTGCCCGATTTTCGCGCGACCGCGGTCGATCAGTTTCGCGTTTCGCAGGCCCGCATCGCCGATGTGCTCGAAGCATCGGGATTCGCAGACGACTCGGCGTCGTGGCGGCTCGACCCTGAACTGGCCGGTCGCATCATCGACGACGAACTCGCGAACCTGCGAAAATTTCTCGAAGAGCGATGGACGAAGTCGCCGCGGGATACGCTCATTCTTTTTCGACTTCTCAAATTCCTCCCGGGCGGAGAGAAGCTCGCCAAAGCCACCGAGGCCGCCCCCTACCTCCTCGTGCTCGCGTGCGCCGCGCACCACGC
>JBBQKP010000289.1:0-3552 GCA_038326995.1 Tepidisphaerales bacterium
TATGTCCGAATCTCCAAAAGTCATCACCCGTTTTGCCCCATCGCCCACCGGCTACCTCCACGTTGGCGGCGCTCGAACCGCACTTTTTAACTGGCTCCTGGCTCGCAACACGGGCGGCCAATATCTGCTTCGCATCGAAGATACCGACCTGGCTCGCAGCACCGAAGACGCGACCCGCCAGCTCGTCGAAGACCTCTCCTGGCTCGGGCTCAAGCACGACAATGCCGAACTGGTGTATCAGTCGAAGCGGCTCAGCATCTACAACAAGATCATCGACGAACTCGTCTCGAAAAATCTGGCGTATGAGGCGTGGGAATCGAGCGAAGAGCTGACGGCCATGCGTCAACAGGCCGAGCGTGCGAAGCGTTCGTTCATTTACCGTCGTCGCAATTATTCGGCGGACGAGCTGAAGCGATTTTCGGATGAAGGCCGCAAGCCGATCATTCGATTCGTCATGCCCGTGAAGGAGTATCGGTTTCACGACGTTGTGCTGGGCAAGGAAGTCGCTCAGCCCGCGCAGGAGAGTCAGGATTTTGTCATCCGCAAGACCGACGGCATGCCGACCTATCACTTCGGCGTGGTCGTCGACGATGCACAGATGAAAATCAGCCACGTGTTGCGCGGGCTTGAGCACCTCAAGAACACATTCAACCACATCGCGCTGCAAGACGCACTCGGCTACGATCGGCCGATCTATGCGCACTTGTCGGTCATGCTCAACCCCGAAACTGGCGAGAAGCTAAGCAAGCGAGATCGCGATCGAAGGATTCGAAAGCGCACGCAGGAAGTGATGCGAAGCAGCAAGAAAAGCATCGACGAGATGGCGGCGATGTCGCAAATCGAATTGCCGCGATTCACCGACTGGCTGAACATCGACACGCAGCAGCTTGATCTGACGGAACAGCCGCGAGTGATGAAGGCGGTCGGGCTGAAGGAGAGCGACCTCCCCGAAGTCATGGTGAATGATTTCCGCAAGAACGGCTACGCACCCGAAGTACTGCTCAATTTCCTTGCGCTGCAGGGCTGGAGCACGGGCGATAATGTCGAGCAAATGTCCGTCAGCGACATGGTGCAGCGGTTCTCGATCGACAGACTCAACAGCGCGAACCCGAAATTTAATCGCGACAAGCTCCGCAGTTTCAGCACGACGTTCTTCACCTCGTGCGGCCCGGTGCGATTGATGGCGGCATTAAAAGATTTCCTGCTTGCGAATCCAAGATCGCCATTGAACAGGGCGACGGATGTGCAGCTCGCGCGCGTGCTCGAGATCAACATGGGCTTTCACGTGCTGTCTGAGATGGAAGAGAAGAGCCGATTCCTGTTCATCGAAGACGACCAGATCGAATACGATGTGAGCGCCGTCGAGAAGACGCTGATCAAGAACGATAAGCAGGGCTTGATCGCGCTCAAGACGGTTCGAGAACTGCTGGCGAGTGTGGAAAATTTCACGCACGAGAATACGAAAGCCGTCGTCGAGGCATATTGCGTTTTGAGCGGGCTCGGGCTGGGCAAGGTCGCGCAGCCGATCCGCGTGGCGGTGTGCGGCACGACAATTTCGCCGCCGATCTTCGAGTGCATCGAAATGCTCGGCAAGACTCGCACGCTCAATCGCATCGATCGATGCACATCGCACTGCGAAACGGTTTGAACTGAGCTGCTTAACCAAAGCTGTCTGGCCGCGGGAAATTGAACTAAACATCCGGTAACATGACGTCATCAATGGCACGAGATTTTTACGAAATTCTGGGCGTTAATCGGTCTGCCACGGCAGACGAGATACGCAATGCGCATAAGAAACTGGTTCGAAAATATCATCCGGATGCGGGAAAGAAATCGCCCGATTCGGTGAAAAGGTTTCAAGAAGTGCAGGAGGCATTCGATGTGCTTTCGGACGATTCGAAACGAAAACAGTACGACCAGTTCGGACACGCCGGGGCGGCGCAGGCTCCGCCGGGATATCAAAGCGGGTACGGCGGCGGAGTTCGGCCCGAAGATTTTGATCCGGGTTATGGTGGCGGCGGAGGAAGCCCGGGTGGTGGGCCGGGTGGTGGATTTGGCGGCGGGCAGCAGGTCGATCCCGGTCAGTTCGGCGACATGTTCGAGCAGCTCTTTGGAAGCCGCGGCGCGTTCGGACGAGGCAAGCGAAGCGCCGGTCAACAGCCCGCCGAGCCCGCAGGTTCGGGCGATGTTGAATATCCCTTCACGCTCAGTTTCGAGCAGGCGGCACGCGGGGCCAATCTTCCGCTCAGCATTAACCGTGGCAGCTCGAAAGAGCAGATCGAAGTCAAGATTCCGGCCGGCGTGAAGACGGGCAGTCGAGTCCGCGTGCAGGGCCGGGGTTCGCAAATGCGAAGCGGCCGAGGCGATCTGTTCATCATCGTGAATGTCGCCGACCATCCGTATTTCAAGCGCGACAATCTCGATGTGATTGTCGAAGTACCGGTCAGCATTTATGAGGCCGTCCTGGGCGCGAATGTTTCAGTGCCGACACTCGACGGCGAGGTGACGATGACGATCCCGCCGGGAACCAGCAGCGGCACACGCCTGCGATTGCGCGGCAAGGGGATCAATCGCGCCCTCGACTCGGGCGACCAATATGTCATTGTTAAAGTCGTCGTTCCCAAAGACCTCGACCCGACCGAGATCGGCATCATTCAGCAGTTGCAGAATCGAAAGCCGATTAACGCGCGTGCAGATGTTCTGTGGAAATAGCGGACGCTTTCCTAGACCTTCAATTTCGCGGGATCGTCCATTGTCGTTCCGCAGCCCTTGCTGCAGCACTTGCCGATGCCCGACTTCGTGCCACGAACAAAGCCAATGATTTGTCGCAGGACAAAGAAGGCCGCGATCGCGACGATGACAAGGGTGAGGATGAGCTGGATCGATGGTGACATGAGAATTTGGCCTGCTACATGAAGAGTATAGCAGTCCGGTAGGCGATAAACGCGCCGACATACGCGACGGCGTTCATGTAGATCGTCAGAAAGATCGGCCAGCTCCACGTGCCGGTTTCGCGCTTGACGATTGCGACAGTCGAAAGGCACTGCATCGCCAGCACGAACCAGACCAGCAGACTTACCGCGACGGCGGTGTTCCAGACGGGCGTTCCGTCGGCTCTCGTGTCGGCAAGGATGGACTGCTGGAGCGTGGACGAATCGTCTTCCGCGTCGGCGGCGGCGTAAATTGTACCGAGCGTGCCGACGAACACCTCGCGGGCCGCGAACGCGCCGACCAGCCCGACGCCGATCTTCCAGTCGTAGCCCAGCGGGGCGATGACCGGCTCGATGAGATGCCCGAACCGACCGGCGAAGCTGTAGGCGAGTTGTGCCTGTGCTTCTACCTGTGCTTCAGCCGTTTCCTGATCTGCTTCGACGCTCGAAGTATTAGTGACCGAAGCTCGCACCGCCTCGACGTTCTCCAGCGGCATGCGCGGGAAGTAAGTCAGTGCCCACAAAATAATCGATAGCGCGAAGATGATCGTGCCCGCCTTGACCAAAAACTGCCGCGTGTTCGTCCACACCGTTCGAAGAACATTGCGTATTGACGGCCTGC
>JBBQKP010000290.1:0-3531 GCA_038326995.1 Tepidisphaerales bacterium
TTCCGCGAACGAGGGGTTGAAAGATGCGTTCGAGTTGATTGGGTGGAATCGGGTCGCCGCTGTTGTGAATGTCGATGCAAAGGGAACTGGAACTTGAGGTGAGCGAGATATCGACCGGCGACTCCTTACAGCCGTGCTGTATGGCATTTCCAATTAGATTGGAGACGGCCTGCCTGATTCGGGCTGAATCGCATCGTCCGATCGAATTTCCACTCGCGGTATACCGGATTTCCCGCTCGGGATGAGCCGCGGTGAACTCTTCGACGATTTCGCGGCAAAGGACATTCAAGTCCATCACTAACGGTGTGACGGGCATGCCCGCGCCCAATCGCGTGCGGGTGTAGTCGAGTAAATCCGAAATCATTTGGTGCATGACCTGTGCACTGGTCGCGATGCGGTTGTTGCATTCGATGACCTTGACCTGGTCATTGTTTTTGAGCAGTCGCGGCAAGACGTAGGACGACATCGTGATCGCGCCCAGGGGCGAGCGAAGATCGTGACCCAGGATCGCGAGAAACATGTCGCGCGCCTGATCGACGCGCTCGGTGTAGCTCGTAACGGCCTGTGCCAGCGACTGATCGATCGAGTCATTGAAACTGGCGATGTCATGTACGTCACGCTCATGTGGGGCTGGATCGGCAGAGTTCCACAAACGAAGGACACTCGAACGCAGTGCACGGTACTCACTCATCACCTCCAGCATGTCAAAGCCAAGGCTCAGGCGATCCAGTGCGTGTAAGTTCGAAACATAGTCGAGCTCGTCATCTGCTTTTGAGCTTGCTTCTGTCGATTGTTCATTGCGCGAGAGGGGAAACTGCGTGTTCCTCATGTCACCTACGGTGGCTTGGAGAAGCGGCTGGATGTGGTCGCGTAACGTGAGTCTATTGAGGTCCTTGCCGCTCCCTAAAGTGCGCGCGTACCTGATCCATTCCGCTGTGATCGGTTCGATACTTGACTCGATAAAATCTGCTAATCGCATTGGACCTCATTAGCCACTACCCGCGAAGGCGAGGCAGAACTTCGGCACTTACGACTTCGGCCCGGCGGACGGCGTTCCGCACTGGGCAAATCGTTTAAAATGCTTGTAGAAGAAGTGTACTTATTTAGCCACTTATATACAGCATTGTAGATATTTTCGACTGCCGGGCCGTGTGAGTCAAGGCCGGTCATTTGTGACAGCACTTGCGGATGAGCGGCTCGCGATTTTTTTAGTGTACCTGAGTCGAACGGCATAAAGTTCAAAAGGTTCGTATTCCGAGCTACCCTCACGATAAAAACAGGATTTGGACGAGTCTGACGCCTGCGATACGTTATAAAAAGTTCGCACGACCAAACGAACCTCCATCCGGGTTACACTTAGACTGCACTTTGATCAAATCTATTGAAATTTATCGCCGGGCCGTTGAATACTTTCGCAAAGACCTCGGAGCCATCGCGCTGTCGATGGTCCTGGTGGGGGTTTCGATCGTACTTGGAGTGCTTTTTCCAATTCCCCTGACGCTCCTGATCGACACGGTGATCAAGCAGGAGGGCCAGGGTTTCTGGGCTTCGCGCGTCTGGATGCATTTCGCAGGCGACCTGAGTAAGACACAGCAAGTCGTTGTGCTGGCCGCGCTCATGTTCGGCATTCGCATGCTCAGCGAGCTGCTGCGGTTCTGGCAAACGTTGTTGACGATTCGAATCGGCTACAACGGCACGCTTCGCGTGAGAACGGAATTGTTCGGCAAACTGCAGTCGCTGAGCCTGGCCTATCACAAGTCCCGGCCGCAAGGCGATGTGATCTACCGACTCTCAAGCGACACCAACGGCGTTCAAGGCATCCTCAACATCGTGCTGGGCATGCTCATCAACATTCTCACTCTCGCTGCGATGGCGGCGGTCATGTTCAGCATGAGCTGGCAGCTCACGCTCATATCCCTGCTGGTCTTGCCGCTGCTTCTGCTCAACATGAAGTTATATGGCGCGAAGCTGAAAACGCTGTACATCGACAGCTACGAAATCGACAGCAAAATCACCACCGCCATCCAGCGTTCCATCGCCAGCATCGGCCTTGTGCAGGCGTTCGGCCGAGAGCGAGACGAGTTCAATAATTTCTCCACCACTCTGGGTTCGTCTGTGCGAATCAAGATGCGCCTCCACTGGCACGAGGTCATGTATTGGCTCGTGCTGGGCACGATCTTCGCCATCGGTGCGACGGCCATCCTCGGGTACGGCGGATACCTGGCTATCAACGTCAAAGAGACAGATTTCACCGTCGGAATGCTCAGTGCGTTTCTCATGTATCTCGACAAACTTTACGACCCGCTCAACAAGCTCACCGGTAGCGGGGCATCGCTTGCGGGCTCGCAGGCACAGGTGGAGCGCGTGTTCGAAACGCTTGACATGGACCCGATCGTCAAGGACGCGGCAAACGCGATCTCCCTGCCGCAAAAGCCCAGGACTTTGACGCTAGACCACGTGACGTTCGGCTATCGATCGGACACGCCGATCTTGAAGGACATCAGCGTCAACATATCGCCCGGCAGCATGGTCGCGTTCGTCGGCTCGAGCGGCGTGGGCAAGACGACTCTGCTCAGCCTCTTGCCGCGATTTTACGACCCGCAACAGGGAACAATGAAGCTCGACGAGTTTGATGTGACGCAGGTTCGCGTGGCGGATGTTCGCAAGCACGTGGCGCTGGTGTTGCAGGACAACACCGTCTTGCCGACGACGGTTTCGGAGAACATCGCCTATGGAAGGCCCGACGCGACCGACGCGCAGATTCATCGGGCGGCTGAACTCGCGGGGGCGGCCGCGTTCATCGATAAGCTCGACCAGAAATACGAGACCGTCATCAGCGAATCCGGCGCGAACCTTTCGGGCGGGCAGCGACAGCGCATCTCGATCGCGCGTGCCCTCCTGACCGAGGCGCCGATCATCGTCCTGGACGAACCCACCAGCGCGCTCGATCCGCTTCACGAGGCGCTGATCACCGAAACTCTTCGCGGCCTGAAGGGCCTTCGCACGATGGTCATCGTCAGCCACCGACTCAGCACGGTGATCGATTGCGATGAGATTTTCGTGATGCACGACGGCCGGGTGATCGAGCAAGGCACGCACGTGGATCTCATCGCGCAGAAGGGCCATTACTATGAGATGGCGAAGCACCAACTAAGGATTTGACGAGCCGTCAGTAGACGCGAGGAATCAGAACATGACTCAATCCACGACCCGTTTGCCAAGTCAGCAAAAGCTGCGAATCATCGTCGGCGGAATGGTCGGGCAGTTTCCACTCGGCGGAGTCGCGTGGGATTATTTTCACTACCTCACGGGCTTGTCGGCGCTGGGTCACGAGGTGGTCTATCACGAAGACACGTGGTGCTGGCCTTACGATCCGGTGAAGAAATATGTGGTCGACAACGCCGACTACGCCGCCGCGTTTTTTGATTCGTTCTTTGCCGCTCACGCACCGCACCTGAAGGACAAGTGGCACTTCCTTTTGCTGCACGACAAAAGCTACGGCATGTCGCGTGAGAAGTTCGATGAGTTCGC
>JBBQKP010000291.1:0-3504 GCA_038326995.1 Tepidisphaerales bacterium
CGGCGGGTGCAGTGCTGGCGACGGCGCTGGCATTCGTGTTCTTTACGGTGATCGACGGCATGCTCGCCAAACAGCGCGCCCCGGCCGTATCGACCGTCGAGCGGATCATGATGGACCTGCGAATGAAAGGCATGGACGAAAAAGCGATCCGGCAACTCGTGCTCAAACAATCGGGCGACGACTGGGAAGAGTTTTATGAACAACTCTTCGGCTATGACGAGAAACTGGCGGCGAGGAAGTATTGGGGATCTCGCAGCAGAACGGGCAAGAAATACGCGGCTTGGCGAGAGCCCATCATCGCCTGGATCGACGACAAGCTTCTGGCGCGCAAACAAAAACGCGAGCAGAAGCTGCTGGAAAAACTGGAGGCAAAAGCCATCGAAAGCCAGGGCATCGACAGCGCAATCGCCAAACGACAGGCACGCGCCAGCAGCGAGCAAACCGTCGCACGCGCGATCAAGCTGAAAGCCAAAGCAGAAAAGCAGCAGTACAAGGACGTCAAACAGGACGAAAAACGCCGAAAGAAGGAATCACGCAAGGGAATTCAGGGGCTTGTCGAGGCGGCGGCGAGCGGACAGGGCTCGACGAAGCTGATCGTCAAGAACAGCCTGCTGGATGACGATCAGGACACGCCTGGCGAAGGGCTGGACGATTACGAGCGCACGCACTATCTGAAGGCACGATACGGGTCGCCGATCGATATTTTGCTCGGCAGGGGCGTGCGATTTTTGATGGCGGCGGCGCTGTTGGCGCTGTTTGCGATCTGGTGGCAACAAAACGAGGGGATTTACATACAAAAGGGCGCGATGGATGTGGCAGCGAGCAACCGCACGGACGCGGTGGAGCAGGTCGCCAGGGGCGTGTTCACCGCTGCTATGACCGACCCGGGCAACACCGACTTGGGCAAGCCGATATCCAAAATAACCATCAAAGGCGTTCCAGACGGATGGCTATGGATGTTCGATCGAGGCTGGCCGACGGGATTATCGGGGATTTTGCTATTGCTAGGATCGCTGTTTAGGGGCAGAATCATGGCGGTGGGAATTCTGATCGCGGTGGCGGTGGCGCTGGTCGGACATGAGTTTGAGTTGCCCCTGATCGGGCTTCTGAATATCAAGATCAGTGCGATTGCGGCAGTGGGCGTGTGGTTTGGGTCGGTGTTCTTTCTGCGGGAGACGAGTTACTAGTGTGTTTGCATGTGGAAACGGGTGTAAACACGTGTGAGCAGGATGAGAAGGCGAAAGCTGTTGGAGTGAAACGTCATGTCGGGAAAGCGAAAAGTGGCTGACAATTGCCGCGGCGAACTGGATTTAGCCGACCAGGCAAGGCATAATGGGCTACAGTCCGAAGCGGAATTCGTTTCGGACGTGATCAAACTGCTTTTTCAAATCAAAACTGTTTCCGCGTCCATCGATATGGACGTTTTCGAAAGCGACACGCGCGATCCATCTGGTCGGCTGTCCACTGCCGCAAAAGAGTTTGGCAGCGAACGTTGAACCCAAAGAGTCCGAGATATGTACGATAAGCAAGATTTCATACAGACGTCGCCCCGCAACACCAGCATCGAGGACCGCCGCATGCGTAAGCGCAGGCCGACCTCGCAGCCCGCGATTCTCACCGTCGTCGACGGCCTGCTTGCCGGTGAGCAGTTCGAGGGCACCTGCCGAGATCCGGTGGGCGACGAACTGTCGGTGCTGATCAAGCAGGAACTCCGAACCGGACAATCCGTCCGCGTAGCGATTAACCGAGAGGGCGACCGTTTCGGCCCCGCCGAGCCCGCAGAGGTGTTGCGGTGCCGCCTGCTGACGACGGGGCGATTCGAGGTCGTCGTGCAATACCGCAAGGAACAGCCCAAGGCCGAGCCAGAAGCACCGCGTCCCTTGGGAATCCGCAAGAAGCTGCATCGCCCGGTCAGGCCGTCTATCTCGATTTGAGAGAGATGAACTACGCCGGTATTTTTAAGTACAACGTGACGTGTTTAGCCGGGCCGCTCGTGGCTCGTTCTCTCGCATTGTGGTGAGACGATATTGAATTTGCGGCGATAGCGCTCAATCCAAGCTGTGCAAAAGTCGTGATTCTCCGATCATTTGTCCAATCATTTGCCCCATCATCAAAACAGCAGAATCACCATACCAACGAACAATGCCCCGATGATCGCGACCGTGCACGAGAGGAAGATCACCAGATTCGGGTCGAATCCGCTCGTGTCGCTCTCGATCAGCCTGGAAGTATTGGGAGCGTCCTTTGGCGATTTTCGAAGCCTGATCTCGCGTCTGACGACGGTTTTTGAGTGCTTACGGCTCGAGTCGCGTTCGTCGCGTGAGCCGTGATCGCGTTCGTCGTCGGAAAGCGGAGGTGGTTTGATCTCGCTGTTCATGAGTGGCTCAGTATGGTGATATCATAATACGCTGTTCGAGATTTTTCAGAAGATCGGCGACCATTTTGCCCAGAGTGCGTCTCGACAAGGGCGTCTTGATGCGGTAGACTGCTCGGTTCGCTTTCGCTGACGGCTCAGCCGATGCCCGCCGCACGCGAAAGCAGTCCGAGTAAAATGTCAGATTCTGGAGTCCACCGATGAAAGCCGATACGCACCCCAATTACCGTCCGGTCGTTTTCTTTGATCCCGGCGCACAGCACTATTTGCTGACCAGAAGCACCGCCCGCACGACCGAAACGATCGAATATCAGGGCAAGGTGTATCCGCTGGTGAAGGTCGACATTTCGTCGGCGACGCACCCGTTCTTCACGGGCAAGCAGACCTTCGTCGACTCCGCCGGCCGACTTGACCGCTTCAATAAGAAGTTCGGCGGCAAGCTCAGTTTCAACAAGACCGACAAGAGCGCCACTGAAAAGCCCGGCGGCGAGAAGGCCAAGTAAGTCAGGCCTACTAATCTGGCCAGAACATCGGGTACTAAGCAATCATCAGGCCATCCCATGCCTCGACGGACCGAGCGTGCCCCGAATCGGCTTCTGAGCTTCATCGCGTTGTTTCTAGCGATGGGGCTCTTTTCAATTGGTTGCAGGACAGCAGAACAGACGGCTGTGCGAAGCCGCGATGAGTTGGCGAGAGCAGGCGATGGCCCGTCCGCTCGTCCCAGCACGTTGCCCGCGGGATTGTTGGTCGGAAACAGGATTGAAGAACTCGAATCCACGGTGTTTGTTCCCGAAGGTTGGACACTGGAACTGCATAAAAAGCGGGATAATACAGAGCACCGCACGTGGATAAGCCCGTCGAGCAAAACCGCGTTCGGCGTCATTTTCTTCAAGCTGCCTTTGCCCGTGGGTGCGGAGTTGGCGTTCAAATACGGATTCCTGCCTGCCATGCGAGAAGCAGAGGGTGAAGCAAAGGTGATCGAGCAGTCGTGGAACAAGGCAACCAGGTCGCTCGATTTTGTCGTCGAAGGGGGAAAGTACACGCTCAGGGCGGCGATGTACGTCCGAGGCCTGCGCGGATGGACGTACTATGCCGGGACGGTGAGAGGGCAGAGTGAGGACCAAATTGAA
>JBBQKP010000292.1:0-3497 GCA_038326995.1 Tepidisphaerales bacterium
AACGCCGGTCTGTTCACGGATGTGCGGCTGTTGGGTGAGCACGTCGATGCAGCGTTGGGACCGCGCCATCGGGTTGTAAAACGCCGCGAGCATGACGATGAGGACGTCGATGGTTTTGAGATCCGCGTTGCCGTGGGATGTTCCAAAAGCGGTGTCGAGTTTTTCTCGCCAGGGCAGGAGCATGCGGACGATCCGCATGCCGACAAGGGGTTTGGAATCTTCGATTGACGGGCTCACGCGCGGTAGCATGCCATAAAAAAGGCAAAAGCGCGAGTGTTAGGATCGTGTTAACTTTTTAGAGTGGGAATGCCGGACAGTAGTGGATAAATCCCACCCTACGAAGACCCGCCCCGTAGGGCGGGATTCATCCCGCCGATTTTCGTCGAAGATGCGCGTCAATGTAATCATGTAGGGCCAGCCCCGTAGGGCGGGATTCATCCCGCCGTTTTCCGCACGCCTGATCGCGTGGGATAAATCCCACCCTACAAAGATGCGCCCCGTAGCCCTGATCAGATCAAATGATGTGAAGTCACCCACGCAAATTCCGTGCACGGCGTTTTGCATTCGGCTGAGGTGTTACAAACGAAGAGGTTCCAGTCTGAAAGCAAACACCCACGACGGTGAGGTCGTGGGTGTTTGAATTAGAGAAAAAAGGGTGTGGATCAGGTGGAGCTGGACAGGTTGTAGCCCGTTTCGCCGTGGATGGTGACGTCGAGACCTTCCTCTTCGTCTTCTGGGGTGGCGCGCAGGCCCAGGGTCGCCTGGATGGCGAAGGCGAGCGCGTAGCTGACGATGAATGCGAAGGGGACGGCGATCGCGAGACCGAAGGCCTGCTTGCCGACTTGCTCGAAGCCGCCGATGAACGGTGTGACGGCAAAATAGCCCACGAACAGAGCACCGAGGAAGCCGCCCACGCCGTGGACGCCGAAGGCGTCGAGCGTGTCGTCGTAGCCGAGCACTTTCTTGAGTTGGCAACCGAAGTAGCAGACCGCCCCGCCGACCAGACCGATGAAGATGCTGGAGACCGGAGCGACGTGACCCGCACAGGGGGTGATGACGACCAGACCGCCGACGACGCCCGAGGCGAAGCCCAGGATGGTGGGTTTGCCGTCCTTGATCCACTCGACGAGCATCCACGCGACGCCTGCCGCGGCGGGGGCGATGAACGTGTTGGCGAAGGCGAGCACGGCGCGGCCGCCCGCGACGGGCTGTTCCGAAGCGCCGATGGCAATCGCACTACCCGCGTTGAACCCGAACCAGCCGAACCAGAGCAGGCCCGCACCAATAAGAGTGAGGCCCAGGCTGTGCGGCGGCATCGGACGCTTGCCGTATCCCGCGCGAGGCCCGACGACCAGACAGATCGCCAGGGCGCTCACACCCGCCAGGACGTGAACGACGGTTCCGCCGGCAAAATCCAGCACACCATATTGAAAAAGGTAGCCGTTGACGTTCCAGACCATATGTGCGACCGGGGCGTAGACCACGATAGACCAGATGGAGAGGAAAAGCAGCAGCGGGCCGAACTTCACACGCTCGGCGATGGAGCCGACGATCAGCGCGGGCGTCAGGACGAAAAACATGCCCTGGAACAAGACGAACGCGAGTTCGGGTACGCCCGTGGGCACGGCCCCGACGGTGTCGCCCGAGGTGACAATCGCATTCCAGCCCGCGTTGGCGACGGTCACTCCGTCGACGACTTCGGCGGGTGTGCCAAAAGCCCTGAGACCGACGAGATTGGGATCGAACGCGATGATGCTCTTGGTGGCTGAAATCGTCTTGGTCGCGTCAGCGGGGTCGGCGTACTCGGCTGCTCCAAGATAAAACAACGCCTTGTTGGTTCCGTCGGCATTATCGACGACCGGGAACACCAGCGCGTAGCCGATGATGACCCAGATCAGGCCGATGACGCCCGTGCAGACCATGACGTTGAGGAAGGTGTTCAGGACGTTCTTGGCGCGGACCATTCCGCCGTAAAACAACGCCAGGCCGGGAATCATAAGCAGAACGAGCGCGGCACTGACCAGCAACCACGCGGTCGAGCCGGTGTTGATGATCGGCGGGGCTGCGGCTTCTGCGGCGGAAGCGATCGCGGGTAAAGAGAGGATCGACGCGAGCGCGGCAAAGAGAGACAAAACAGATCGACAGCGAGAGTTCGTCGTTTTGCCCGGAGCCTTTGCCAAAACAGTCGGGTTCCGCAATATAGGAGTTGGCGCCGGGTCGGGATTGAGAGTGCGTTGAGACATGAAACCTTCCGTCATGATGTTCGCGCGGAATGTGGCGACACGTGTGGCCCGTGCAGTCCGGACTCGAAACCCCTATCCCTGAAAATCTGGTAGTCGGGTCGAGCTGTTGAGGCCGAGCTGCTTGGGGTGTTACGCCATGGCTGCGCCGCGCGACGCCTGCCTAGTAAATAAGCTTTTCTTGATCCGGGCCGTTGGTGTCAATCTTCCCATCGGTTTTGCGACAGGCATGATAACGACCGCTCGCCATCGGGAATTGAGCGTGAAGCGTGGCCGGGGTAGACCCGCTCCGTTTACGACCTGCAAAAAACGTGCCGTGAGAAGATTACGTCAATATAGAGGGATCGACCGCTTAACCTTTGCGCAGCGCTCACGAATCGCAAACGAAATAGGAAGGAGCAGGACAATCAAATCACGTGGTCAATCGTTAATGAGTCAATCGGGTTTTGTACTTGCGGGTTTGCTCGAATGAGATGATTTGGGTCAACTAAAAACTCATGTCGAGTCACGCGCTTGTCCGATACGTACTCTTGCCTCACTTAACGCGGAGCGTGAACTATGGCCGTTTTCTTTGAATCCGATACCCAAGCCGCCTCGACGGGTAATCGTAGAGACAATCGCGACTTGAACCGCGATATCTCGCGCGACGCACTGCGACTCTTTCCGTCGCGTCTTGGTATGACCATCGCCGACACTGTCGACACTGTCGACACGACTGCGGAAGAGTGTGCGGAGCTGGAAACATCGCAATCTGGCGGACACCAAACTGGCGGAAACCAAACTGGCGGAAACGTTGATGCCCACCAAGAACGCCGTCGCGGCATGCGCGTCAGACAGTCTCGCACGGTGAAAATTTTCGAGCCCATCGCCGGTCGATACGTGGGCGGCCGAACCATTGACCTCTCGAGCCAGGGCCTGCGCGTCGAATTGCCCGCCCGGGCGGGCCTGCGTCAAGGTGAGATCGTCAAAGTCCATGTCGGAACTGCCAGCGGCACCGGTGCCGTCGCCAGTCGACGCCCGATGGTCACAGCACGCGTGGTCTGGCTGACTGCGAAGAAGAATACGCTCCGGCCGACGCTGGTCGCGGGGCTGGAATTCGAGTGCGACATCGACAGCAAAATTCAGGTCGCCTGAGTCTGGTCGCCTGAGTCTGGTCGCCTGAGTCTGGTCGCCTGAGTCTGGTCGCCTGTGTCTAGACTCGTGGGGCGAGGGTGGTGAGTGAGGTGTGGGGCGGTGGGTGGGAGGAGTGTGGTGGGC
>JBBQKP010000293.1:0-3445 GCA_038326995.1 Tepidisphaerales bacterium
ATAAAAGTGTTACGCGACGCGGGCGTGCCGATCGATTTCGATAAGGAGCGAAACGGGTACGTTATCAGCAGAAACTTTTTTCTTCGTCCGACGGAGCTGTCAATTGAAGAGGCGCTTTCGCTTTGTCTACTCGCGCAGCAGACTCAGCCCGCGGAACAGTTGCCTCACACCAGGCACGCCGCCCGCGCGATCGAGAAGATTCGATCGAATCTTCCAACTTCGTTTCGCGATGAACTCGAGCAGCTCATCCCGCACGTCGAAGTTGCCTTGGCGCGATGTGAAAACGAAGGGGCATCCGACGTGTTTGCAAAGATCCAGCACGCCATCACCGCGCGGCGAAGCGTGAAATGTGAGTATCAATCGCTTCGCGGCAAAGACGATGCCCCTGACGACGCCCCTGAAGACGCCCCCGACAACAAACCTGATAACGCTAATGACAACACGCACACGTTCCGCTTCGATCCGTACGCACTCTACTTCGGTCAGCGAGCGTGGTACGTCATTGGCAAGCGACACTCTGATGGCGTGTTGCGGACGCTCAAACTGTCCCGCTTTGTTGAGTGTACGCCGACGAATCAACCATTCGCGATCCCCGATGATTTCTCGCTCGAAACATACTTCGGTCAGGCCTGGCGGATGATGCGTGGGGAAGGGCGACACAAGATCGAACTACGATTCTCGGCCGCGTTTGCTGAAACAGTCGCCGACACATGGTGGCACGCGTCGCAGGAATCTGAACAGCACGACGACGGCTCGGTGACGATGCATTTCGAGATCGACGGGCTCGACGAAATTGTCTGGTGGATTCTCAGCTACGGGCCGCACTGCACGGTCATTCAGCCGCCAGAACTGCGCGATCGCGTCGTCAACGCGGCACGGAAGATGCTGGAAAGTTATGCAGAAAAATGACGATCAATAAAATTTAATTTGTCACTGACACACTGTTGTCACCGCAGTCGTTATTTTCAGTTCCGTGGATGATGACTCACGCCCTGCAGGGACGCACGGGCCATACCTGCGTGGCTTGTGCAGGGACGGTTCAGTGACGGTGTTGGCGAATGTCGTGGCACCTGTTCTGGCGAATGTCTTGGCGACGGGCTTGACTGGGCGGCAAGCCTGTCGCCGGGCTTTGCGACGGGCGTGGAGGTGGTGCGTGCTGCGAACGGTCCGAGACGCGAGGCTCGAAAGAGCCCGAGATCGCCCCATCGCACCGCATCACCTGCCACGCATTTTCAGTCGACGGTGGCACGATATTTTCGGCTTCTTGGGATGCGTTTCGAATGAAGAAAGGTTTGAAAGGCGATTGATACATGGATATAAGATGATAAAAAAACAGAGTTCGTTGAGCCGTAAGTTATCAAAATCAGACAAATCAAAAGGGAGTAGAAGTCCGCGATGATGCTCGAATTAAAATCGTTTCGAAACAACTCTTGGACGAATATTGTTGACCTTTGCCAGCGCTTCAAATGAGATATCTCGAGACAACTAACCAGAGGGAAAAGAAATGCTTGGCTCAATTCGTTCACTCGGCCGCATCCTTCGAGGCGAGACCACTCAGCTCGACACGCTTCGCACGCAAGGCATCAAGCTCCAAGTGTTCGGGCTCACGCTCGTGGTCATGGTCCTGGCAGCGGTGTACGGCGCGTCCCTGGCCCCGCTCACCCTGACTTGGTACGCATCCACCGACAACTACCCCAGCGCGATCCTCTTCAACGCGATGATGTTTTTTGTCGCAAGCCTCAGCGCCCAACTCGTCTGCTTCCGACTCTACAGGCCGCTCATCGCTCGAAATCCCAACCATCGTTACACCCTGATCGGCTGGGTTCTCATCTATGCATTTGTCGGCATTCAAATGGGCTGGGTGCTTCGCCCGTTCATCGGTTCGCCCGGTTCGCCCGTGCGATTCTTTCGCGAAGGTGCCTGGGGAAATGCCTAAATCGAAGTGCTCGCCACCATATCGCGACTGCTGAATTGATGCGATGTCCTTTTTCATGGTCGCTCGTGTCAGACGGCCCATTTCATTTCACTTTCGAAAGCATCCTCGTTGAACTTCACGCAATGTGATTGGGATTCGTATTGGCAAAAAGTGACGCACATCGCTCACTGGCGAAGTCGAAGATAATCGCGAAACTGTTCGAGCCTGCCCAGCGACTCCCGATCCTTCGCTCGATTCGCGACTCGCTTGCTTTCGATGATGTCGTCGATCGAACAGACCATGAACCCGGCCACTTCAGATCGACGATTCCACGCATCTTCAAATCGCTCGATCCCATCAGGTGCGAAGATCAAATCAAGATCGAACGGCCCGGTTTTCAGCTGAATGAAGTCTTTTCCACGAAGGATTTGTGATCGTTCATCGTCGGTCAGGGTAAAGCCGAGTTCGATGAGTGCGCTCACGATTGCCGTTCCATTGGCGGCGGATTTTTCCACGTACACATCCGCGTCCTGCGTCGTGTCGGGATAGCCGAGCAGGATTGCGCCCGATTTTCCCAGGAACAAATAACGCACGCCGTGACGTACGAACGCGTCGCGCACTTCCTCGGCCTGACGATATTCAAACATGAGGCACCTCGTCATTCGATGCCGATTGCTTCGACACCTGTTGCTCCGACGACTGTTGCTCCGACGCCGACTGATTCGTCCCGGGACTGCTCGAAACCATCGGCGGCTCCTTGCTCTGGCGATACCCAAGCCACTCGGGCAGGTTCGCGTCGCACCAGTCGCGATAATCCTGCATGGTGTCGAACGCGCGGAACTTCACATCGTCCATCACGGGCTTGTACGTTTTGATGAACGCGTATTTCCACCGCAAAGCCAGCGGCCGACGTGCCGCAGCCTCGAATTCGGCAAACGCGTCTTTCATGCTTTCGTCTGGCTTGTTCATTGCTTTGTCATCCTAACCGTCCCTGTTTGACTCGCACGATTCCGTCGGCGTCGTTCGTGGATTTCAGAGTGAAAAGTATCAACTTTCCGACCCAAGATTTAATCGCGATCAGGTCACGCCTTCTAACACATTTCGCCTCCATCGCGCGCTACCATCACACATGCCATCCGCGCCAGCGTCTGTGGTCTATTTCAAGCGCGACCTGCGAACCAGCGACCAACGGCCCCTCGTCCAGGCGGCGTCGCTCGGGCCCGTCATTCCACTTTACATCATCGAGCCGAGTCTGATCCACGCGCCCGATGCATCGCGTCGGCACTTCGATTGGGTCCGCGCCAGTCTGATCGAACTTCGCCAGTCGCTGCTTCTCCTGGGCACGCCGCTCGTCGTTCGCGTCGGCGAGGCGGTCGATGTTCTCGAAGCACTTCACACACAGACACGCTTTGCCTACATCTTTTCTCATGAAGAGACCGGCAACGCACTCACATTCGCGCGTGACCGCGCTGTCGCGAAGTGGTGCGCCCATCGACGCATCGTCTGGCAAGAGACGCCGCAGTTCGGCGT
>JBBQKP010000294.1:0-3421 GCA_038326995.1 Tepidisphaerales bacterium
CCCCAGGGCCATAGCCGCTTGATAAATCGCGGCCGCGACTTCGCGCAGTGTCGGTGAACGCGAAAGCTCGTGAGCGAGCGGAACGATGGCCGCGGCGAGCGCGGACCGAAGCATTTCAAGCGGATGAACGGCGGGCGAGTCTGATAGCTCATCGCTTGGATCAACATCGTCGGCCGATGATTCAGAGACGAATGCCCAGGGCTCGCCCGTGAAGCCGCTGCCTGAAATGTGATGCTTGTGAACGTATTGCTCGAACGAATCTGGCAAGCCGACATCAACTGTCACGGAAGTTAAATGGTCAGAATCGGGGTCGGCGGCCTTGCTGCGAAAATCCACCATGCCCGTCTTTACAAGTTCAACGACGTCGTTCGCGCGCCAGTTGTTCGCGGCGACGGCAATAAGCGCGAGCATCGCACGCGGAAGCGGATGGGCCGTCCCCTGACGACGCGTGTCGATGAAGCTGGGGATATTTCGCTCGCGCAGCGCGGCTTCGATTGCGGACTGATATGGCTTTGGATGACGCGTCAGCACGACGATATCGCGATAACGGTAACCTTGTGTCGCGAGCCGCGCGATCTCCCTCGCCACCGCGATCCCGGCGGCGGCGGCGTCGTCGGTCGAGATGAAATGAACGTTCGAATTGCGCTCGTCTTTAGATGTCGCCTTACCATCTTTCGCCACTTCGTCTCTCGCAACTTCGTCTTTCGACAGTGCGGCTTCGACGTGTTTCAAATCAGAAGCGGCAAATCGATGAGTTTCGCAGAGGCAATTGTCGGGCCTGCTGCTGTTGTGAGGCAACGCGAGTGTCGCGCGCAGACGCTCGACAACTCGGCTTGCCTGTGCAAGCGGGCCGTGCTGGTGCATCACAGATGGCGTACGGCCAGAACTTATTCGCTTGTCGTCGCATTCGTCCGGATCGCACATCAGCGCGATCGTCAGCGACCCGCACGTGCTGCTCATCGCCTTGATCCATTCCTCCTCGATCGGCGAGAAGCGGTCGAAGTCGTCGAAGAAAATCTGCGAAGCTGCGATCGTCGGGCTGTGCCGAATCGCGCTTAGCACAAGTCGCTCGCGCTCGTGCGGATCAAGGCGTTCGCCCGCGAGCACGCTGCGAAAATCGGTCGCGATATCGGCGACGTCCGCGAGCTTCTGCGCGAGCAATGAGCCGGGCTGTTCCCGCTCAAGATCTGCTGCGAGAAATCGAAGATCGTCGGCTGATTGCCCGCACTTTTCGAACTCGCGCAAAAGTGTCGAGACGGCATCAACCATGCCGATGTGCCGTGCGCTCTTGCCGAAACATTTTAGCGAATCGGCCCGCCTGAGCAGTGTGCGAAACAGCAAGAGACGTCTGCCAAGCGGGGTGAGTTCGGGAATCGCCACGCCGCCCACTTCGGCAAGAATCGCCCGGCCGAACTGTGCGAACGACATGACGCGAACGCGGCAATGTCCGTTCGGCAATACCTCGCACGCGAGAAGCCGCTCGTACATCAGCGTCGCCTGATCGGGAACGATAAGCGTAATAGGAATGCCCAGCGGGCGCGCGCGAACTTCCTCGCCGATCGATGCGAGCAGCGTCGTCGTCTTGCCTGTGCCCGCGCGGCCGAGGATGAACTGAATGGTTGCCATCGCTTGTGTTAGATCTCACTTGTGTCAGATCTCACTTATGTCAGATCTTGCGTTCAAGTGTAGAACCTTGCCCCGTTGAACTACAATATCGACATGAACTCATTTTCGACAGGTCCGATCAAACGCCCCCGTCGGCTCCGGCAGGACGCGAATCTCCGGGCGATGCTCTCCTCGACGCGTGTCCTTCGCTCCGACATCATCGTGCCGATTTTTGTGACGAATGGCGTAGGCGTGAGGCGAGAAGTCAAAAGCATGCCGGGCGTTTTTCAGATGTCGGTGGATGTCGCGTGCGAGTTTCTCGCGGCGCGGTCGGCCGCGGGTTTTCGAGCGTTCATTGTGTTCGGTGTGATCGAGCGCGAAGCAAAAGACGCGGTCGGCTCCGCCGCGACGGATGAAAAGAACGTCGTGTGCACGCTGCTTCAAGCGGTGGTCCGGGCAAACATTCAGATGACCGCCATCACCGATTTGTGCATGTGCGAATACACGAGCCACGGCCATTGCGGCCCGCTCGATGACAATCAGCAGGTCATCAACGACAAGACGCTCATGCTGCTGGTGAAGCAGGCGGTGAACCACGCGCGGGCCGGGGCGAAGGTGATCGCGCCGTCGGGCATGATGGACGGCACGATCGCTGCTCTTCGGCGCGGGCTCGACGACGCGGGGTTCGCATCGGTCAGTCTTCTCGCCTACGCGGTGAAATATGCGAGCGCGTTTTACGGCCCGTTTCGTGACGCGGCCGACTCCGTACCGACCATAGGCGATCGAAAGAATTACCAGATGGACCCGTCACGCGACGTGCGCGAGGCACTTCTCGAGGCCGACCTCGATGTGCAGGAAGGCGCCGACATGATCATGGTCAAGCCCGCGCTGGCGTATCTTGATGTGATTCGCGCAGTGCGAGAAAAAAGCACGGTGCCCGTGGTCGCATATCAGGTCAGCGGCGAGTACGCGATGATCGAAGCCGCGGCGCAGAACGGATGGATCGACCGCGACCGCGTGTTGATGGAGTCGCTCGTGTCGATGAAGCGGGCCGGGGCCGATCTCATCATCAGTTACTATGCTGAGTTGCTGGAGAAACTTCTTCCGCTTCAGGCTTGACGTCAGATTTGACGTCAGGCTTGAAGTCGGGTTTCAGTTGACCGAGGTCGATCGAATCAAGCCGTGCGTGTTCGCCCGATCGGAACTCGAAATCGAGTCGAACCGGCGTTGCCTTGGAGTCGAACTTGATTTGCGTCCAGGCGATCACCGCAGGCGGGCGAATGAAACCCGCGTCCATCAATTCCGATCGCAAATCCGGGTCGAGGTTGATGGTGAACAATCCTTCGATCGTGCCGGGCGAGGTCTGGCCGTCCTGGGTGACGGCCGTCCACTTGTAGAGCTTTTCGATCGGGACGGGCCTGTCGAACCACATGAAAAACGCGAAGCGATTTACGCCCGGCGATGGGTCTTGCGCCACGAGTTGCAGCACGCGTTTTTCAGACGAGACCGCCTGCCACTCGACGCCTTCGACGATGGAAGTCAGGCCGGGCGTCCGCATGTTTTGACGGGTGATGGCCGTCACGAACGCACCGGTGATGGGCGGCACGAATCTGACGACGGGCGAAACGCCGGGCGTCGGGTCCATGTACGCCGCCGCCTGTCGCGTGGCGGGTGGCATCATGAGTCTGCCCGGCGTGTTGAGCCGTTTGATAAAAAGAATCGTCACGCCCGGCGTGACGAGTACGAGCAGCGCGATAAGAAAAATAAGGTTGGCTTTGGTTTCAGACATGAGCTAGGCAGTATAGGCGCGAAGCCG
>JBBQKP010000295.1:0-3413 GCA_038326995.1 Tepidisphaerales bacterium
GTGATCGCGGCGTCTTTCTGCACCTTCGCGATCGGCCCGCTGAATGCCGCGGATGATGCCAAAGATTTCGGTCGCAAAGATTTCGGCGACTGTGCGTCGGCCGCGCCATCTAATCCAGCCAGCGCCATCTTGTCGCTCGCATAACCGAAAACCAGTGCGACATCTGGCCCGTCGACGAATACGCGGGCCGGTGCTTCGCCCGCCTTGTCGATCAACGCCAGAAGATCTTCGAGCTGCTGCTTGAGCGCGGGTGCGGCATCGCCCGCACGCGACACCAAACCCAGCCGAACCGTCGGCAGGCCGCGGTCGGTCGGGTCAATGCCGTGAACAAAAAATGCCGACGGATACTTCAGCATCGGCCCGGCCACATCGAGGACGAGCTTCACATTATCCGCAATCTCGTCGTTCTCTTTCCGCAACACCTTCAGCAATTGAGGGACGGTCTTCTTCACCACGTCACGCCACGCGCTGGCGTCGGCGAGTTTCTTCAGACGCGAGTCGGCATAGAGCGGGCTATTCGACAAATCTCCGCCCCAGCCGACATAAAGCAGCGATCCTTCGGGCACGCGATCCGCCAGCGGCTGAGCCTTGGCAGTAGGCAAAGCAAGCCCCGCAAAGGCGATCAAACCCACGGCCGCGATCACGTATTTTTTAGCGATTTGTCTCATGATGCAGCCGAGTGTAATCCCGCCCGCGAGCGAAAAGCAAACCGAATCGATCCGCAGTTGAGGTGAAGCGGAAGTGAGCCTTCCTGGCCGAAGTTAGAATGCGCCATTTTTCTGGCGATCGACTTTCCGCGTAACGGAGAGGGCGTTCGAAGATTCAGCGCGTAGGGTGCGCAGTTCAGACGAGCCGTGTGCCACGTTCTGGTACTCCAGAGCGTGCTCGGGACGTCGGCCGAATCGCATGGGCAAACGAACGCTTTGCGAGTACACAAAACGTGGCACCCGCGCAGAATGATTTCAGTCAACGAAAATATTTGGTACGTGTGGAGACGGTTGAGATGCTGCGTCAGATCCGTCGCTCGGTTACGATGTTTCGCGCGCGAGGGAGCACGCTCTGGAGTACCAGAACGTGGCACCCGGAAATGACCTTGTTTTAGGGTGGCATAGTTACGTATTCGCACCTGTGGTTTTCGCGCACTTTTTGCACATCTATGAATACATAGATGTGGCACCCCGAAACCGACCGAATCGTGGCACCCGCGGATATGCGTTTTCTCGTTTCGCCGCTGGCGCAAGCCTGCGTACGCTCGCGAAATAGTCGAGCGATATTGGGTCAGACATCGCGCGTTCGTTGTTGCTCGCGTCCGCGGACAAGTCCGCGGCGAAACGAGGAAGACCACGCGCTTCGGGCTTGCGCGCCCGTCGCGATGCGCTGAAGCACGAATGGGACAGGTGACGGATAAATGTGACGGCGACGTGCGTCTGAAACGAAAAGTAGAACTTAAATGTGCGCATTTCGCGTGGGCCGGGGTGAATGACGGCGGCGTAACGCGAGCGGCGGCCAAGAGTTGGAGCGAGCGATGGTGGAAACGAACGTCGGAAAACGGGTGGAAAAAGGGTGCGAAACGAAGGTCAGCGGCGGTAAATGAAGGCGAATCGGCGCAAAATCGCGGTTTGAGGCGGCGATCCACGAGATCATACAAAGGCAAAGAAAATGTCCTGCCTGACGGGCCAGAAAGTCTGGCACCTCATCCTGCCCGGACGGACCGAGCAGATCGCGATGCCTGTTCAATATAGACGCCCATGTTGCGAAACTTGTCGTATCGTTTCGCCAGCAGATTTTCGGTCTTCGACCGGGAAAGATCGCGAATGGATTTGGTGATAAACTGTTCGAGCGCGTGGGCGGCGGAGTGCGGGTCGCGGTGCGCGCCGCCGAGTGGTTCGGGCACGACGGCATCGATGATGCCGAGCTTAATGAGCTCGCGGCTGGTGAGCTTGAGGCTGTCGGCGAGCTTTACAGCTTCGGAGTTATCCTTGAAGAGGATCGCGCTGCAGGCTTCAGGCGAAATGACGCTGTACCAGGCGTTCTGCAGCATGGCGACGCGGTCGGCGATGGCGATGCCGAGTGCTCCGCCGCTGCCGCCCTCGCCGATGACGACGGCGACGATCGGCGTCTTGAGCCGGGACATTTCCATCAGGTTCACCGCGATCGACTGCGCCTGCCCGCGTTCTTCGGCGCCGATGCCCGGATATGCGCCGGGCGTGTCGATGAGGCAAACGACGGGCAAGTGGAATTTCTCGGCGAGCTTCATGCAGCGAAGGGCCTTGCGGTATCCCTCGGGGTGCGCCAGGCCGAAGGAACAGGCGATTTTTTCCTTCGTGTCGCGGCCCTTGTGCTGGCCGATGAGCATGACCTTGTTCGGCCCGATGCGAGCGAGGCCGCACTGGATCGCGCGGTCGTCGCCGAAGAATCGGTCGCCGTGGAGCTCGCGGAACTCGCGGCAAATCAGATCGACGTAATCGCGAAACATCGGCCGCTGCGGGTGCCGGGCGACCTGGACCGTTTCCCACGCACTGAGGTTCTCGTAGGTCTTACGGAGTAATTCACGATGGCTTACGCGAAGCTGGTCAATCTCTGTCGAATAGTCGACCTGTTTCGACTTCTGCAGCGCCTCGAGTTCGGTGATCTGAGTCTCGAGCTTTGCGACGGCCTGTTCGAATGGAAGCGTTTGACGCATGGGAGGTGTGCCAGAAAGGCCTGATCCGGTGAGTGTTCCGGCAGTCGTAGGGATGGCCCTATACACGGGAGAAGCCAGTCCGGCGGCGGTGGTCTGACGAGATTGAACGGGAGTAGTGGCTTGCGGCATGAGGTTGGTGGACTGGATCATAGGTTAAGTTTTGATGAGCCGCTCGGCAAGTGGACGCATACAGACGACGGATATAGACGACGGACGCAGACGGCCGCGCTTGTCGCAACTGATCGGGTAATAGAACTGACGATTGATAGCGCACGAGACATCCTTACACTCTCCGGGTGGAACACACCGCTGAACAAACCGAGTCGTCCATGACTGGCTCGGCACAACCCAAAGCTGACCCATGTAGGGCAGACCCACATATGTTCGATCCCTACGAGATCGCTCCCGGCGTGTTCGACGAGATGTTTTCCTCGCCGGGCGTCGCACGGCCTCATTATGAGGCTGTCTTCAAGCGGCTTGGCATGATGGACGCGGCCGCGGTCGATAAGCGTCGCAAGATGGCGGACGTCTCCTTCCGAAGTCAGGGAATCACCTTCACCGTCTATTCAGACGCGAACAACGTCGAGCGGATATTTCCGTTCGATCTGGTTCCGAGGATCGTGCCCGCACAGGAATGGACGACGATCGAAAGGGGATTAACGCAGCGGATTACCGCGCTCAATCTTTTTTGCAAGGATATTTATAACGATCAGAGCATCCTGGCGGATCG
>JBBQKP010000296.1:0-3344 GCA_038326995.1 Tepidisphaerales bacterium
CGATGCGAGGAACTCTTGGGGTGAAAACGATCGATCGATGCCGGGGGCAAGCCGGCAAACGTCTCTTCCCGTTCGAGTCGATCTTGAGAACCTTCGGCTGCACGGCCGATCGTGTAATTGTCGCGCGGTGGGAAAATAGACTCACTCACTGTCCGCTCATCACTACTTTTCATGGCGGCGTTCATAATAGAGATCAACCCAGTTAAAGATCAACCCAATTAGAGATCAGCCCAGCTAGAGATCAGCCCAGCTAGAGATCAGCCCAGCGCCGGTCTGGCTCCGGGAGGAAGTTCTGGATTGATGTCGGGGGGAGTGACGATCGGGCGTCGCGGCGTCTGCTCGGATTGTTCGATCATTTCGCTCACGCTGGGCCTGGTGATGACGTCACCCCGCATGATCCGATCGACGTCCTGCGCGTCGATGGTTTCGTATTTGATCATCGCCCGGGCCAGCGCTTCGATCTTGTCCTTATTGGCTTCGAGAATGACGCGGGTCTGGTTGTACAGGTCGTCGATGAGCTTCTTGATTTCCTCGTCGATGGCCTTGGCGATGTCGTCGCCGTACTCGCGTCCGCCGCCCATGTCCATGAAGCTGGGCCTGTTGTCGTCGTCGCCGTAGAAGACGAAACCGAGGCGGTCATTCATGCCCCATTCGCGGACCATTTTGCGGGCGATGCTCGACGCCTGCCTGATGTCGGCCGAGGCGCCGGTGTTGATGTCATTGGTGAACATTTCCTCGGCGATTCGCCCGCCGAAAAGGGTTTTCATCATCGCAATACACCATTTTCGGCTGTAGTTGCTTCGATCTTTTTCGGGCAGGGACATCGTCGCGCCGCCGTAATTGCCGCGAGGGATGATCGTCACCTTGTGAATCGGATCGGCGTCGGGCACGAGATACTGAACGACGGCGTGACCGGCCTCGTGGTAGGCGGTGGCGAGCTTTTCTTTTTCGTCGATCGCGCGGCTCTTTCGCGCCCGGCCGAAGCGCACTTTGTCGCGTGCTTCTTCCAGGTCCGCGTGCTCGATGAAGTCCTTGTTCGCCAAAGTCGCCGCAAGTGCACTTTCGTTGATCGTCGCCGCAAGATCTGCGCCGCTGAAGCCGGGAGTCGCCCGGGCAAGCCGTGTCAGATCGACGCCCGTGCCGAGCTTCACCTTACGTGCGTGAACCTTGAGAATTTCGAGTCGGCCCTTCACGTCGGGCAACGAAACGATGACCTGACGATCGAATCGGCCCGGCCTGGTCAGCGCGGGGTCGAGCACGTCCAGACGATTGGTGGCGGCGACGATGATCACGCCGTCATTGGTCTCAAAACCGTCCATTTCAACCAGAATCGCGTTGAGCGTCTGCTCGCGCTCATCATGGCCGCCCGATGAAGCGCCCGATCCGCGTCGTCTGCCTACCGCGTCGATTTCGTCCAGGAAGATGATGCACGGAGAATTGTCTTTGGCTTGTTTGAACAAATCGCGAACGCGTGATGCGCCAACGCCCACGAACATTTCGACGAAGTCCGAGCCGCTGATTGAGAAGAACGGAACCTCGGCCTCGCCGGCGATGGCCTTGGCCAGAAGAGTCTTGCCCGTACCCGGCTCGCCGATCAGCAGCACGCCGCGCGGAATGCGTCCGCCCAGTCGCTGAAACTTCTTCGGGCTCTTCAGGAATTCGACGATCTCCCTTACTTCGTCCTTCGCCTCATCCACGCCGGCCACGTCTTCGAATGTGACGTTGGTGTGCTCTTTATTGGTTATGCGGTGCTTGCTGCGGCCGAAATTGCCCAGCATTCCGCCCGCCCCCGACGCACTGCGAAGCTGCCTGAACAGGAAGAAGTAAAGGAACGCGATGATGAGAATCCACGGAATCAGTGGGACAAAGAGCGAGAGGAAGAGATCGTTGTTGTTCTCAGCCTTGATCGAGCCGCCGCCCTTGATGACAAGCTCACGAAGGCGGTCGACGCCTTGCGTGCTGTTATTGAAGTATCCGATGGGGAAAACCGCGCGGAACTGATCAACGGTGGTCGGCTCGCCGATGTCGATGGCGGATTTGAATTGGCCGATGACGTCGGTGTTGGAGATTTTCAGTTCCTGAACGTTTCCCTTGGCGAGTTGCTCTTCGAACTGGCCGAGCGAAACCTCGCGCGACTTCGGGCCGTCATTGTATTTGACCAGAGCAAAAAGTGAGAGCACCACGACGATGATGATGACCCATGCGAATACACCGCGGCCGAATCGGCCGGGGCTGGCGACGGCGGGGCCTGAACCGGGCGTTCCAGCACCCGGCGGCGTTTTACCGTTTCCCGGACCGCCTGCATTCCCTCCGGGTGAATTAGATGAGTTGTTGTCAGTCGAATTGCCGCGCTGCGGGCCGCGGCTGTTCTTGTTGTCTTCGTTGCTCATGAGGTCGGCCTCAGTTCTGTCACACTGCCACCGTTCGATCGTTAGAGCGACCACCCAACGGGCGAGCGCATTTACGACATCATAGCGGAGCATGGGGTGTAGTTTCTACGCCAATTCGCACTGATGGCAAAGTTTTATGGATTTCATCGGTAAAGACATCGCCAGACACCGCAGGAGCATTGTCCAGACGTCGAGTTGAATTTAATGCCATCCCCGCCGACAGTCCGCCTCATGAATCATTGGGAAAATCCGGGCCTATTCCAGCAGAACCGTCTCGAACCCCGATCGACGTTTCTCGCCTTTGACCCCACTCGTAAGGCAGCTGCGAGCCGTACCCTTAGTGGCGGGTGGCGATTCAAGCGGGTGGCGGCACCCCAGCTCGTCCCAGCGGATTTCTTCGCCGCCGCGTTCGATGACGCCAATTGGGACACCATCCAAGTTCCCGGGCACTGGCAACTTCAAGGCGATGGCAAGTTTGGCTTGCCCCATTACACCAACGTGAACTTCCCGTTTCCGGTCGATCCGCCGTTCGTGCCCAGTGAAAATCCGACGGGCCTCTATCGCAAGTCGTTTAATGTTGTCGAAAGCGATCTGGTCGATCACGTCTCGGTGCTGCGGTTCGAAGGCGTCGACTCCTGTTTTCGTGTATGGATGAACGGCACGTACGTCGGCTTGGGTAAGGGTTCACGCCTGCCAAGCGAGTTCGATATCACCAGCATGATCAAACCCGGCACGAACATCCTGTCGGTCGAGGTCATCCAGTGGAGCGATGGCACGTACTGCGAAGATCAGGACATGTGGTGGCTCAGCGGAATCTTTCGCGATGTGAGCATCAATTTTCGCCCGACGCTTCACGTTCGCGATGTGCAAGTCCGCGCGGGCGCGGACGGGCGACTCGATGCGACGATCTCGATCAACGGAATTAAAGAGCAAGACAAAAACAAGAAAGTGCTG
>JBBQKP010000297.1:0-3342 GCA_038326995.1 Tepidisphaerales bacterium
TCGAAGCTCAGATCGCGCGGCGAAAGCGTGCCTTCGAGAACGCCTCGCGCCTCAAGACTGTTCAGCCGGGCATGGTCGTCCTCAGTCACGGGCTTGTCGAACCAAATCTGAGTTGAAAGATTGAGCGGCCGGGGCTTTTTGAAATCGTAGAATCCTTCAGCCCAGACCGTCGCCGGGCCGCTAGCCGCAAAAAGTTTCTCGATCACGATATTGTCTTTCGTGCCGGTCGCTTTGATGCTCAGGTCGACGGGGCTCGCAAGGGCATTTTTGCGAACCACGTCCAGCATGACTGCTTTGGCGTCGGCGGTCATCCACCACTCAAGCCCATCGTAAATCACACCGCCGTCGACCCTAAGCGTTCCCAACGACGCATCTGTAAAATGTACGTTGCGAAGTTCAGCTCGTTTGTCGATCCCCCGCACCGATCCTTCGATACCCGGAATGCTGATCGTGTCGTTTTCGTTCGAACGATCGACCGTGAGCGGGCTGAGCGTAAACCTGGACGTGAAGTTGTCTCGCGAGAGACCGCTGCCGTCCATGTTGATCGACCCGCTCCATTTCATTTCGGGCAGAGCCGCCGAGCCGATGAGCGCCAACTCGGCCGTGACGAGCCCGGCATAATCACGGTTCGACGTGACGTGCGCACTTCCGGTTAGCGTGAGATTCTTGCGACGAATATTTTCCATAGTAGCGCGAAGGTCGGAGGTGTAAGAGGCCAAATCCACCGTCCCGTCGAGTACAAATCGGCCGCCGTTTACTTTGCCGCGAACGGCCTGCAGCGTCAGTTGCTTGTCATAGCGAATCTGTCCCTGCCCGATCTCCAAGACCAGCGGCTCCGCCCCTTCGACGCGGATAATTAGGCCTGCCGGTTTGGCGATGACTGCAGAGCCGGCATCCACATCGATCGTCCCCGATGCATGGGCGGCCGCGACGTTTGCCTCCCGGATCGCGAGTCTCCCGCTCACGCCGTCCGGCGTCTTGCGTCCAGTCCAATTCATCGAAGCAGACAAAGGCTCAGGAAGATCCACGCCAAGAAACGCCGCGAGTCCCGCGGGCATAGAGTCAATGTCAAACGTGATTTCGTGTGCGGCCGCGCTCGTCATCGCGATCCGGCCATTGGCTCTCATCGTTGGTCCGAGTTTGGCATCCAGCTCGGCCGTCAATGCCGAGTCGCTCGTGAGGTCGAGTTCAATCGGGTCGAGCACAAAAGTCTTTCCGTCGGCCCGCGTCACGGACAAGGACGCCTCGCGAAGATGCGTTTCCGGAATCTGCCTGAGAATCGTGCCCAGGTCCGGTGATTTGCCCTGCGATGTCGCGCTTGCTTTTGAGCTCGAAGGATTTGAGAAGTGCTGAATGTTCCATCGGCCTCCCGCATCCTCGCGAAGATGGATGCGGACACCCCGGGCCGACGCCCTATGCAGGTCCTGCGAAAACGCGAGCATCAATAACGTCGTATGGTTTGCGTCGATCGAATCGATTTCTGCGAACGGCTGATCTTCCATCGGAAGCATCAGCTTCACATTCTCAATACGCGTCTGTCCAAGCCAGCCGACACGAACCTCGCCGATCGACACTTGAACGCGCAGGATTCGCTGAAGCTGTGTTTGGGCGATCTGCCTCGGGTAGTCGGTCCAGATAAAGATTTGAACCATGATCAAAACAGTCACAACCAGCGCGACGATTGCGACAGCCAGGCGCAGCCACCATCGTCGGCGACGACTCACTGACCTTGAATTTGCCGGGTCCGTTTCGAGCATGGTAGACCTGAAAAATTGCTCCGCTATTCCTTTTTTGTCGTGGCGATATCGCCGACGGTGCGTGGGCCAAAGCCCAGGATCCAGAAGTCTTCACGTTCGGTCCGGCCGATGTATGGCCCACTGCTGGTCACAATTTCGCCGCTGTTTCGCCAGTACGCGACGTAGGCGATTGATGCGAAACCTTTTTGCCTCAGACGTTTCACGATCGCCAGCTCGGGCGTCAAGAGTGGAACGTTCGCCGAGGTGCCTGAGGGCAAAGCAACCGACGGAATCCCGAAAAGCGTTTCGAGCCGGTCGATGCCAATGCCGACGGCACGGACTTCGACGATCGCATCTGCCAGCGATCGATCGTTGGTGAGTCGAGCCCCGGATTCAAGAAGCATCGATCGCAGTTCTGCGACCATGAAAAGCGTTTCAGGCTGCGCGTTTTCGCCGCGGATGGAGTAGGTCGGATCAACAAATACCAGACGATCACGAAGCGGCGTAGCAGTCAGTTTTGCGATCGACCGGCGGGTTGCCTCGTTAAGCAGAAACTGCTCGGACGCCGTCCTCGGCGGATCGGTCGTGCGTAAGGTCGAACAGCCACTCGAGAAGAACATCGAGGTAAACAACACCGCAAAAACGGTCGCAAACGTTCGAGATTTTTGTCGCGCTCTGGCACTTATCATGTCTCGATACTTTCTACACCGCCCGAGTGAATTGTAATTAGAAAAAAGAAGGTAATGCACACTTGAAACAGTCAGTATCAGGGCATCCCGCAATACCTGGTCCAGTCCATCGACGGCGCGTCTTTCGTGCCACGAACAAGGCTGTAATAGGCCGAGTTGAGACGTCTAATCATTTGTCGCCAATGCATTGCGTTGCGCATGTGCATCGATTGCTGCGACGATGTCGTCAGCCCCGGCGGGCCAGGGCCGAAGCGATTCCATCAGCGCGACCGTCGCCGCGGCGTAGCGCTGCTTCTTCGACGCGGGCCAGCCTTTCATGCCGGAAATATTGTCGAGCCGGTCGGCAAGCTTGATCCACTTGGCCCCCTCGGACATGTACCTGGCGTGCTCGCGGAGTCGGGCCTGCTTCTCCTCCATCGACGCCTCGGATCCGAAATAGTTGGTCACCTCACGCACGAGCGAACCGACGTCAGCGCCGAAGTCTATAGAGATCGTCTGCAGCATCGCTTCACAGCGTGCCGCGTCCGGCGTGCAATCTTCGGGCACGTCGTGAAGCCACGCCGCGGCGAGCAAGGCTGGCGACGCACCGTGGGCTCGAAGAGTCTCCATCACCCGCTCCGGATGCTTCCAATACGGCTCGCCGTCCGATCGTTTGTGCCCGCCCGCATCGTGCAGCGTAACGGCCATGACACGCGCACGTTCGACCAGTTGATCGTCAAGTGATTTCATGATGACGTCCGAAGGAAAAATGAGTTGGAAAAGAGAAAGATTTAGGAATTTAGAAAGGCTTGGTCGCCGGTGAGTGTCTATTCCGGGTTACGCCCGACGTCTTACCTCATGTCTGACCTGATGTCTGACCTCTGTCCGACTCAAGCGGCCAGGCGACGTGGTGGCCGCCTCTCGAACTTCCTCATTTC
>JBBQKP010000298.1:0-3332 GCA_038326995.1 Tepidisphaerales bacterium
GCCCGAGAAACAGGAACGAACCGATCGGCCGATTCGGATCGCCCAGCCCGGCGCGGCTTCGCCTGACCGCGTCGCTGACGGCGCGAATCGCCTCTTCCTGCCCGATCACGCGCTCGCGCAGGCGGTCTTCCATCTTCAGCAATTTGTCCTTTTCTGCTTCGAGCATTCGCGAGACGGGAACGCCCGTCCAGCGGCTGACGACTTCGGCGATCTCGTCGGCGTCGACCTGCTGCTTGAGCAATCGCGGCGAGTGAGACGCAGTAGCCGATTGCGAATCGGGCTGCGCGTCCGACTGCGCGATCAACTTCGTCAATTCATCGACGCGTTTCTTCTGCGCGATCGCGTTCTGATACGTTTTTTCATCCAGCACGCGGCCTTCACGCTGGGCGGCGAGAATATTTTTTTACGTCTTCTCGTATTCGTCTTTCACGCGGCTGAACTCGCCGCGAAGCTTGGTGATATCGCCCAGGCCCGAGCGTTCGAGTTCCCACTGCCTGTTGAGTTCCTGCAATTGTTTTTCGATGACGACGAGCTCGCCTTGAATCAGCTCGCGACGTTTCACCGCGTCGGCCTCGGTTTCGCGTTCGAGCTGGCGCAGCTCGAGTTCGATTCGCGTGCGGCGGCGTTCGAGGCGGTCGATCTCTTCGGGCCGGGATTGGTTTTCCAGAGCAATACGGCTGCTCGCTTCGTCGATGAGATCGATGGCCTTGTCGGGAAGAAAGCGGTCCTGGATGTAGCGATGGGAAAGCTGGGCGGCGGCGACGATGGCGCCGTCGGTGATACTGGTTCCGTGGTGATTTTCGTAGCGCTCCTTCAGGCCGCGAAGAATGGCGATCGTGTCCTCGACGCTGGGCTCGCCCACCATGACGGGCTGAAAGCGGCGTTCGAGTGCGGCGTCTTTTTCGATGTATTTGCGGTATTCGTTTGTGGTCGTCGCGCCGATGCAGCGAAGCTCGCCGCGTGCGAGTGCGGGCTTGAGGAGATTTCCCGCGTCGGGCGAGCCTTCGGTTTTTCCGGCGCCGACGATCGTGTGCAGCTCGTCGATGAAGAGGATGACGCGGCCGTCCGATTCCTGAACTTCCTTGATGACGGCCTTGAGTCGATCTTCGAACTCGCCGCGGTATTTCGCGCCGGCAATGAGCGCGCCCATGTCGAGCGCGATGACTCGCTTGCCGCGAAGTGCGTCGGGGACGTCGCCGTCCTTGATGCGGCGGGCGAGGCCTTCGACGATGGCGGTCTTGCCCACGCCCGGCTCGCCGATCAATACCGGATTGTTCTTCGTGCGGCGCGCCAGCACCTGCATCGTGCGGCGAATTTCTTCGTCGCGTCCGATGACGGGGTCGATCTTGTTCTGCTCGGCCAGCAAGACCAAGTCCTTGCCGTATTTCTCAAGTGCCTGATATTTTTGTTCGGGGTTGGGGTCGGTCACGCGCTGGCTGCCGCGAATGTCTTTGAGGACCGAGAGCACGCGGTCGGAGGTGATGCCAGAGGCGCGGAGGAGTTCGGCCGTGCCGTTGCCGGATTTTTCGATGAGCGAGAGAAGGAGGTGTTCGGTGCTGACGTAATCGTCTTTGAGTCGCTGGGCGACCTGATGCGCCTCGGCCAGTACGTCCTGCAGAGCGCGCGAGGCGTTGAGGTTCGTGCCGGTGGCGCGTGGGAGTTTATCGAGCTCGCTTTGGACGCGGGTTCGCAGCTGCTGGGTGTTGATCGCGAGTTTCAGCAAAAGCGCGGCGATGACTCCGTCCTCCTCGGCCAGGAGCGCCGAAAGCAGATGAACGGGCCGAACCTCGGCGTGGTCGCGCGAGCGTGCGAGCTCCTGAGCGGCGGCCAGGGCGTCTTGAGACTTTTGTGTGAATTGATCCATTCGCATGGGGTGCAACATGCAAGGGCTGCGCCAAACGCAGGAATGGCGTGAGCGATCGCGTAAGTGTTTGATAGATAAAGGATCTACGTGACTGCAAGAATAGCAGGCCACCCGGAAATCTTTTTCAAGCGTAGCCGCCAGCTTGCTGGCGCTTTGTCGGCCCCGACTTGTACCTCAAGCACCAGCAAGCTGGCGGCTAAACGGGATTGAGCGACTGACTCGAGAAATCAACAAGACAATCACTCGGTTGACTGGTTGCGGCAATCGGATGTTTCGCCGCGGACTCGTCCGCGTGAGGGTGCGTATTGAAAGGTGTGCGATTGGGTGTACGAATAGGTAACGCAAATCGGCGGGATGAATCCTGCCCTACGTGGTGCATGAAAGTCTTTGTGAGAACAGAGGTTGTGATGACGGGTGGTCACCAGTCGGGCGTACATCGGCATATTTCAGATTTTTCGAAAATTCGAAACACACTGTCTCACCGATGCGTCTCTGTGTGAAGGCCGATAGTGTGTGGGGTCGAAACTTTCGGTCGTGAGTCAGAAGCGTCACACGCAAGTTTCGAGAGAAAATGAAAGAAGTCTTTATGAACACACCAGTGAACGCACCAGTGAACGCACCAGTGAGCACATCAGCAAAAATCGGCGATAGGCCAAACCAATCGACGGCGTTCGCGCCACTTGCGGAGCTAACGCAGTGCATCGCGCCCGACCTTATTCGCGTTGAAGCATGCTTCGAAGAGGAGTTGCTTTCAGACCTCCCGGCCGTCAGGGCGCTTGTAAAACACGTCTCGCGGTTCCGCGGCAAGATGCTCAGGCCGGTATTGGTGCTGCTCGCGGGCAAGGCGTGTTTGGCGCAGTCTACTGATTCCAATGCGGCCGATTCTAAGTCAACTGATCTTAAATCAACCGATGCACTGGTCACGATCGCGACGGTGGTGGAGATGGTGCACATGGCGACCTTGGTTCACGACGACGTGCTGGATGATGCGGAACTTCGACGGCGCGGTGCGACGATCAATCACCTGAAGGGCAACGAGGCCGCGGTAATTCTCGGCGATTTTCTGATCAGCCATAGTTATCACCTGTGCAGCAGTCTGGGCGACACGTTCGCCGCCCGCACGATCGCAGCGACGACTAATCGCGTGTGCGAGGGTGAGCTTCTTCAGCTTTCGAATCGTAATAATCTTGAACTGGACGAGGCGACGTATTTCGACATCGTCTCGCGTAAGACCGCGGCCCTGACCGCCGCCAGCAGCATGCTTGGCGCGTATCTGGCCGGGGCAGACGACAAGACGCGCGAGAATCTTCGAACCTACGGCGAATCACTGGGAATCGCATTCCAGATTCAAGACGATGTGCTTGATCTGGTGGGCGAGGTTTCCACCGTCGGCAAAACCCTCGGCACGGACATCGAGAAGGTGAAACTCACGCTGCCTCTCATTCATTTCCTGAAGACCGCCCCGCTT
>JBBQKP010000299.1:0-3291 GCA_038326995.1 Tepidisphaerales bacterium
GACGCAATTAATTGAGCCATGCACGTGAGTAAGCGGTTTCTGCGACTCGCTGCGAAGAGTTCAAAATGCGGATGCGCTTCTGGCCCGTGCGGCAGGACAATGCGATTTTTCACGAGTGGAAGATTCTTTACAGAAATTCAGTAGGAAGATGTCCTGCCGGACGGGCCAGAAATACGTCCAAGACGCCACGTTTACGAGTCATAATGTGCGTTGGATGACTTTCAAGGGTCGTCGAAGATTTCGAGCACTTCTGCAAACGGCTGAAGTGTTACCAAGTTCATTACAGAATAAGCAGAACCCCTCAAGTTTAGGTGATTGAATCCGGCCCGAGAAGTCGCGATTCTGTTGGCCTGACCGGTTCGGTCCAGCCGGAAGCTGCGGCAAGTCGATCGCGACGGCCGCGGGGGGGCTTCCGTCTGGCCGAATGGGTCGGCGTTTCCAAGACACTACTTTCAGAAAACAAAAAGAGACCACTATCTCATTTTGAGTCAACATTGCGATCCCAGTCGCATATCGGCCCGAAGTTGAAACTGACATTTCGTCGTTTGAAGAGAACACTTCAGCCGTTTGAAGCAAATCAAAAGTGTTCGGACGTTTTGGCTCCCACGACTTGCGTCTGTGCACTGCACACGGACAAGTCGTTGCATCAGACATCCTGAAATTCTGGCATTCGGCTGAAGTGTTACCGCAGAAGATTGGCATTATAGTTCGCCGCATGACCTTGTTTCCGATCGTGGCCGTCTGCGCGGGTTTGTTGCTGTTCGCCTACTTCGTTTACGCAAGGCTGGTGATGCGCTGGCTCGGGGTCGATGGCGCTCGCACGACGCCGGCCGTGGCGATGAATGACGGCAATGACTATTGCCCCGCGCCGGTGCCGGTCGTGCTTGGCGGGCACTTCACCGCCATCGCCGCCGCCGGGCCTATCGTCGGGCCGATCCTCGCGGGGCTGACGTTCGGCTGGGTTCCCGCACTGATCTGGATCATTCTGGGCTCGATCTTGATCGGCGCCGTGCATGATTCGGGCGCACTCTTCGCCAGCATTCGTCACAACGCCGGCAGCATTACGCAGGTCGTGCGTCAGCACATGTCTCGCACCGCTTACATCGTTTTTCTGCTGTTCATCTGGCTCTCGCTGATCTATGTCGTCATCGCCTTCGCAGATGTCACGGCCGGCAGCTTTGCGAAGCTGCAGACGTTCGCAGTTTCCGTCGAGGGCAAGCCCGCGTCGATCGCGATCAACGGCGGCGCGGTCGTCATCGGCGCTTTCGCTTACCTCCTGCTCAGCCTCTTGCTCGGACTGCTGCTTCGCTTCACACGCCTGACCTGGGTCATCGGCCTGCCCGTCGCGGTCGGGCTGATGGGCGTCGCCGTCTGGGTCTCGCCCAGCGTCGCGCAAACTCTGGCCGATCAGTTCCCGGCCGTCCTGGGCTTCCTCGACACCGCACAGCCCCACTCGCGCCTCAATCAGCACTGGGACATCGCCCTGATCGTCTACTGCTCTATCGCCAGCATCGCACCGATGTGGCTGCTGCTTCAGCCGCGCGGGCTCATCGGTGCAACCTTCCTCTATGCGACGCTTCTCTTCGGCGTGGTCGGCAGTGTCGTTGGCATGTTCATGGGTTCAACGTCCATGAATATCAACTTCGACCGCATGTTCACCGGCGAGCTGGGGGCGAATATGGGAATCGTAGCCTCCGCGCCGCTCCTCTTCCCTTTCCTGTTCATCACCATCGCGTGCGGCGCGTGCAGCGGGTTCCATTCCGTCGTCGCCAGCGGCACGACCAGCAAACAAATCCGCTCTGAAAATGACATCAAGCCTGTCGCCTTCGGGGCCATGCTTCTCGAAGCGCTGGTCGCCGTCTTCGCGCTGAGCTGCGTCATGGTGCTTGCCACCGGCGCGATCACCTCCAGGCCCTCGCCCGACGCGATCTTCGCCCAGGGCATCGGCAACTTCATGAACATCCTCGGCATCGACCTCCGATTCGCCATTCTCTTTGGCCTGCTCGCGTTCAGCTCTTTCGTGTTCGATACGCTCGATGTTTGCACGCGACTGGGCCGATATGTGCTGCAGGAATTACTCGGCGTCAAGGGCTTTTTGGGCGGGGCGATCTCGACCTTCCTCACCCTCGCATTCCCCGCCTACTACCTGTGGGCAAGCCCAAGCGGCGCGTGGCTAACATTCTGGGTCGTCTTCGGCACGAGCAACCAGCTGCTCGCCGCGCTTACTCTTGTCGGCGTCGCGGTGTGGCTCGCGCGGACCGGCCGCCCGACTTGGTTCGTCGTCTTGCCCGCGATCTTCATGCTCACCACTACAGTCTCGGCCCTGCTGCTTAACCTGCGCGGTTTCTATCGCCAGTTCCAGGCGCTCGCGCCCGACGTCTCTGCCGGGCCGGTCGTGTCGAACATCGCCATCGCGGTTGTGCTACTGATCCTGGCGACGATCGTCGTCGCCGACGCGTCGCGCGTGCTGGTGTTTCGCCGCGTGTGAATCCGGCCGTGATTCGGGTATTACTCATCGCCTGCCATGCACGCCGGACTCGCCCTGTTATTCATCTTTCTGTTCGTGCTGATTTCGCTTTTGATCAGCGCGGCCGCGACGTGGATCATCATTCGCCTCGCGCCCAAAATCGGCTTCGTCGACAAGCCGGGCGGGCGAAAAATTCACGAGAACCCAAAGCCCCTGGGCGGCGGAATCGCGATCGTGCTCGGCCTGCTCTTGCCGATCCTCGCCGGTGCGGCCGTGGTCGCCGTCACGCCGGTTGATGTATCGACCAGTGCGACCACAACTATCCTCGGGCAACCCATCGACTCCGCGCTCTTCAGCGCCCTGCTCGGCGGCGCGAAAGGTCAGTTGCCCTTGGCTTTGGCATTCGCGGCCAGCGTGCTCGGCATGCACCTGCTGGGCCTGTTCGACGACCGCCGTGCCATGGGGCCGATGGTCAAACTGGTCATTCAACTGCTGATCACGACGGCGCTGGTCGTGGCCTTTAAGGAGATGCGAATTCTCACCACCGCCGGGACGCTGCCGAGCATTGTCCTGACCGTCCTTTGGATCGGCGCGATCACCAACGCCATGAACTTTCTCGACAACATGGACGGCCTGTCCGCGGGCGTGGCGGCGGTGTGCGCGTCCGCGTTTCTCGTCTCGGCCGTGCTGGTCGAGCAGTGGTTCGTCGCCGCGACGCTCGCCCTTTTTCTTGGCGCGGTGCTCGGGTTTCTCCTCTTCAACTTCCCTCCGGCGAAAATTTTCATGGGCGACAGCGGCTCGCTCGTGTGCGGGTTCGTGCTGGG
>JBBQKP010000300.1:0-3253 GCA_038326995.1 Tepidisphaerales bacterium
TCCATCGAGATCGGACAGACGGCCGACCTCGATGTCGATCCGACTCGACGCCAGACCGAGCAGAATCACACCACCACTCACGTCACCAACTGGGCGCTCCGCGAAGTGCTGGGCGACGGCGTGCAGCAAAAGGGCTCTCTCGTTGATGACACGAAACTGCGATTTGATTTCAGCCACAACCAGAGCCTGAGCGACGACGAGGCCGCGCGCGTGCAGCAGCTCGTCAACGACGCGATCGCAAAAGTGCTCAAGGTCAGCGCGAAGGAAGTGCCCCTCGAACAGGCCATGAAAATTAGCGGCCTGCGTGCGGTGTTCGGCGAAAAATATCCGCCGCTGGTTCGCGTCGTCAGCGTCGGCGCTGAAGTCGATGAACTTCTTGCCGACGCGGCGAACCCGAAATGGCGGCAATTCTCGGTCGAATTTTGCGGCGGTACACACGTGCCATCGCTCGAGAGTGTTGGCAAGTTCGTCCTGATCTCCGACGAGCCTGTGAGCAAGGGCGTCAGGCGAATTGTCGGCGTGACGGGCGAGGCCGCCGACGCGTCTTTGGAGAGTTCCCGGCAAATCGAAATCGAACTCGACGACGCCGGAAAGATCGAACCCAAACTGTTGCCTGCTTCGATCAGCGCGCTGCAGAAGCAGATCGCTTTGCCGGGCGTACCATTGCTTTCGCGCAGGCGCGGGAACGCGGTGATCGCAGAGCTTCAGCAGAAGCACCGGACGTTCGAGAAGGGGCAGAAGAAAGCGATGGCCGCGAGCGTTGATGTCGCGCAGGTGGCGGCCGGACTTCTTGCCCAGGCGACGATCAGCGGCGCGAAGAGTAGTGGCGCGACAAAGATCGTGACGGGAATTGTCGAGGGCGGCAGTAGTGATGTGCTGCTTGGCGTGATGGATTCGGTGCGCAAGGCCGGCGCGAGCTATGCGTTGCTGCTGGCGGGAATTGAAGGCGAGAAGCTGAGCTTTCTGGCGGCGGTGAGTGACGACGTGATCGCACGCGGACTGAAAGCCGGCGAGTGGATTCGCGACGTCGCCAAAGTCGCCGGCGGCGGCGGAGGTGGAAGGCCCAACATGGCGCAGGCGGGCGGAAAAGACGTCAGCAAGGCCGCCGATGCCGTCGCGCTGGCGCGCGACATCGCCGCTAAGGTGCTCGGATGAATCTTCGATCCGGCGTGTCAATGTTGGTCGTTGTTTCGGCGGCATTGTTCGTAGCTCTTTCGACGTATTTCAATCTCGCGACTGACGCATTTTTAGAAGCCGACGGCGTGACGCATTATCTCTATGCGCGGTTCGCATTTCAGACGCCAGCCTATTTTTTCGATGTGTGGGCCAGGCCGTTTCGCGTGCTGCTGCATGCCTTGCCAGCGACGTATTTTGGTGTTCACGGCGTGCGTGCGACATCGATGCTTCTTGCACTGGCGACGGCCGCACTCGCGTGGCGTGCCGCGTGGTCGCTCAAATTGCCCAGGCCCGAGCTCGCGTTCGTTTTCACGCTCGCACAGCCCTCGACATTCTTCCATTCGTTTCAGGAATTGACGGAGCTTCCGTTCGCATTTCTCGTGGCCGTCGCGTTCGTCGGGCTGGTCGAAAAACGATGGGTCGTGTTCGCTGTCGCGTGTGCGCTGATGCCCACAGCCAGGCCCGAAGGATTCGCCGTGCTCGCTCTGGCGGCGATCGCATGCGTGTGCTATCGAAGATGGCTGGAGATTCTCATTTTGCCGCTGGGGCTTATTTTTTGGTCGATCTTGGGGTCCACGCTTCATCCAGGCTCGCCCTGGTATCGTTGGTTGCCCGATCACTTTCCGTATTCAGCCAAGAGCACGTACGCCGCGGGCAGCATTCTGAAATTCGCGGCACTCTTACCGGCGGTCGTCGGGCCGTTGATCTTGCCGTTCGCGCTCGTTGGCGCTTGGAAACTGGCGACCGCCACGAGATCAATCGCCGAGGGAGCAGTCGCCCGTTACGTCGCCGTCGGCCTGCCACTGTGCGTCTTGATCGGCCACAGCGTGTTGCACGCGCTGGGGCTGATGAGCAGCAGCGGCGACATTCGATATCTCGTGTCGTTCGCGCCGCTTTGGGCGCTCTGGCCAGTTCTCGGTTGGCCGGTCATTACGCAGAAGCGATATCGCGGAATCGCGCTCGCCAGTGTGTGCGTCTTGCCGCTTTTGGCGAATATCTGGTGGCGCGTTCTTCCCACGAAAATACAGCCGGATGCGATCGCGGCGAAGGAGCTTTTTGTCTGGACCAACACGCTGCAGGAGTCTGAACGACCGATGAATATTCTCACCACACACCCGGCCGTCTTGTACTATTTTGACCGTCCAATCGGCGACGTCCGGCTTGAAACACTCGACTCCGCCCCCGCAGGAACGTGGATGGTATGGGACCCGCTCATGAGCAGTGCGAATGCCAGTCCGGAGCGCGTCATTCGTGTCGAAGCGATGAAAGACTGGCGTGAGTTGGACGTCCCGATCGATAGCGTCCGCGGCGCGTTTCGCGTGTTCATCAAGTGAGGAAGAGTCCGTATGCGTTTGGCTTTCTACGCGATGAAATTTTCGAAGTCGATTTTTGCCTGCGCGTCTGTCGTCTGGATCGGCGGGTGCTTCATGCACCACGCGCTGGCCGGGTGAATCGGACCCGACATGCCCAGGTGTTTCGCGAGCGCTGCCGCGCGAATCGCATCCACCACGACGCCCGCGGAATTCGGCGAATCTTCGACGCTCAGACGCATTTCCAGATTCATCGGCACGCCGCCAAAGCCTTGACCTTCGATCCGAAGAAAGCAGACTTTGTTGTCCTTGAGAAACGGAATGTAATCGCTCGGGCCGATGTGAATCTGGTTCGCGGGCAAAGGCGTGTCGAGCTGCGACTGGACGGCCTGCGTCTTGCTGAGTTTTTTAGTATTAAGCCGATCCCGCGCCAGCATGTTCAGGAAATCTGTATTTCCACCGGTGTTGAGCTGATATGTGGAAGTGATCGACACGCCGCGATCCTGGAACAGCCGTGCGAGCGTGCGGTGGGTGATGGTTGCGCCGACCTGCGCCTTGATGTCGTCGCCCACCACGGGAAGGCGCGCTTCGCTGAATCGCCTGGCCCAGTTCGCGTCCGATGCGATCAACACGGGCACGCAATTGACCATCGCCACGTGCGAGTCGATGCACGCCTGTGCGTAGTGTTCGGTGGCCTGCTGTGCACCGACGGGCATGTAGTTCACCAGCACATCGACGTCGTGAGCGCGAAGCGACGCGGCCACATC
>JBBQKP010000301.1:0-3249 GCA_038326995.1 Tepidisphaerales bacterium
GTTCGTGGGGAAGGCGAGACTAATGCGCAGATCGCAGACCGCTAGCGTCCGGTATTTTCTCATTCAATCGCGGTCGGCGGACCAAAAATACGCTCGACATCGCTCCAATCAGCAATCACTTCGGCAGGCGCGTTGGTCGGCTGCGGCGAGTTTCAAAATGAAAACCCGCCTTGGCTCATGCGGGTTTCTTTTTCGCAATCCGAATCCGCCCGAGCATTCGTCCACCTTAGCGTTCGTTCACCTGAGCGTTCGTTCACCTGAGCGTTCGTTCACCCGAGCGTTCGTTCAAGCGCGTGTCGCGCCATCGCTTTGGCCATCATCTTTAGAGACATCCGTCCCAATAGCCGATCCTCGAAAAAAAGTGCGCCACCCACGCGACGAGTCGCATCGCGTGCTTGCTAATGGTGTACGGCCGCTGGCCAGTGAGGAAATTAAACGCATCAAGCTCGGGCGAATCCAGCTGAGACGAAGAATTCATAAATACGGTTTTCAGCACGCCGCGGATGATCGAACGCGGGAACCGGTCTCGCGAATTGAGATTACACGACGATTGAGAAAAGAATATGCCGGACAGTATTGGTCGGAGATTGATGGCGTCAAGATTGCCCGGTGCAACTAAGATTGCTTGGTGCAAATGAGATTGCCCGGTGCAAATGAGATTTCATAGATGGCCAAGAAATGATGTTACAAACCTGGCTTGATCCGGCCGACCGATTGACCGCCCGACTGGGTGCCGCGTTCGCGCTCGATCTGTGCTTCTCGCGCTTCGGCCGAGAACGGCCCGGCATAAAACGCCCGCCGCTCTGCAGGCGATGCGCCAAGCGGTGTGTACTGATACCCGGTTTCAAGCCTGGACGAACCGCCGCATCCGCTTAGAATTGCCGAGCAAAAACCAGCCGATAATGCAGTAGCCAACGCGAGTCGCTTCGCCGATTTCATATACGACAGATTATCTCATCGTCGCCGCACGTCCAGCGGCCGCGCCCGAAGAAGCGCGATAATCCGTTGGCATCGCAAAATCATCTGTTCGTTTTATGCCGTCATCTGTTACAATTCGCACCCCGCAGCGGAAGTGGCGGAATTGGCAGACGCGCTGGTCTTAGGAGCCAGTACCGAAAGGTGTAGGGGTTCAAGTCCCCTCTTCCGCAATCACGTTTTTGAACTCGGCATCTTCAAGTTTTTTTTGCAGACGCTTTCTTAGAATGATTCACTCGACGACGCGAATCCCGTGAGCCGCCAGGTGCGTCTTCAACTCTGCCGCATGATTTCCATCGCGTGTTTCCAACACGATATTCACCACGACACTCGCGACATCAGGCGAAGCAAAGTTGCGGTCATGGTCGATCTCGCGAATGCTCGCGCCGGTCTGTGCGATCAGCGCGGTCAACCGCGCGAGCCCGCCCGGGCGATCTGATATCGCGCACTTCAGTCGGCACAAGCGTCCGTCCGCCGCCAGTCCGCGATCGATCAATCTGCCGAGCATGGACAAGTCGATGTTCGAGCCGCACAGCACGACTCCGATGCGCTGGCCCTTCCAACGCCCGGCGAACTGCAGCACCGCCGCGCACGCGGCTGCGCCCGCGCCTTCGACGAGCGTCCGCTCGAGTTCGAGCAATTGCAGCACCGCGCGGGCGATGTGCGATTCATCGACCAGCAGCACTTCGTCAACCAACTGAGTTGCAATATCGAAGCATAATTTTCCGGGCTCGGCGATCGCCAACCCGTCGGCGAGCGTGGGCCTTGCGTCGATGCGAACGATTTTCTTCGCACCCAGCGACGCGTGAAGAGTCGGAGCGTGTTCGGTTTCCACGCCGATGATTTTCGTCCCGGGCGAGATCGCACGAATCGCCACCGCCATCCCCGCGAGCAATCCGCCGCCGCCCACGGGAATCAGAATCGCATCGAACTGTGAAACGTCCTGAAGCATCTCCAGCGCGACAGTGCCCGCCCCGGCAATGATGTGCGGATTGTCAAAACCGTGGATGTAGGTCAGCTGTCGATCTCGCGCCAGTTCGAGTGCATACGCGCGTGCATCGTCAAAATTTTCGCCGTGTTGAATCACGTTCGCGCCCAGGGCGTCGCACTTGACCACTTTCGTAATCGGCGCGAAACGCGGCATCACGACGGTGACGGCGATTCCGAGTTCCCGGCCGTGGTGCGCCAGCGCCAGCGCATGATTGCCCGCCGACGCGGCGATGACGCCGCTCGCTTTTTGCTCAGTCGTCAGCAACATCAGCGTGTTGCGTGCGCCGCGCTCTTTGAATGAACCCGTCGATTGCAGGTGGTCGTGCTTGAAAAAAACTTCAGCACCCGCGACCTGCGAAAACGCAGTTGACCTCGTGCACGGCGTGCGAACAACACTGGACTCGATCCGCCCCGCCGCCGCCCGAATGTCGTCGATCGTCACGGCAAGGTCAGTGAGGCTGGTCATGCCACAACTATTCTTTTTTATGATCGATGATCAACGGCTCGCCGGATTCTAATAGCACAATCCGCACCGTGTGGTGCAAATCGTCGGCCGCCCACTTCACTTCATAGCTTAGAGGAACCGACGTCGAGCCGGGCCTGGTCACTTTCTCAATCAGGTCGAGCGTCGCACCGCCGGCAGTCTTCAAAGTCAACTCACGCACTTTGGGCGGCAACTGCTCGAGTGAAACCGATTCTTCGTGCTTGAGAACAAGCCCGTCCGCAAGAACCGCCAACTGGTGATCGCTGCTGTCGATCTTGAATTCGACGACGAAAACTTCCTGCCCTTGGTTTGTTCGCGTGCTGAAGATGTGCGTGATCTCAGCCTGTTCGCGATACTTATCGATCGTCGTGCGAACGACCTGAGGCAACTCTTCGAACTTATAGTGCTTGTGATCGTGTCCTTCGTTCGCATTCCCTGCCGGGGCTGGGGACGGGGCTGTCGTGACTTGCGCCACCGCCGGCACGGATAAACAAATCGCACTGAGCGAAGAACACAAAACGACCACGGCGTGAAGCGAATTGTATTTCATATTGATATTCTCATTTTACATGCAATTTACTTGCATATCAATTCGATTTTACGATTTCTCTTTCGCGATTGTCCGGCAGCGCTCTGGCGTCGAACGCTCTGTCCTCAAGCGCTCTGTCGTCAAGCGCCCTGTTGTCAAGCGCCCTATTGTCACGCGATCTTGCCCGCTCGATGAGTTCCTGAAACAGACGAAGCTGCGCCGGCTCATCGAACTGTCGCTCGGGGTGCCATTGGACGCCGATGTAAAAATC
>JBBQKP010000302.1:0-3204 GCA_038326995.1 Tepidisphaerales bacterium
TAAGGCTTAGGCGGATGATTCTGGCGAAGCTGGGACACGAGGTGAGTGGGCTGCTGGAGGTTGAGAGTTGAGTAAGGAGAGGTGTGCGGTCAAAATAAAACAACTGTTGAAGACTTGTGCCAAAGGGTTGAACACGTTTGATTCAACTAGCTGAATTGTGATGTCTGCACTCTGTTCACTGCTCTCAGCACTCTGCTCTCTACACTCTGGTCTGGCCCGGCTGGCAAGCCATTTTTGTTATTTGTCCGTTATTTTCTGAGAGACAGATGTCCTGCCGGACTGGCCAGAAGGAGACACAGGTCGGAGACCCGTGCCATCAAAAATCCAACCGCCATCAATAACTATTTGCTCATCGCCGCTTCGATCGCCTTGACGGTTTTCGGGATAATGTCGGTGAGATTTTTCGAGCCGGTGCGGGTGATGAGAAGGTCGTCTTCGATTCGGATGCCGACGGCGCGGTCGGCGAGATAAAGGCCCGGCTCGATGGTGATGACCATGCCCGCGGCCAGGGGCATGTCGGGTTGAACGTCGTGGGTTTCCAGGCCCAGCGGATGGCCGATGGAGTGGACGAAAGCGTCGGCGAGGCCGGCCTTTTCGAATACGTCGATCGCGGCCTGGTTCAGCTCGTACATGCGAACGCCCGGGCGAATGCGTTTGATCGAGGCGGTCATCGCTTCGAGTACGAGTTCGTAAAGCTCGCGCTGATCGGGTGTGAATTTTCCGCTCACGGGATAGGTTCGCGTCACGTCGCTCGCGTAGCCCTCGAACGCGGCGGCGGCGTCGATGAGGACGAGCTCGCCCGACTGGAGCGTGGAAGAAAGGCGCGTGTAATGAAGGACCGTCGCGTTGATGCCCGTGCCGACGATCGAGCCATAGGCAACGCTTTGTCCGCCCGCATCATCGAAGGCGCGTTCGAGCGACGTGCAGAGCGCGCGTTCGGTCAGGCCCGGGCGAATCTCGCGAACGATTTTTGCGTAACCTTTTTCGGTAGCGCTGGCGGCGGTTTCGATGCGCGCGAGCTCGGGCTTTTCCTTGACCGCGCGCATCCGCATCAGCAGTTGCGACTGATCGACGATCGAGACGCCCGGTGTTCGCTCGGCGACTTGCCTGAAGGCGGTGAGGTCCGCGCTGACGGCCGCGGGATAGATTGAAAGGGGCATGAGGCACGCAAATTTTTTCGTGCGTCGTCCGGCGTCGCTGAGCAATCGCGGCACGTGATTGGTTCGCAGAATTGTTTCGAATCCATACTGCTTCTTCAGGCTATTTCCGATCTCCTGCCGCAGCTTGTCCCAGCGATCGAGTTCTGGATTGACGGGCCTGAGCACCAGCACGATGCGGCGTGTGGGGTTCTCAGCGGAGGGATCGAAGACGACGGCCGCGCCCGGCTCGTCGGTGATGCCGGTGAGATAAATGAAATGCGGATGGGCTTTAAAATCGTCGCCGCCGTCGCCGGCTAAGACGATGCCGGCTGCGTCTTGAAGCTGCTTAAGAACGGACTCGCGACGCGATACGTAGTCGTGCGGAGAGATCATGCGGGAAGTGTATCGCGCTCAAATGCGTTTCGCGCCTCAACTCGACCGCTCGTGTTTGACCGGCTTTACACCCGCGCTGCTGGCGCGTCTTATGTCGGCGTGACAGACCCAATCGCATCCGACGTCTCTACAAAGCTTTTTGAGAAGCCAAGCGACAAGCCTAGCGACAAGCCGCAAGACGGCAAAAAAATCCTCGGTCGAATTTTGCGACTTCTGCTTCCTTACAAGATGCGGTTTGCCGCGTCTTCGCTGCTGCTCATTTTGTCCGTGCCGGGTGAACTCGTGCCCGGGTTCATCGCGATTTACATTGTCGATCACATTATAATGGGCAAGGACACTTTTGCCTGGCTCGACTCTGCTTTTTCACTATGGGGACGCCTGAGCGGGCCGTACTGGCTGTTGTTCAGCGCGTGCGTTTGGATGGTGATGGTGTATCTGACGTGCGTCGTCTTTGACGCGTTGGGATCGAACCTGATGGAGCGGACGTGTCAGCGGTTCATTGTCGATTTGCGACAGAATGTTTACGACAAAATTCAGTCGCAAAGCCAGAGCTTTTTGCATCGACAGAGCACGGGCGATCTGATGAGCCGCGCGATGACGGATGTGGGCGAGGTTCAGTCGTTTGTGACGGGGTCGATCGACGTGATTTTTAAGGAGCTGATACTGTGGGTGGCGGTCGTGGTGACGGTGTTTCTGATCGACTGGCGCGTGGCGAGCGCGACGCTCGGGCCGATCGTCGCGGTGTATTTTTTACTGCGAATGTTCAACAAAAAAGTCGGGCCGATTTACAAAAGCGCGAGCGAAAGCAAGGGCCGAATCAGTTCGAGATTGCAGGAAAATTTGAGCGGCCTGGTGGTGATCCAAACGTTCGCGCAGGAGAAGTTCGAATCGAAGCGATTCAGTGATGTTTCGGATCAGAATCTGCAGGATCAGATCAAGTCGATCAATGCGCGGACGGTGTATTTTCCGATCGGCCGCGCAGTGGGGTTTTTGAGTAACGTCGGCATGCTCGGCGTCGGCGGGGCGCTGATCATTTCGGGCGGCGGTTTCACGATCGGGCAGATGCTGGCATTTCGCAGTTACTGGTGGCGATTGTTCGGGCCGGTGTATTCGCTGGCGCGGGTGAACGACATGGTGCAGAAGGCGATTGCGGCGGGTCGGCGTGTGTTCGAAGTGCTGGACGAAACCAATGACATCACCAACGTTCCGGGCGCGAAGGCGATCAATAACATCAACGGTAATATTCGATTGACGGACGTGACCTTCGCCTACGACCTGGGCGGCGGAAAAAATCGCGAGGTGCTGTCGGACGTGTCGATCGACATTCCCGCGGGCAAGCGCGTCGCGCTGTGCGGGCCTAGCGGAAGCGGCAAGAGCACGCTGCTCGGCCTGATCGTGCGGTTTTACGATCCGACAAAAGGCGCGGTCACACTCGACGGAAAAGACCTTCGCTCGATCACGCTTGAATCACTCAGACCCGCGTTCGCGCTGGTGCAGCAGGAGACTTTTCTTTTTCGCCAGAGCGTGCTGGAAAACATCCGATACGGCAGGCCCGAGGCGACGCTCGACGAAGTGCGGGAAGCGGCGCGAGCGGCGGCGGCGGACGAATTCATCCTGCAGCTTCCCAAGGGTTACGACACCGAAGTGGGCGAGCGCGGCGTGCGGCTTTCGG
>JBBQKP010000303.1:0-3191 GCA_038326995.1 Tepidisphaerales bacterium
CGTCGGCGGAACCATCGACATGGAACTCGCTAAAAAGGCCATGGGCGAAGCCGAAGCCAGGCCCGAACGCCGCATCTCCGTCCAGCAAATTATCGAGGCCGTCTCGCGTTACTTCAACATCAAACCGGCCGACATCACCGGCAAACGCCGCAACGCGTCCATCGCCTTCCCGCGCCAAATCTGCATGTACCTGACGCGCAAGCACACCCGATACAGCCTGGGCGAAATCGGCGTCTACCTGGGCGGACGCGACCACTCCACCATCCTCCACGGCGTGCGGACCGTCGAACAACGCACCCGCGCCGACTCCGACATCGCGCAGCAGATCGCGCACATCGACTCATCACTGATCGGATGAGTGGTCATCTCTTCAAATTAGAAACGTTGTCGTTTCTAGAATAGTTAACGCACCGGTCGGAGACCGGTGCCACCGACGTTCTAATGGTGGCACGGGGCTCTGACCTGTAAATATTTCAAACCAAATTGATCCGCGTTTTACAGTGTGACAACGCTTTAGTGCCGGGTGCCGCGTTTTGTGTACTGGCAAAGAGTACGGTTGGGCGTTCGGTTTCGCTCGACGTCCCGGACACGCTTTGGAATACCAGAACGTAGCACCCGGCTTCTTCCGGCGGACTCGCGCTCATTCCCGCTTAGCCGCCAGCTTGCTGGTGCTTGTTGTGCAAGTCGAGTCCGTCAAAGCGCCAGCAAGCTGGCGGCTACTCCTGGGAAGATAATGATTTTTCAATTGGTCGCACCACCCATTTCAAATGGACATTCGCACAAACTGTCGCCCGAACTCAATTTCATCCCGTGACTTTCTGAACGATCGTCACTTTTATTGTTGATCATACGAAATCAAAACGTTTCCGCGCACGATTCTGGAGGGCGTCACTCCGTGACGCTTCTGCACCGAAACTTTAGCTCCCCGGTGGACTCGCGCTCATTCCCGCTTAGCCGCCAGCTTGCTGGTGCTTGTTGTGCAAGTCGAGTCCGTCAAAGCGCCAGCAAGCTGGCGGCTAGTCCTGGGAAGATAATGCTTTTTCAATTGGTCGCATTACCCATTTCAAAGTGACATTCGCACAAACTGTCGCGCGAACTGTCGCGCGAACTGTCGTGCATCCTTTGTCGTGTTGAGAACCATCACGCCGCTTCGAGCAGCACTCCCGTTCGCCCGCCCCATCGCAGTTTGCGATAGCTCCGCAGCGTGACGTTCGGATTCGAGATGAGCGGAACCAGCACGCGTGCACATTGCTCGGCCCGGCGGTCTGCGTGATCCACCAACAACGTCAGCTTCGGCGCGGCAGAAATGTCGATCGACATCTGAGGCAGCGCCATCGAGATCAGCTTTCGGTTCTCGCCCAGCCAATGCCACGCGGCCGTCACCGAGGGCAAATCCATCAGCCCCTCGCCGGCCGACGCGACGAGAACCAGCACACGGTCACGCCCCAGCGCGACCTTCGCGCCTTCGCACATCGGCACATCGACCGGGCAAGTCATCATGCCCGAGCCGCTGCCCAAAGCGACGCTCAGCACACTCGCGCCCGCGGGCAACTCGAGCACTTCGTCCAACTCGGTTGAATCTGTGGCGATCTGAAGGTGCGGCTTGTCGGTCATGACGTTTTCCTTTTTCGCAGTTGTTGGGTCGTCTCTTGCTTCGACCAGCGGCTTGACGCTCTGCTCTTTGACAGACGATGACGGCGACGTTGATGGCGACGTTGACACGAAAGACGACAAAGGCTCCATCAACCCCATCAAAGTCGCCTCGGCGCTATTGGTGTGGTTCGACACATTCGGTGCGGAGCCGAGGCCGAAACTATTAAGTGATACTCGCTTTTCCAGGCCCAGAAATTCGTGAACGACTTTCCACTGAAGCCCCGCGGCGAGCTGTGCCTTGTCGTGCCTTGATGTCGCGTGGAACACGGTCGTCGTCGTCACATTCTCGCTTTGCTCGAGAACGCCCGCGAAGCCGACTTCCCAATCAAGAAACTGTCGACTCACGCCCGCGAGCTTGGTCCACGTCCGCTCGGCCCGGGAATGCGTGAGATCTTCCTTCTGCGTTCGCGCCGACATCGCGATTTGAACATCGCGCTTGCCCAGCTCCGCCAGGCCCTTGAGCGTGCGATAACCCGCAACGACGCCGTCGTGGTCGCTGACACTCAGCACCATCCATTCGTCGCAATTCGAAACAATGTCACGTGATTCTGATCCGCGCATCTCACCGGCGAAGATCACCCATTGGTCGACGTCGCTGTCGAGTTCCAGCATGCACTCGCTGAGCTGACGCTCGTCGATCACCTGCTTGCACTCGACATCACCGGCCTCGGGGGCATGGCTGGTTCGCTCGACACGCATAATGCGAATGTCGCTTTGGTCGACGACCACGAGCCCGACGACCTTGCCGCCCGACGCCAGGCCAGACGCGAATTGAAGGACGCGGTCGTGCGTGTGATCGTCGTGCTCGCCTGAAACAACGCCCATCGCGGCGGCGCGGGTCGGCTCAGACAGGCCGCTTTCGATCAGCGAAGAGGCAGCAGAAGATTCCGACTCGGGAGGCGCGAACATGCGCTCGAACTCTTCGGGCGTCATGTCGATGCTGCTACTGGGCCGAGGAGATGCGGGCACTTCGACGGGCTTGCCCCCGCCCGGCGGGACGCGGCGCGGACGCGGAACTGAGTGCGACTCGCCGCCTTGCGGGCCCTGAGTCGGCTGATCTTTCTCACGAATGCTGCTGAGAAAGAGGTGGCTGATTTCCGACAGATGTCGCGGCCGGGGGCGGCGTTCGTCTTGACCTGACTTGTCTTGACCTGACTTGTCTTGACCTGATTGCTCCCGCCGCTGTTGATCTTCGTTTTGCTTCGCGTCGTCCATGACGAATCCTTCCTAGATAGTCAAACGTCCTTCACCAAAGGCCAGACCTACGCCACTTCAACAACATTGTTCAGCTCGCCGAACTGGTTGGCCTCGACGTAGGCGTTGTGCGGATCGTTCACCCATCGGCCGTCGACGACGAAGCGGTATCGGTATCGGCCGGGCTGCAGGGGAAGCTTGGTCATGAACCCGCCGGCCGTCGTGGACATGAGCGGCGAACTGACGGGGCTCCAGTTGTTGAAATCACCCGCGACTTGAACTTGCTGTGCGTTGTCGAAGCGAGCGCGGAACACGACGCCGCCGTCTTCGCGACTCGGGCCGTA
>JBBQKP010000304.1:0-3185 GCA_038326995.1 Tepidisphaerales bacterium
TTGGGCGTGGGTTTGGGCGTGGCTTTAGGTTCTTCCATGAGGACAATTCCAGTCGCCGACAGTGCATGCGACACACGAACGATAACCGAACAACGGCCGGGAGTCGAAGGCGTGACATCTGTTCAGTCTGATCCTTCTTCAGGAGTTTTATCGCGCCTGCCCTTGTCGAAAATCGTCGGCTGCGCACGATGCAATTATGTCCCGCAACGCGATCATTCTTCTCTCGGGCGGCCTCGACTCTGCGACCTGTCTCGCCCTGGCTAAGTCAGAGGGGTTCGCGCCGCTCTACACCATGGCGTTCGATTACGGGCAGAGGCACCGCAACGAACTGATCGCCGCCGAGGTGATCGCAAGGCAATACGGCGCGACGCACCGAGTCGTGAAGATCGACCTCCGCGCCATCGGTGGCAGTGCGCTAACAAGCGACGACATCGCCGTGCCCAAAGATCAGTCCGACGCTGCGATGTCAACGGGGATTCCCGTCACCTACGTGCCCGCGCGAAACACCGTGTTTCTCAGCTTCGCGCTGGCGTTCGCGGAAACCATCGATTGCGACGACGTCTTCATCGGCGTGAACGCACTGGACTACAGCGGCTACCCGGATTGTCGGCCCGAGTTTGTCGACGCGTTTCAGGCAACTGCAAGACTGGGCACAAAGCGCACGTCGTTCAACGTCCACGCGCCGCTCGTGCACATGACCAAAGCACAGATCATTCAAAAGGGCACCGAGCTGAGCGTTGATTATTCACTGACGCATTCGTGCTACGACCCGGTGTTTGCCCCGGTCATGGACGGCCCGGAATTCCTCGCGTGCGGCCATTGCGATTCGTGCGTGCTGCGCCGCCGCGGGTTCGAACAGTCGGGCATCAAAGACCCGACGCGATACGCGAATTGATTCTCAGGTCCGCTTTGATTGACAGTGCAAATAAGCAGAAAGAAAATGTCCTGCCGGACGGTCCGGAGAACGAGTGATTGTACGGATTGCAAAAAACTCTCGCGCCGAAAAATTGGAGGGCGGCAGTCTCTGCCGCCGGGAAATTAAAGTTTCTGCAGAAGCGTCACGGAGTGACGCCCTCCAAAATAGCCATCCAGACGCTTGCGCGGGAACTTATTGGGATTCGTATTACACCTGTGCCGAGTTTCACTCGTACAAATCGACGGCGTCTTTCAGACGCGGGTGTTTTGTGTCGCGATCGCTGAGTGTCGCCTCGGCCAATTTGATGTGCCAGTCGATCGCAAGGTCTGGGTCGTTCCAGGCGATGCCGCGTTCGTGAAGAGGGCTGTAGTAATTGCTGACCTTGTAGACGAATTCGGTATCGGGTTCGAGCGTGACGAATCCGTGGGCGAAACCAATGGGGACGAACATCATCTGGGCCTGCTCGGCGTCGAGGATCGCGCTGACGTGCCGGCCGAAGGTGGGCGAACTTTTACGAACATCCACCGCAACATCGAGAACTTTGCCTTTGACCACGCGAACGAGTTTGGCCTGTGCCATGGGCGTCAACTGGTAATGCAGCGCGCGGACGGTGCCGACCTGTGCGGAGCGTGAGTGGTTGTCCTGCACGAAGTCGATATCAATGCCCCCGAGGTCTTTGAATGTTTGCCGATTGAAGGTCTCCATGAAGAATCCGCGATGATCGCCGAATTTTTTCGGGGTGATCAGCAGCACGTCGGGGATGGCGAGTCGTTGAATGTTCAAAATTGAAGTCGAAAATAGAGAAGGTTTTGGGACTTTGGAATTACGAGTGAGAATGGAAATTCAGACGAGAAGCAGCCCTCTCTTTTATTTATCGACCAACGGCTAATGGCTCTTGATGACGGTCAATTGGCGGGCACTTTTGGGCAGGCCGAAGGTGATGTCTTCTTCGACGAGTGTTCGCGTTTCGACGGTGGCGTTGAAATCGCGTTTGAGTCGGTCCACGAGTTGATCGACGAGATGTTCGGGGGCCGAAGCGCCAGCGGTCACGAGCACTGTATCGATGCCGACGAACCACTCGGGCTGAATCTCGGATTGGTCGTCGACGAGATAGCCTTGTGCGCCGATTTCCTTCGCGCGGTCGACCAGGCGATTGCTGTTGCTGGAATTCTTACTGCCGATCACCAGCACGAGCTGCGCCTCGGGCGCGAGCGTGCTGACGGCCTCCTGGCGGTTGGTCGTCGCGTAGCAAATATCATCCCTGGGCGGCGGCTTGATGTGCGGAAATCTTTTCTTCAGCGCATCGATGACGCGCTGCGCATCCGTCACCGACAATGTCGTCTGCGTCACATACGCGAGCTTGGTGTGCGGAGGGAGCACGAGTGAAGCGACCTCGTGCGCGTCTTCGACGATGCTGATCGCGTGCGGCGCTTCGCCTACCGTGCCGACGGCCTCCTGGTGATCGCGATGGCCGATGAAGATGATGTGATATCCGTCGCGCGCGTATCGCACGACTTCATTGTGAACCTTGGTGACCAACGGGCAGGTCGCATCAACTTGCACCAGCGTGCGATTTCTGGCGGCCTGTCGGACGGCGGGCGACACGCCGTGGGCGCTGAAAACGACGACGTGTCCGGGCGGCACTTCGTCGATGGATTCAACGAACGTCACGCCGCGGCTTTTGAAGTCATCCACGACGTGCTTGTTGTGAACGATTTCGTGATAGACGTAAACGGGAGCGCCGCGTGCACGCAGGACTTCGTCCACAACCTCGATGGCCATGCGAACGCCAGCACAGAAACCGCGGGGATTGGCGAGGAGAACTTTCATGAACGCATTATTATAACAGCGAACGGCGGGCAGGGGCAGGCTTCAGGAGTAAGTCGCATTCTATATCACAAAGTCATCTCCCGGACCGCGGGCGATGTGCTTGCGGTACAGCTCGCCGTATCTGGAGGATTGATCAAGATTTCGGCCGAGGAGTCGGAGTAGCCAGTATGCAAAGAAGATCATTGTCAGGCTCGAAAGCACGCCGATCGTGCCGCGATACCAATCGACTGATCGCGAGAGCAGCATGTGAACGGTGTAGAGCAACAGCACGGCGAAAATCAGCTTGAGTGTTTTTTCAGGAATCGTGTCGCTGGTTACGAGTCGAGCGCCGAGCAGCGCCCCGACGATGAACCCGGGGGCAAGGAGCAACACCACGCGCCAGTCGATGTTGTGGCTCAGGTGATAGTCGCGCACGGCCAGCGCGCCCAGCGGAAACATG
>JBBQKP010000305.1:0-3091 GCA_038326995.1 Tepidisphaerales bacterium
GGCTTTCAGGCTCGCAATAACTATTTCATCAACGAGCTGGGCGTGGCGATTCTCTACCCCAACGTTCGCGGCTCTACCGGATTCGGCAAGACCTTCGTCGACCTCGACAACGGCATGAAGCGAGAAGATTCCGTCAAAGACATCGGCGCACTCTTGGACTGGCTCCAAAGCTCAAGCACACTCGACGCCTCTCGCGTCATGGTAATGGGCGGCAGCTACGGCGGGTACATGACTCTCGCCGTCGCGACGCTTTATCCCGACCGCATTCGCTGCGCGAGTTCGTCTGTGGGCATCAGCAACTTCGTCACATTCCTGACCAACACGCAGGGCTATCGACGCGACCTTCGACGCGTGGAGTACGGCGACGAGCGCGACCCGCAGATGCGCGCGTTCCTCGAATCGATCAGCCCCCTGAGCAAGGCCGACCGGATCGTCGCGCCGATGATGATCATCCAAGGCGCGAACGACCCCCGCGTTCCAATGGGCGAATCCGAGCAGATCGTCAACTCACTGAAGTCTCGCGGCAAGGACGTGTGGTACCTGCTCGCGGCCGACGAAGGTCACGGCTTCGCGAAAAAAGAAAACAGCGACTTCCAGTTCTACGCGACCGTCCTCTTCGTCGAAAAGTACTTGAAATAGGCGACGAGATCTGACTGGCCATTGACAACCTGTCGTTGGCGAATATCTTTCCACGTCCGTCGCGCGTGTAGCTCAGTTGGTATGAGCGCGTCCCTGATAAGGACGAGGTCCATGGTTCGAATCCATGCACGCGCATCGCACTGACAGTTTGAACGTTTTTTCTGCGGCCCGGCTAATATGTTGATGTGGGTCTCCTGGGACTCTTGGGACGTTCCTGTTGTGCGTCGGCAATCGTTTTTTTAATCGCTGACAGTCAAGAATTAAGCAGGTCTGATGTGAGAACGAATGATTAGAACTGGCGAAACCGAACTGCATAAAACGCTGAAGAAAGAGGCATGCCGCTGGATGTGGAAGACGGGCTATCGCTGCATCGCCGCCGAGGTCGCGCTCAGGCCGCTGGGCGTAATCGACGCCGTCGGCACGGGATTCTTTCCCGGCATGCAGAACTACCTCCACGCCGGCAAGCCGCTCTATCAAACTTGTTTCGTTGAATGCAAAGCCTCGCGAAGCGACTTCCTACGCGATCTTTCCAACGATGGACAAATGCAGATGGCGCTCTTCGAGCGCGGCGGAAATTTGAAGCGGAAACGAAAAGGCCGCCGCACCCTCAGGCAGCGCGTCGGCCTTGGAAAATTCGCGGCGTGCCTGATGCAGCCGATGGCGAATCTGCACTATCTGCTCGCCCCTCAGGGCCTTCTCACCAAGGCCGACGTGCCGACGCGATGGGGACTGCTGACCCTCGGCGACTGCGGGATCAGCGTCGTCGTCAAACCCGTGTGGCAGGAAATCTCCACGCCCGCTTACGTCGAATCCGCCATCGCGTATCGCCTGACCAGCGACATCTTCCGCGCCGACGACCGCGCGATGACCAGCGTCAATCGGCAACTTCTTCAGCAGCAGCAGAAATTGGCCGAGCGAATTCGCGCGATCAAAGTCGAGATCGAGTGACAATTAAAAAACGCCCGACGTTATACGTTTCCTCTAAATCTCGTTCGCGTACGCGTCGAGAATTCGCCGAATGACGTTGCTCGTGCTTCGGCCGTCGATCAGCGGCGCGAGCGCCACATGCCCGCCTCGCGCTTCGACCACATCCCACCCCACCACCTGCTCCTTCGCGTAATCGGCACCCTTCACCAGCACATCGGGCTGAATCGCGTTGATGAGTTCCAGCGGCGTGTCGGTATCAAAACGCACGAGATAATCGATGCTCTCCAGCTCTTCTAAAACGCCCACGCGATCGACCTCGTTCACCACGGGCCGCTTCGGGCCCTTCAGGCGCTGGATGCTCGCATCCGTGTTCACGCCAACGACCAGCAGATCGCCCTGCGCTTTGGCGAACTGGAAATATTTCACATGGCCCAGGTGTATCAAGTCGAAGCAGCCGTTGGTGAAGACGATCTTCCGACCGGCCGCGCGGTGCGCCAGAAGTTCGGGCAAGAGCGTTTCCATCGACCGCTCCTTTCCCAGATGGTTCTGCGACTCGCCCAATAGTTCAAGAATGATCTCGTCGGGTTTGATCGGCACTGCCCCGAAGCGCTCGACCTCGAGCCCGCCCGCCACGTTTGCCAGCGAAACCGCTTCGGTCCAATCCGCGCCCGCCGCCCGTGCCGCACCCAGCGCCGCCAGAACCATATCGCCCGCGCCAGTGACATCGGCGACCTGCCTCGCGCGCGTGGCAAGAAGGCGCGACGCACCTTCGCGCGTCGCAAGAAAAGCCCCGTCTTTATCGAGCGTAATCACGACCGCTTCGAGCGACAGCTTCGCGAGTAACGCCGCCGCCGCCGCCGGATAATGCTCGGGCTTGCGGCAAGGCAGGCCTGTGCTTTTTTCAGTCTCGACGCGATTGAGCTTCAGACACGTCGCGCCGGCATATTTCGAATAGTCGGGAAGGTTGGCCGGGTCGATGAGAACTTCGAGCCCGCGACTTTTCGCGAGCTTGATCATCTGCTGACAAACGTCGGGCGAGAGCAAACCCTTGTTGTAATCTTCCAGACAAACAACGCCCGCACCTTCGAGCGAGAGTTCAAAATTTCTGATGATCTGATCGGCGTCGTCCTTGCTCAGCGTTTTCGATTCCTCGTAATCAAGGCGAATAAGTTGCTGCGCGCCGCGCGCATTGGCCATGCCCACGAGACGCACCTTGCTGGTCGTGCATCGCTCTTTGGTTTCGTGCAGCAATGCATCGTCGATCGAAAATTCGCGCAGTAGACGTCTCACATCCTTGCCCGCGGCATCCGCACTGATACACCCCACGACTCTGACAATGCAGCCCAGCGTCGCAAGATCGGCCGCGACATGACCGGCGCCGCCAAGCCTTGATTCCTCGTGTGAGTAATGCAGCACCGGCACGGGCGCTTCGGGCGACAGCCGCTCGGCATTGCCAAACACGTACCGATCGATCATCAAATCGCCCGCCAGGGCGACGGTCTTTCCGTGCATGTTTCGAACGAGA
>JBBQKP010000306.1:0-3083 GCA_038326995.1 Tepidisphaerales bacterium
CAGATCGACACCGAAATGCGGGCCCGCGGGTACGTCATGCAGATGGCGCTCACGCAGATCGACCCGACCACCCGCCTGGCGCGCCTCGTTCCCCTGCCCACCGAAGACCTCGAAGGCCTGCTGATTGGCCCGATTTCAGACCCGATGGAGCTCGAACGCCGCAAGCGACTGATCAAGAGCAACTACCCCGTCGTCACGTTCGGCATGCCCGTCGAAAGCGAATACGACGCCGTTACGCTCGATCCGCAACTCGTCTACGGCACCGCGATCGAGCACCTCTTCGACAAGGGGCATCGAAAGATCGGCTATCTCATGGCCCCGCCGCAGCGCACCGCGATGATGGAGAACAACGACCAGTTCCCCGCCTGGAGTCTTCTGCGCGAAGCGAATCTCACACGCGAAGAATGGTTCCTCTGGCAAGGCGACAGCCAGCGCTACGAAGACCAGTTCGCCGCCGCCGAAAAATACGCCAAGAGCTGGCTCAGCTGGCCCGACACGTCCAGGCCGACCGCGCTTCTGGTCCACTCCGACCAGGTCGCGATGGCGACGCTTTCCGCGTTCCACAAGGCCGGAATTCGCGTGCCCCAGGACATCTCCATCGTCGGCTTCGACAACTCCGCAGAGAGCGGCTTTCTCACGCCCGCGCTCACCACCGTCGATACGCAGATGCCCCACATGATTCGCATGGCCATCGAGCGGCTCATCGACCGAATCAAGAGCCCCGAAGACGACCGCGTCAGTCGAACTGTCAAGCCCGTGCTGGTCGAACGTGCTTCAGTCAGGGCGCTGTAAACGAAGTTCAAAACTTAGCTTACTTTTATCTTTTCAAACCTTGCGCCGATCGCACACCATCCTGATTCTGTGCGTGCTGGTCATCGCCGTCGCGATCATCACCCACGCCGGCATGCTGGCCGGCCCGTTTTCCGAAATCGACGACCTCGACACCATCGCCGAGCACCCCGCCGTCCTGCAAAACTCCGTCGCATCCTTCCTAAGCCACTCGACATCGCCCCACATGGGCCTGTACGTCCCGGTCACGCAGTCGCTTTGGCATGTTTTGTCGTGGACCGCACGGCTCGACGAGCCCGACCCGATCGGACTATTCTTCTCTCCTCTTCCTTTTCGAATCGCCTCACTGACGGTCTTCGCGCTGTCGGGCGTCGCACTTCTCGTGCTCGCGAGTCGGCTCGGCCTTTCGATGCTCGGGGCGACCATCGCCGCACTGGTTTTTGTCGTCCATCCCGTTCAGGTCGAGAGCGTCGCCTGGATCAGCGGCTTCAAGGATCTCCTGGCCGCATTTTTCGTGCTGGCCGCGTTGCTCGCCTGGTCGCACCAGGCGGAATCGACAAAGCCCGGCAATCTCTGGTACTGGGCGGCGATCACACTGTCAGTCGTCGCGATGCTTTCCAAGCCGATGGCGATCTGCGTCGCGCCAATGGTGTTGGTGATGAGCCGTTATGTACAGGGCAAAACCTGGACGACGACGCTGGTGAACGCCTCGCCGATCCTCTTCGCCGCCGCCGCGATTTCAGTCGTCACCAAGATCGTGCAGACCACCGAACGCGTGAGCACCGTATCGATTTCCAAACGCCCCTTCGTAGCCCTGGATACGCTCGGCTTTTACCTGAACAAACTCTGCTGGCCCGTTCACTATTCCTTCGACTACGGCCGAAGTCCGGTGTCACTGTTTCGTGATTCTTCTGCTTTTCCTTCCGACCTCCTTATTCCGCTCATCGGGCTCTTGCTCGCCATCGCCATGCTCTTACTCGCGTGGAAAATACCCGCGACGCGTTTTGCCATCGCCTTGATTTTCTTTCCATTGCTGCCGGTGCTCGGGCTGGTCACGTTTCAATATCAGGCCTTTTCGACCGCCGCCGACCACTATCTTCTTTTGCCAATGGCGGGCGTGGGTTTGCTGATCGGTCAACTGGTGACGCGTTGGAAATATTCCGCCGCGGTCGTTGCCTTGCCACTGGTTCTGTGGACGGGCGTAAGCCGCGATCTGTCCCAGTATTGGGCGGATTCGCCCCGGCTCTACGCGACAATGCTCCAGACGAATCCGCGCTCGAGCCTTGCCATGAACAACCTCGCGTCGCACTACCTCAGGCGAGGCAGGCAAAACGAAGCGATCCCGCTCGCGAGGGCCGTCCTTGAATCAAGGCCTCACGACGTCGTTGCCCTGACCAACCTCGGCACCGCCCTACTGAATCTGGAGCAATACGATCAGGCGATCATCTATTTCGATCGACTCATGCCGCTCGCGCCCAGAGCGGTAAATTCCTCGCTCAGCCGGGCTGCCACGCTGTGGAATCTCGATCGACGCGATGAGGCCCTGGCGGAAGTCGCGAGACTGCAAAAGATCGAGCCGACCAACGTTCGCGTCATTGAACAGGTGCGAATTCTCTCGATCTGGAAGAACCAGCAATCCGCACCAACGCCCGCAACTCCAAAGTGATCCGCTGCTACGTCTGACCTGATCGCAGCGCCTCTCTGAGTCCCCACACCGGGTCCGCCGTCTCGCGCCACGCACGCAACTTCTCACGACTCACTCTGCCGAACCGTGCGTAAAGATCAGCCATTGCGACTTGCCTCATCGCCGCTTCGAGCGCGGGCGCATCATCATGATCGATCACGAATCCGTTCTGACCATCCGTCACCAGTTCTGCCGCACTCCCAACGGCCCGGCTCGCGATGACGGCCTGCCCGCTCGCGACAGCTTCGTTGACGACCAGCCCCCACGGCTCGTGGGCCGGGACATGCACGAGCACCTGACACGCCGCAAAAATCCCCGCAACACGATTTTCATCACTGACGAACCCCTCGAACCGCACTCGCTTTACAAGCTCTTCAGGAACCAATTGTCTCGCCTCATTGTCCAACGCCCCGTCGCCCAGCACGATCAAATCCCACTCCGACAATTCCTTTGCGAGCTTCACAAACGCCCGCACGACGCTCAGCGGACGCTTGCCATCGACCATCCGCCCGCAGAAGAGAAACCGCTTTCTGTCGACGGGGAAATCGTCCGCGCGAACTGCCTTCTCGAACCGCGAATAATCAATTTCACAAGGCGAGCGAACGATGCG
>JBBQKP010000307.1:0-3081 GCA_038326995.1 Tepidisphaerales bacterium
ACACCACCGTCGCGGCGGCGGATTTCAGACTCGTGTTGATCGCCACGGCCAGAACGGAGGCGGCCTGACCCAGATGTTCGCCCGCGACGACGACGCCGGCCGAGCCTGACTTTTTCAGATCAGAACTCGCGGCTTCAACAAACTTCTTTTCGCTTTCGGTCAGCTCTCCGACACTGCTGGAGACGCCCAGCGCGTTTCCGATCGCGCTGAGGATTACCAGCATTCGTGAGGCGCGGACGGGCAGTCGCACGTCGGCAGCTGAGCCCGTGGAGCTCAGCGTGCTCTCGGCGAGATAGACGCGATTCATCTCGCCCTTGTCGGCGGTCTTTCGATTCTTCGCCCAGTCGCGTGCGTGCGCGATCTTGTTCGCATGGCTGCCCAGCATGTCGCAGTCGATGGAAACAATCGTCTTGGCTTTGCTGAGGTCCAGAAGCAGCCGCGGCGTCGGCTCTGTGCCGGCCGTCGGTTCGTAGGTGACCCAGCTCGCCTGCGGATACTTCTTCAGGAATGATGCCTTGGCGGCGGCGAAACTGATTGAAGAACTCTGCTCGCTCAGGACGGCGACGCCAGAAGAATTATTATTGAGTGCGTTGGAGAATTCGCTGTAGAAGGCGTCGAGTGTGCTGGCGGCAACCTGGCCCTGGCCGTCGATGAGTTTGCGGAGGTCCAGCACGTTGCGGCTGCGGTCGGGGTCGTACATTTCCAGCGGCGTGGAGATGGCAAATATGTCCGCGACGCCCACCTTGCCGTTGAACGTGCTGACCGACGGATGCAGATTGTTGCCTTCGACCTTCATCGGCCTGCCGTCCCATGCGCTGACCAACAGTGGATAGCCCACGCCCGCGCGTTCGTAGATGGTCGCGTAGAACTCGGGAACGCCCGGCATTTGACCCTTAAGCCCGGTCGTCTGGGCCACGATCTGTTCTTTGGGCCAGCGACGACACCCCGAAAGCGTAATGCCCGCCAGCGCCATCGAAGCACTCATCAATTGAAGCATCGAACGGCGAGTCACAGAGTTCTTGCCCGCGACCACAACTTTCGGGTCGTAGCTGGGAAACTCTTGGTCCAGATGCTTGGTGTCGGCCTCTGATCCCGACATGCTGCCCGCGAGCTGCTCCAAGCTGCGCCAGTGCTGCATGCCCGGCTTTACGGAGGCGGCCGGTTTTACAGCCGTGTCCGGCGTAGCGGCGACCGGCTTAGCGGAGTCGAGCTGCGAGGAGTGAACCTGCGTGGACATGAACTGGCCGGTGTTGGATTGACTCATGAGAACGTTTGGACGGGGGTTCTGCGTGGGGTTCTACGGGGGTTCTATAGAGAGATAGGCCTGAAGTTACGGAACGATCAGCGGTGGCAAGTGCTGCAACTTGTCATGAACTCTTCGCCCTTGATCTGATATTGCTGCTTAAGCAGATTGCCGAGGAAAAGTTGTGCTTCGTGGGGGTCTTTGATGCCTTTGTCTTTGACGCGCTGGTCGTCGGTGGCTTTCCAGTTCATGTTGGTCACCTGTTCGACGGGTCGGAGATTCTTTTCGGGCTGGCGGTGGCAGTCGAGGCACCAGGCCATATTCAGCGGCTGAGCCTGGTAGACGACTTCCATCTGATCGACCTGGCCGTGGCAACTCGTGCAGCCGACACCCTTGTTCACGTGGGCCGAGTGGTTGAAGTAGCTGTAGTCGGGCAGGTCATGAATCTTGACCCATTCCACCGGCTTGCCGCTCTTCCACGACTCCTGGACGGCCTGCAATTTATTGCTTTCCGGTTTGACGTTCGTGTGGCAGTTCATGCACGTTTGCGTGGGCGGGACGGCCGCAAAGCCTGCATGCTCGACGGTCGTGTGACAATAGCGACAGTCCATTCCAAGTTGCCCGACGTGCAAGGCGTGCGAGTAGGGAACGGGTTGGTCTGGTGCGTATCCCGAATCGGTAGCGATGGGGCTGAAAGCCAAAGTCACTACTGCCGGCACGTATAAGGCGCTGCCCACCAAGGCAATCACCACCATGGGTAGTAGATAATTCAACCACCGCGGGAAAACGGGGCGGATTTCTGGTTTTCCGCCCGATGTGTCGGGATTGGTCGAGCTTGGTTGTGGGTTGAGCTTATTGATATCGCTCATACTGAGGTTCTTTCCAGACGAGTTGAGAGAGCGGATTTCGCGGGTTTTTCCGCACGAATGTGGCTACACTGCCCATGCGATCGCTCTCCAAGACCGTCGATCGCACTGCCGGAGGATTTCCGAAGCCCACCAGAAGCAGTTATCGACACTGAAGATCATCGACCATGTTAGGGCGTAGTCAACTCTTACGGTCTGTGGCGAGTTGCCGCACTGTGACGATTGTGTTGAAACTTCCGACTCCCGACCGGTTTGCCGGCCATCGTCAGGGCCCGCGGATCTCCGTCCAATGCCAAATTAATCCTCACTCCTGCCAACGTGACAGGAAACACGCTCATCCAGCTTCAGGCCGATTGCGGTTGTAAGTGCAACTCGGATTTTGTTTTACGAAGAGAGGACTGCACAGGCACGCCAGTTGCTTCTGTCCGTTCGCGGTGAGGTCTGGTATGACACAATCGACAGACCCGATTCATTCGAACGATCCACGCGACCCGGAAACGTCGGGTAGGCACGCGGTCACGAGGCTTACCGTGATGTTCGCAGATGCGGAGGGTTCGAGCGGTACAACTGAAGGTATCGCCTCGGCCACCTGGCAAACGCGGGCGGCACAGTTGCTCGAGCCGCAGGGTATTCGATCGCTGATGGTCAGGACAGGTAGAGAAGCGTTATCGCGTGTGGAGTCGGGCGAGGTGCATGTGGCCGTGCTCGATCAGAACCTCCCTCAACTCAGTGGGCTTCAAGTCGTCAAGCTTCTTCGAGACCGTCCGGGTTCGCCGCCTACCATTCTCCTGGCGCGAGACATCAGTCGGCACGTACTTAACGACGCCCTGTCGATGAAAGTCTTCTCGGTGCTGAGCAAGCCGGTCGATCTGGCGCTGCTGCTCGAAACCCTCGCCCGAGTGATCCAAAGGCGATACGCGGGTCACTGGCCGACCAGGCTAGTCGAATAGGGCTAGTCGAACAGCAGTCTTA
>JBBQKP010000308.1:0-3079 GCA_038326995.1 Tepidisphaerales bacterium
GCCGGAACACGCTGCTTTATTGACGTAATGCCGCGGCTCATCGACAGTAGTGACATGGCAAGGATCATGGTGGCAGTCAGTACGGCGTGGGCTTCGCAGCGGCTCGTGGAGCCGGTGGCGGATATCGCGACGCGAATGAAGGCCGAGGTTTTGGTCGCGCACATCTCCAGACCCAGCGGCGGACAACTGCGGGAGCAAGAGCAAAGTGACGGCGAGACGGCGCTGAAACTGCTGGCCGACAAGCTGAAGGGGCGAGGCCTGGAGGTTCAGACGCTCCTCACCTTCGCCGACGACATCGCCCACGCGATCCTCAACACCGCCGTCGAAAGAAACGTCACCATGATCGTGCTGGGACTGACCGGCAAGAACGTCTTTGCCCGGCTGATCGCGGGGAATGTGCCGGTGGAGTTGATCAAAGAGACCCGCGTGCCAGTGCTATTGATTCCGCCCGACTGGGACAGCAGTTTTTAGTTTATTGGTAAGAACTGGCGATTGGTTTTTTTAGGCCTTGAAAAGATTTCTGACATGCGATTCGAAAGCACCCATCCGCAGCTCGTGATGCTCGAACAGCGCATCGGCTACTTCGTCGCTCATCCGGAGTACGAGCTTTGTGTCGTGGTCGAGCCCGAGTCGCAATCGATCGTGCGGTTCCACATTCCACTCAAGAGCAAGCGAGGCTACAGGTCGGCCGATCAGGGGCGAATCATGGAAGTCGAGCTCACGCCCGACGAGGCCGACCGGGCCGACATTCTGCTGAAGATGGGCTTTGAAGCATCAGGCCGACGCAAGCGAACGTGGCAAGGCGAGCACAACCGCATTTTTCCGCACTTCACCAAGAAAATCACCCACGGCAAACGCACCGCCAGCGACGTGATTCGCATCATGCAGGAAGTATTTCAGGTCGGCGAAACGCCCTGGCTCTGGACATTCGAGGTCGATGACCCCAACCAATGGCCCGACCCATTGCCCCGGCCCGAGATCTGGCCGCCGGTGTGAGGTGTGGGTTTGAGTCGTGAGTTGTATTTTGTGGTGGCGAACGGGGTTGGCGGGGTCGCCAAGTTCTTCTGACGAATTTGACGCAATTACTCCGATTTTGACAACCTTGCGCGATCCCGGCACTCGGTACCGTTTCACTTGATCCGTTCTGGCTTTCACAACATACTCACGGCATCAATGACCACTCGTCAGGCATTGTGCACGTCCAGTAAGCGGGTGGGGGCGAAACAGTTCGGTTCGAATTTATAAAACAGGTGGAACATGAATTTAAACAAATCGGGTTTCTCCAAGACGTCTCATCATTGGATAGTCGCTCTCATCGCGACAGCGGCGACCGTCTTTCTGGTGACCTCGGGGCGCGGACAGCATACGGATTCCACCAATCCACCCTCGCCGACATCGCCGCCGACATCGCCGCCGATATCGCCCGTGAACCCGCAAACAATCGATCCCGAAGTCATCCTTCTCCGCGAGCAACTAACCGCGGCCAGGCGCGAGATCGCCGCACTCAAGAGTGAGGTCGTCAAATTGCGAAGTCGCCGTGCATCTGCTCAAGAAGGCGCAGCGGATGCCGACAGGCAGCAGCAGGCCGCAGAGAGCGACGTCGCGCAGCTTCGCAGGCAGGTGCTTCGCCTTCAAGGTTTGATCGCGCCGCCAATGACGAACACCGCGAACTGGAACGTCGGTTACATCGAAGGACTTCATCCCGTCATAGCCGAAGCACGCGACTACATCGTCATCGACCACGAAAAGCTTGGCCCGATTGCGATCTCGAATGTCCAGATCGTCAACACCGAAGGTGCCAACGTGACGAAAACCAATCGCGAAGCGGATGGAGAAATACGAACGCGTGCGGTTCGAATTGACGCGGGAAAGGCCCCTCGGATTGTTCGGGTGCTCCTCCCGGTTGTCATCGTCGGCATGGTTCCGGTCTTGGACTTGCCCGACGATCAAAAGCTGTCGATTCCGATCGCCGTTCCGGCGTGGTGATGCGTGCCAATAAAACGACTTTTTCGGTGACTCTTTTCAGCGAGGTTCAAATGCGAATTTCAATTATCGTCCTCATCGCACTTTTGGTCGGCACGCAGTCGTCGTTGGCTGGCGGTGGTCGGCTCTTCTCATCCTCGGGTGATCCTGGCACGACACCGACACGACTCACCACGACGCGAAACATGCGCGAAGTGGTGGCAGACGCCACGATCGTCTTTGAAAACGGTCAACAGATACTCGCCCAGCTCCTCTCCGGAGTCGAACTCGTTGCCAAACGGCAACCGCCCGAGAATGCAACCGAATTGCAACGTAGAGATCTGGCCAACGAAAAGTTCACTCAGATGCAGGCCGTTCTTGAACCCTACGCCGGGCGTGCGATCTCGATCAGCATGAAGATCGAGGACATCATCAGGCGCTCGCCGCCCATCGAGCCGACGGCACCTCGTCCCAACGCTCCAGGCGTATTGTTCGCAGAGTACCAGACGAAATTGACTGAGTATCGAGCTGCGTTGGCCGTCTTCGAAGAACAAAAATTCCTGATCGTCGCCAGGATCAGGATTCAAGGCAGGCCCGTCGATCAGAGGATTTCATCTCAGATCGGAATCGCCGCCAAAGAGCATCGAAAACGTGTCGAGACATTGTTGGATGGCTTGAAGAAAGCGAGCGCCGAAAGGAGGAAATCGATCATGGCGCAAAAGCGATCCATGGAATTAGCGCATAAAGCAAGGCTCGTCGAATTGCGAAAGAGAATGGCCGACAGTCAGCTTGGAAACCACTACGGCTATTTCCTCAGTTCAGACCCTCGGCTGACCGAATGGCGAAGAGGCCAAACCAGATCAGTGAAAGCGTTCATCCAAACGGCCGCGCTTTTTCAGAATCGATATTCAGACCTTTACATGCCGGGCATGGCTTCGGCGCAGTCGACGGGAACTCCTCGCACACCCAACGCGACCGAATCGGCCAAGGACACGGGGTTCGTGAACGAACTGAATCCCAGCTTTTCTGCCGAGCTGATTCTTCATATGGTTCAGGACGACGGCGCACAGGCCGACGCTCCTGTTGAAACGGATGTCAGCAGCGAAGATGGCACTGG
>JBBQKP010000309.1:0-3071 GCA_038326995.1 Tepidisphaerales bacterium
CATTTTGCGGTCGTCCGCCTCGCCGATGCGTTTTCACATTGTTTCTCCGGATTTGCAGCCTGCCCCAACTATCGCGAGCTGCTACAAGAGCGTGAAACCACGGGCTTTCCCCGCAGCGTGCAGGATGATCATTTGCAGGAGACCGGCGGTGAAATCCAAAACAGTAGCAAAATTAGTCCGGCCGGACGAACACATCGTTTCATCCAAAGTAAAACTGCCGGTCTCAAAGGCGTTGGTCTCCAGGAAGATCAGCCTTGCTTCGAGTTTGTCGCGCTCAAAATCGGCGGTCGCGAGACAGAAAAATCGCACGAATTCGAATTCGAACGCGCGTATCGCGATTCGTTCCGTCGCGCTTCCGCATGATGCGCGGCATCACGTTGATCGTGCGAACCCTCCCGACAGGTCTGAAACGCTGCGTCGATTTTTGTCCTATCTCGCGGCCGAGCGTGGATTGAGTCGCAATACGCTCGACGCGTATCGCCGCGACCTCGAAGACGCACAGCGATTTTTCGCCGATCACCCGCCCGCGACGATCGAGCACGCCGCCGCCGAGGAGTGGACGGCATTCTTTCGCGACGCGAGCATGCGAAACCTCTCGACCAAGACCGTCGCGCGGCGAGTTGCGACCGCGCGAACCTTCCTGAGGTTCCAGGCGGTCGAAGGTCGCGAGATCGACGACATTCTCGCCCGGCTCGATCGTCCAAAACCCGAGCGCGACTTGCCTCACGTCCTCTCTCGCGATCAGGTCGTAAGACTCATCAATTCGCCCGACCCCGAGTCGCCGCTGTACGCGCGCGACGTCGCGATTCTCGAATTATTGTACGCGTCGGGGCTCCGCGCGAGTGAGCTGTGCCAGGTCCGATTGGGCGATGTAAATCTCAGCGTGGGCTACGTTCGCGTGTTGGGCAAAGGGCACAAGGAGCGAATTGTTCCCGTCGGGCAAGCCGCCGTGGATGCGATCGGAAGGTACTTGCAGACGTGCCGCGGAATGCTGGTGAAAGCGCCGATTGATCGCTTGTTTGTCAGCAGGACGGGCCGCGCGATGGAGCGGATCGGGCTATGGCAGCTCGTGCAAAAGATGGCCGTGCGGGCGCATTTGGTGAACGAAGTTTCGCCCCACGTTTTGCGGCACTGCTTCGCGACGCATCTTCTGGGCGGCGGGGCCGACCTCCGCGTCGTGCAGGAACTTCTTGGCCACGCCGACGTGGGCACGACGCAGATCTATACACACGTCGATTCGACCCGCCTGAAGCAGGTTCACGCGAAGTATCACCCGAGGAGGTAGTGCTCTGTCACGTCTAAAACGAAATGTTGTTGATGGTTTCTGTGACGCGGTCGTGTCGACGGTTCTCAATCAGAAAAACGCTTGCGCGACAGTTCGAGCGAATGCTATTTTTAGATAGCGTTATTTTCCTAAGCGTAGCCGCCAGCTTGCTGGTGCTTTGTCGGATCAGGCTTGCTTATCAAGCGCCAGCAAGCTGGCGGCTACGCGGTGATTAGCGCGACCGAATCGACAGATCAACAAAGCGACGGAAGTAACCCGTAACTTTTGAGGTGACAAACCACCAGCATTTTCATTCGATTTTTACAGTCGCACTTTCAGACATCACCCCTGTGCGACTATGCTCTGCCGCTCATGTCCAACTACCGCCGCAACGTCTTCGTCGGCATCACCGTGCTGGTCTCGCTCGTCATTCTCGGCTGGATGATCATTCAATTCGGCGCGCGCATCGGCACGCTCTTCGCCGGCGAGCAGATGGCCGTGACTTTTCGCACCGACCGCGCAGACGGCCTGAACCCCGGATCGGCCGTGCGTCATCGCGGCGTGGAGGTCGGGCGCGTCGAGTCCGTCTCGCTCGACGCGCAGGCCGAGCAGATCGTCATCCAGGCCAAGCTCGACACGAAGCAGATTCTTCCGGCCAACCTCGTCGGCGAAATTCGCATCCAGAGTTTTCTCGGCTCGGGCGCCGCTGTTGAACTCGTACGAGACGGCCCCAAGCCCGTGGGCATCCTTAAGCCCGGCGCGGAAATTCGCCTGCGTTATGTCGGGCTTGGAATTCTCCCCGCCGAGATTTCAGAGCTCGCCGATGAGCTCAAACTCCTCGCCATCGAGGTGCGAAAATCCGACCTCGTCGGCGACTTCAAGAAAACCGTCAACAACCTCAACCAGCAAGTCACCACGGCCGGACAATTGATCGACGACCTGCGAAAAGTCACCGGCGACGAAGCCGTCCAGGCCGACCTCCGCACGACCATCACCAACCTCCGCGCCGCCTCCGACAAGGCCACCGTCGCATTGGAAAGCTTCCGTCAGTTCGGCGACGACTTGAAAGGCCTGTCGTCGCGCGCCGGTACGACGATGGACAAGTTCGCGAACACCGCCGACGCCGCCACCGAGGCCGTCCGCACCACGCAAGACCGCATCACCAAGCTCAGCACGCAACTCGACGACCGCATCGTTCAACTCGCCAAGGCACTCGATTCCGTCAACTCCATCACCGCCAAGATCGATTCGGGCTCGGGCACGATGGGCCAGCTCCTCAACGACGGCCGGCTCTACACGAATCTGCTTCAATCGACGAAAGTTCTCAACGACACCATCGCCGACGTGCAGCGTGTCGTGCAGCAGATCGAGCAGGAAGGTATCCGGCTCAAGTTGAGGTGAGGCGAGAAAACGGCGTACGTTTCTCATTTCACTTTTTACGCCGTCCTTCCACAGAGGATTGCATCCAGCGTCCTCTGTCGCTATCGCTTACAGACATGATTGAACTTAGCGTAATGGTCGTCGTGCTGCTGCTGATCGCGGGCGTCGGCGTCGGCGTCGCCAGCGGCCTGGTCGGCGTGGGCGGCGGGATTCTTGTCGTCCCGCTTCTGGTCCTGGGCTTCGCGTTCACACAAAAACAGGCGACGGGAACCAGTCTGGCGCTGCTCATGTTTCCGCTGGGCGCGCTGGCCGTGCGCGACTATCACCTGAGCCACAACATCGACTGGCGCGTGGTGTTGCTCCTTGCCCCCGGGTTCATCGTCGGGGCGCTGCTCGGCGCTCGACTCGTAACCAGCGACACGATTCC
>JBBQKP010000310.1:0-2970 GCA_038326995.1 Tepidisphaerales bacterium
CCGCGCGTGCATCATCAATGGCGGCCCGACAAACTCTGGATCGAAACGACGTCGCCCGCGTCACTACGTCTCGAACTTCGCGCCCGTGGGTTTGACCTGCAGGAAGTTCAGCCCGTCGGCGCGACGAACCTGGCCACTCCAGAGGCGGCCGTCAGTGAGCCAAGACTATCGGGCGAAGCATGGTTCAAGTGAGTCATTTGTTCGCTGCTGCACGTCAAGCGGCTACACTCGAAAATGATGGCTGATCTTCAGACAAAAACCGACTCCAACGACACGCAGCGAAGCGCCTTGGCCGACTTGGTTCACCTGGCGACGGCGTGTGCGGCGCGAGAAGGGGAGCTGACGCAGAATCTGAAATCAGCGACCGAGGCCGCCGACAAGCGTTTGCGTCAGAAGCTCGCGGAGATCGAGCCGACACGTAATAACGCGACGAAATCACACGACGAGGCGTATGAGTCGCAAAGCAAGGTAATCGCGGACGAGTCGCGTTCGAAACTGGCCCGACTGAAAGATGCACACGACAAGGCGCGGCGAAAAATCGATTACGAGTATGAATCGACGACGACGGCCGCGCGTCAAAAGTATCAGGACGCGCGCTGGTTGGCCGACAGTGTGCTTGAGACCACTTCGATTCAGCTGGGTGATGAATTCAATACCGCAAAAAAGCTGATCAATGTCGATCGGCAGAAGATCGACGACGATGCAAACCTCGCGATTCAGCGGGTTCATGATTTTGGAATGTCATTTCTTGTTGATGAAACGGCGACAGATCAGCAGGCCGGCGTCGATGGTGAAAAGCTTTTGTCTTCGGACTGGCCGGTGGCGAGTGCGAAGGCGCACGCGGCGATCGCGAAGCTCGATAAGCTTTTTCTGGCAAGACTGTTTTCCGGTGTCTGGCCTTTGCTGTTGATCGTGCTCGGCACGGCCGGCGCGGTGGCGGCGACAAGGCCGTGGCTCGTCGATCTTTCGAACAACTGGCAGTTGCCCGCGCTCGCAGGCGGCGGGACGCTGGTCGTGCTTTCGATCCTCGCGGTTGCGCTTTGGAAGCTCAGCCGCGGGCAGATTCGCCGGGCGTTCTCGCAGCTCAGAAAAGAGTCGGCCCGTGCGTACTCATCGCTCGAAGCGAGAGTGGCGGATTCAAGAGCGGTATTCGATTCAGCGGTGACGGTTGCGACGGCGAAGCGCGATGAAGACTTCGCTCGAATCGAGACCCAGTTCGCGCCATTCTTCGCCGCCGCCGACGACAAGAAGCGTGCCGGGCGGGGCAAGATCGACGGCCAGCTCAAGAAGGAAGCGGACGTGATCGAGGCCGACCGCGCAGCCGCGAAGGCGCAGGCGGATCAGCTGCACGCGCAGGCCGTGAAGGACGCGACTGCAAGAATCGATTCGGAGATTCAAGCACAGCGAGAGGCCCGCACCGCCAGCATCGACGCTGCGAAGAAGCAGCACGATGATGCGCTGAATGATCTTGAGGCGAGGTGGAACGCCGGGCTCGCGGTGACGCGGCCCGATGAGTCGCAGTCGTTGGTGTCCGCGGATTTCGGTGTGTTCACGGTGAATCTCAAAAGCGTCGCCGAGGCCGCGGGTGCGACGACGTCGACTCGGCTTGTTCCGCCGCCGCCGTACGAGGTGACTGGCGTTTTGCAGACGCCAGGACGCGCGTCGCTGGTGATCGAGCACGATCGTGACGGCCGAGACGACGCGATTTCTTTGCTGCGAGCGACCATGACTCGCCTGCTCGCCACCATCACGCCCGGCCGCTGCAAATTTTCGCTGCTCGATCCCGTGGGCCTCGGCCAATCGTTCGCGGGCTTCATGCACCTCGCGGACTACGACGACTCGCTGGTGGGCGGGCGAATCTGGGCAGAGCAGCAGCAGATCGAACAGCGGCTGAGCGATCTGACGGATCACATGGAAACTGTGATTCAGAAATATCTGCGAAACGAGTTTGCGACGATCGACGACTACAACCTGCAGGCCGGGCAATTGGCCGAGCCATATCGATTTCTGGTCGTCGCAGATTTTCCGTCAAGCTTTACGGAAGAGGCGATGAGGCGACTTGCGAACATCGCGACGAGCGGCGCGCGGTGCGGGGTGTACGTGCTGATGTCTCGCGACACGCGACAGTCGATCGCTCAAACATTGGTCGACGATCTTCGTCGTGGGGCGAATGTGTTGGTGTTTGAAAATGGAAAACGCACTTCGGGCGATGCGGTGTACGCACGCTTTGATTTCGAGCCCACGCGAGAACTGTCGGACGACGCGTTTACCGCGCTGCTTCACGAGGTGGGCAGAGGTGCGAAGGCGAACAAGCGAATCGAGGTTCCGTTTGCGTCGATCGCGCCGACGGACAAGTCTAAGTTCTGGACGCGATCGTCCGCGGATGATTTTGCGGTCGACGTCGGGCGTACCGGCGCGACGCGATTGCAGTCGTTTCGACTCGGCCGGGGTGTGGCTCAACACGCATTGATTGCGGGTAAGACCGGATCGGGAAAATCAACGCTGCTCAATGTGCTCATCACCAACGCGGCGATGTGGTACTCGCCAGACGAGCTCGAACTTTATCTCATCGACTTCAAACGCGGCGTGGAATTCAAGCCGTACGTCACGTTCAACCTGCCGCACGCGCGGGCGATCGCCGTCGAAAGCGACCGCGAGTTTGGTCTATCGGTTCTGCAGCGGCTCGATGCAGAACTCGGCCGACGAGGTGAGATGTACAGACGCTCGGGCGTGCAGGATTTGGCCGGTTTCAGACGTGCCGAGCCGCAAACGCGGATGCCTCGTGTGCTGCTGGTCGTCGATGAGTTTCAAGAATTGTTCACCGAAGACGACAAGCTGAGCCAGGAGGCGAGTTTGCTTGTGGACCGGTTGGTCAGGCAGGGGCGAGCGTTCGGAATGCACGTGGTGCTCGGAAGTCAGACGATCGGCGGGAGCACAACGCTGCCGCGTACGACGATGGGTCAGATGGCG
>JBBQKP010000311.1:0-2949 GCA_038326995.1 Tepidisphaerales bacterium
GTGCCGTCGCTCGATGCGTTGTCAACGACGACGATGTCGAGCGCAGTCGCAAAGGACAATTGACGCAACTGCCCAAGCGTCTCCCGCAGATCCTCGCGGCGATTGCGGGTAGCGATCACGACATCAACGCGCGTCATGAAGGCTCCGGTGGGGAAAATTCAGGCCGCGACGCTGACCGACTCGCGCATCCCGCGTAACGTGCAAGGCCGCTCGCTTGCGAAGTCGTTGAACGTCGCCTTGTCGGGCAAATCCCACTTCGCAAAGAGCTTTTCGTTGTCGCTGGACGAAGCCGAGGAATCCGACGCGCGGCGATCGTCCGCGACCTCATCGTGATCAATAAACGACGCCGTCGCCGGGATCACCGACAGACCCGCGTGCCACGCCTTGAGCGACAGATCCGGGTCTGCAGCCTGGCAAAAATAGCGCTCGTCGAAAAAGCCGAGCCGCTCGTACGTGCTGCGAAGCCCGACGCAGAAATTCGCGTAGAGCGTGCCGCGAACGTGGCACAGGTGAAACGTTTTCTCATCAATAGTTTTTGTGTAGGCGATGTTTTTCAGCTGATGCGACGGATGAAACATGGCAACGAAGCCGGTCCTGGCCGGGGCACGTTCGAGCTGCTCGACGGCGAAATCGAGCGAGCCGTGCGTCGGCCGGGCGTCGTCGTTGAGCCAGGTCATGAACCTTCCCTTCGCGATACGGAAACCCTTGTTCGTTCCCTTCACGAAGCCTTCGCGCTTGGCTTCGCGAATCACCCTCAGCCTGGGCCCCATGATCGAGCGAGCCAGTTCGAGCACCTCGGTTGTCGCGTCGGTGCTCGCGCCGTCGACGACGATCACCTCGAACGAGCACGACGTGTTGCGCTCAATGTGCATCAACGACGTGAGCAACATCGCGGCCCGGTTGCAGGTCGGCAAAATGATGGATAGGTCGATCATGGCGAAGGTCCGTTGTAGGAATTCGATTCAGGAAAGATATTCATTACGACGCAAGACGACTCCGGGCAGGCTGTCCGATCAGGTCGAGCAGCGCATCGGCATCGACGGGCACGTTGCCGACGTGCGACACCTCCACCGCCGCCGCGAGCGAACCAACAAACGCCGCCGCCGCCAGCGATCCGCCGCTGGCAAGTGCGAGCGTCGCCGCCGTCAAGAGCGCATCGCCGCAGCCCAGCGGGTCCAGCGCTCGCGTGGCCATCGACGGCAAGTAGTCACTGGCAAGGCGATCGGTTTCGCCTTGTGCATCATGATCACCGCTCGCGCGATCGAACGTGACGAGTCCCTGCTTGCCGAGCGTAAAGATCGCACTGGCAATGTTCAGGTCGTGCAGAAGTGTTCCCGCCACCGCGCCGAGTCCCGCGCCGACGCCGGCGCCCATCGCCTGATCGCCGACAGAATGTCGCGCTTCACGCTCAGTGGGCGTAATCAGATCGACGCCTCGAAATTTTTTCAGCCCCGCGCTCATGCCACTGACGTCCGCGGCAATGACGTTTACGCCGCCGCTCACACTGCCGCTCACGCCGCTGCTCACACCGCCCCGCTTTGCATTGCCGGGCCTGAGTTCGTGCATCACACTGGCCACCAGCGAATTCGTAATCGTGCCATAACCAAAATCCGCAAAAATCAGTGCGTCCGCCTGATGCAAGGCCTCAAGGATGGAATGCGCCAAGTCATCACTCGCGGTCGAATCATTCGCCCAGCTCGTTCCCGACTCGACCCTGAAGGCCTTGTGTTCTTCGACGAGAAATCGCTCTTTGGTGATCGTGTTTTGACGCCTGCCGTGCGAGACGATGTTCATACCAGCGTGCAAAAGTCGCTGACGTGCGTTGTGCGATTCTTCATCGCTTGCCATTGTCGTGATGAGCGTGGTTCGTGCGCCCATGGCACACGCGTGACGTGCGATGACTCCTGCGCCGCCGTCGTAATCGACTTGTTGAAGGTCTCGCAAGGAGAGCGTGGAAGGCGACTCACTCGCGACGCCGATCGATTCGCAGAAGTGGTAGCGGTCGAGAATGTAGTCGCCCACGACGACGACTTTCTTGCCGCGGAATCGTTGCACGAGGTTTTGTAATGACTCGGCCGACAGGCCGTGGCGGTCGCGATATCGGCGAATCTTCTCGCCGTCAAAAAGCTGCGTCCCCTGCATCGAGTTGATCAGCGCGGTGCTGCTGTAAACCACATCGCCGCCGCTGAATACGACCCTTCCGCCGTTCTGAATCACCGTGTCGCGCTCTCGCAAAAATCGCGGGTCTTTGCTCGTCTCATACTCTCGGCCCTTCACGTAAATGTCGGGCCTGAGGCTCTCAAGCAGTCCTTCGCTCGTCGGCTTCGTGTTCAGATACACCGCATCCACACACTGAAGCGCCGCCAGTGATCGCGCGCGAAGATCGTCGGGAATGAGCGGGCGCGATGGACCTTTGGATACGTTCTGGTCGCTCGAGACACTGACGATTAGAATGTCGCCCAGCGACCGCGCGAACTCCAGATGATGCACGTGCCCGGGATGCACGATGTCGAAACAGCCGTGACAATGAACAACGGTCTTGCCCTCCTTCTTGGTGCGCAGTCGCAGATCGAGCAGTTGGCCCAGCGACACAATTTTGGTTTCAGCGCTCATGGAGGATTTAGTTGATATCGACAGGGAAGCCATGCGATCTTGAATTATCGGCCCAGAAGTCTGCAGTCCATCAGGACATGAATCGATGCTCGAAGTTATCACCGATTCACGTTTAGAAAGTCCATGTTTACGTCAGGTAATCGACTCACCATTCCGACCAACCTTCCGCCGCGATACAATCTCAAGCATGCCACGCCCGCTTCCGAAAACACCCGCAATTTTTCCTTCCATCCTCTCGGCGGACTTTGCGAATCTCGCCCTCGATTGCGGCCGCGCGAGCGAAGCCGTCGGCCACGGTGCGCTGCACGTCGACGTGATGGACGGGCACCTCGTGCC
>JBBQKP010000312.1:0-2860 GCA_038326995.1 Tepidisphaerales bacterium
GGTGCCTTTTCCTGCTTCGCGTCGAAGGTGAAAATCTCGCCCGGCGCGCGGCTGCTGCTGAGTGTCAGTGCGAGTTCCGTCGTATTGGGGCGAAAGCCGGAAAGGCCGATCTGCCCGTCGGGCAAGTCAGGAAGTTTTAGCGTCTTTTTCGTCGCCACATCCATGATGCGAAGAACACTCTTGCCCGACTCGTTCGCGGTGAACGCCACGAGCGAACCGTCGGTGGTGAGCGAGAAGCCTTCGACGTCCCAGTTGAGATCGGGGGTGAGGACTTCCTGTTTGCCGGTTTCTGTATCGAGAATAATGAGGCGAGAGAATTCACTGCCGCGGTCGCTGGTGGTGACGATTGACTTGCCGTCGGGCAAAAACGCGCCGCCGCCGAAGTTGGTTTTTTCGCCTTCTGCTGGCGCTATTTTTTTGAGCCCGCCGGTCGCGGCATCGAGAAGAAAAAGCTCACTGCTGGTGATGGAGACATATCGCGTGACGAGCAAAGTATTGTCGTCGGGCGACCAGTCGAGCACACCCCAGCCGCCGCCTTCGACTTGCGCGATAAGTTTGCTGGAAGCGGGGTCGAGCGGGTTCATGCGGTAGAAGTCGTTGTCAGTATTGTTTCGCCGGGTGCTGGTGAAGACGATTTCGTCGCCCGTGTTGGAGAACGCTCCGCCCGAGTTGCGGCTCTTGCCGTCGGTGAGCAGGGTGGTCTTGCGCGAGTCGAGATCGAGTCGGTAGAGCTGATTGAACTCGCTGCCTCCGGTGTCGGCACTGACGAGCAGATACGACGCGTCGTGCCTTGGAAACCCGGCGGAGGCGATGCCCTCAGGAAAGTAGGTGATCTGTCTTCGGTCCATACCCGGACCGGCGACAAGGTGTGCCTGCGACACGTTGCCGAACCGCGTGCGGATGAGCATGTGGCGCAGAGTCGGGTGCCAGCTCATGGGCGCTGCGCCGCGAAACTCGGTGTAGTCGCGAATCTTGCTGACGAGTTCGAGCGGAATGGGCGGCACGCCCGGTGCGGACAGTGCTGCGGGCGGCACGACGAATGCGGGCTTGCCAGTGGCGGAAGTAGTGCTCGTCGGCTTAGTGGTTTGCGCTTGAGCCCCGGCGGCGACCAAACTAATCAGGAATGAGGCTGCAACGATCGATCGTGATGGAGTCATGGGAACCGATTCTGTACTTCCGCCCTGAAATGTCGAATTGAGAACATTTGCTCGGCGAGCCTTTCGCGTGGCGGCTTGATCGGCGATGCGGCTTTGGCCTTGTCACAACGCACGTCGAGTTTCGTCGATCGCCGCCCAGCGGATATCCTGAAGTCGGCCACGCATGTCGCAGATCTGTCTTTATTTTCAAGTTCACCAGCCCAATCGCCTTCGGCGATACAGCGTATTTGATACGGACCCGTTTTATTTCGACGACCTGAAGAATGCAGAGATTTGCCGCAAAGTCGCACATAAATGCTACATTCCCGCGACTCGCCTTCTGACGAAGCTTGTGCAGCAACACGCGGGCAAATTTAAGGTGAGTTTTTCGATAAGCGGAAGCGCGCTAAGTCAATTTCAGAAATTTGTTCCCGAAGTCATCGAAGTTTTTCAGGCGCTGGCGGCGACTGGCGCGTGTGAATTTCTGAATGAGACGAGCCACCATTCGCTGGCGTCGATTTATTCGCCCGTCGAGTTCAACGCACAGGTCAAGATGCAGACGACCATGATCGACGGGCTTTTTAGCAAGTTCGTTTTAAAAAAAACCAAAACGTTTCGAAACACCGAGCTGATCTACAGCAACCAGATTGCGGAACTCGCGAGCGGCTTGGGTTATTCAGTGATCCTGGCGGAGGGTGCTGACCACGTGCTGGGCAGTGAACGCCAAAGCGGATTTGCGTATCACCCGCCGGGCCTGCCCAATGTTCGGCTGCTTTTGAAGAACTACCGACTGAGTGATGACATCGCGTTTCGCTTCAGCAATCGGCAGTGGTCGGGCTGGCCTTTGACGGCGGAGAAATTCGCGGCGGCGGTGGGCAAGGTTGAGGCTCCGGGTGTAAATCTGTTCATGGATTATGAAACGTTCGGCGAGCACCAGTGGGAGGCGACGGGCATCTTTGAATTCCTCGCGGCGATGCCCGGGAAACTCATTGAGCAGGGGCATAGGTTCGTCACGACCGCAGATCAGGCAAAAACGCTGCCACAGGCAGGGGAATTGGACGTAAGGCAGCCCATCAGCTGGGCGGACAGCGAGCGGGATGTGTCGGCGTGGATCGGAAACGCGATGCAGTCCAATGCGGCGCACGAGCTATACAAACTTGAACCGATGATTCTCGCCAAGGCCGCGACGGGGACCGACGAGGCGCTCTTATCAGACTGGCGTCAGATGCAGACGTCCGATCACTTCTACTACATGTGCACGAAGTATTTTGCAGACGGCGACGTTCACAAATATTTCAGCCCTTACGAGTCGCCCTACGACAGCTACATCAACTTCATGAATGTGCTCGATAATATGCGGACCCGGGCACTGGCGTAACGTAAATTGGGTTGAGGATCAGTGCGGATTTGTCGCAGGCTTTCGTTCAGGTGTGAGGCGAAAGTGTCGATAAAAAGTTTAGATGTCGGCAGCGCAGCAACAAGGGAAAAGTCACGGTGATGGTCGCCCGACCAAGAGCGCGGGCGACGTCTTGGCCGCGTTGCTGGACAGATTGGACGCACAGGAAACCGACGACGTGTCTTCGAAGCGCGGCACGGTGCGGTGTGTTTATCGCAAAACCGAAGTCCCGATTCGCATTCACCACCCGGGCGGTAGCACCGTGGTGAAGGGCGTTGCGACGCGCAATCTCTCCGCACATGGCGTCGGATTCTTGTACGGCGGATTT
>JBBQKP010000313.1:0-2841 GCA_038326995.1 Tepidisphaerales bacterium
TTTGTGCGACCTGCTCCGAAACGCTTGTCGGTACAGTCCGACAGTTTTTCGTGCTGCCCGGATCGCGTCGGCTCTTAGCGCAACCATAACTCAATATTAGCGCAATCTTCCGACAACGCACGCGCGACCATAACACTTCCAAGCGACCTTACTGCCCGTCGCGAGGTCCGCGATCGCGCTTGCCCCAAATGGCCGGCGCTACTTAGTCCGCGTCTCTACTCATCTCGGCATTCCCTCTCCTACAAGGGGGAATTCCAACAAGGGAGTCAGTCTTATGTGTCACACATCCTCCGCGGGAAAAAATGCAACCCCGTCCCAGTCTTCGTCCCAGTCTTCGTCCCAGTCCCAAGTCCGTCCCGCTTTCACCCTGGTGGAGCTGCTGGTCGTCATCGGCATCATCGCCTTGCTGATCGGCATCCTCCTGCCCGCCCTGAACTCCGCCCGTGAAAACGCCCGCACCGTCAGGTGCTCGTCGAATCTGCGGTCCATCAGCCAGGGTTTCGCGATCTACAACGCCGAAAACAAGCAGTCGAACCCGGCGGCTTATGTTTACAACGTCGACATCGCCAATGGCGCTCCGCACGTTGCAGGCGGATCCGCTGCGACGCCGAAGCGCGGCTACACGCACTGGTCCTTCTACATCTTCAGGGGTCGAGGCCCGCAACCCAGCGGATCCAAGGGTGTCGCGGGTGTTGAGACTTTTCAGTGCCCGTCGATCGCGACGATTGGCAACACCATTGGCGGCCTGCCTTCGTCGAACCCCGATGCCGACACGCGCGAAGCCGGCCAGAACAACGATCCCGACGCCGACCCCGGCGTCGTCGATAACCAGGTCGCAACCCTCGCGTACACAGTGAACGAGGCGTTGGTGCCGCGTAACAAGTTCGCCGTGGGCATCGCCCGGGCAGGCACTCCCGCTTCTTTCAAGAGCCAGTACGTCAACGCGGGCAAGGTGAGAGATTCCGCCAACGTCGTGCTCGTGACCGAATTCCATCGCGACTGGCGAATCATCAGCGAGGACTTCACAGGCACGGCAGGCGTCATCAAGAGCCACCGCCCGGTTCACGGGTATGAGGGGCTCACTCAGTCCGCCATCAATATCAATGACCTTGAGCCCAGCCTGCTCAACAACGCACCGGTGATCAAGGCGGCGAATACTGTCGTCAATCTCGACAAGCTGCAGACCGCTGATCTCACGACTCTTCCGGCACTAAACCGTCTGGCGTGGGTCGGTCGTAATCACGGCAAAATCGGTCGCGGTAAGACAAATTTCCTATTCGCCGACGGTCACGGCGAGACCAAGACGATCGAAGAAACACTCGCCCCGTTCCAGTGGGGCAAGACCATCTACGGCGTCCGTGGTGAGCCGAAGGTTCTCGTCGAATAGCACTATTTACGTCGTCGATCGGGAAAGCCGGTCGACGACACTTCGTTCTAGAAAAACCCCTCCATCCCTTTCCACACTTTTTCTTCAGGAGCTTCGAAAATGCAACGCGCTTCCCGCTCTATCGTTCTGGCTGTCGCGACCGTCGCGTCAGGCCTGATTTCTTCCAACGCCTCGGCTCAGGTCGTCGCCGACCGTGTCCGCCCCGTTCCAGGCTTTACCCCCAACAGCCGACTGTTCGAAGTCCAGACGACTGGCGCGACTGCGCTGGGCGCATTCACATCCGCCAACGGCAACATCGGTTCGTTCCTGGTCGGTTACGACCGGACGACCGCGACGCCCGGTGCGGACACCTTCACCTACGCGACTGACCCCGCGGGATTCAATCCCCCCAACACGCAGCTTTACGGCGTCCGCGTCGGTAACAATTTTTATACCATTCCGGCAGTTTTCAGCTCCGGCTCCGCACTGGGGTCGACAACGTTCGTTTCAGTCGGTGGCCCTCCGCAGCCTGCTTCACAGAACGACCGAATCTCCTATAGCTACCACAGCACCGGCTCGGTGAACGGCATCCGTGAAGCGCTCCGCGCCCAGGGCCTGCGCCCCGCGACGCCCTTCCCCGCCAGTGCTAACAATCAGCTGTTTGTCATGGGCACTGCAAATAGCACGTTCGTCGGCACCTCAAGCAACGGCTACACGCTGCCGGGTACTTACAACCCGACCATCGCATGGTCGGACGTTCGCGCCGATCAGGGGTTTGCTGTCGACGACGGCGGCACAGCGGCCGTCAACCGCGCCCCGACCGCGAGCGGTTACGGCCTTGGCCGTTCGAACCAAGGTATCGCGGGCGTGAACATGCAGGCACTGGCGAACGTCAGTTCCATCAATGACGCCGCTGACAACTTCGCCCCGGGCGTCGCCACTCTTACCGGCCGCGTGCGTAACGAAGCCATCGCAGTCGTCCCTTTCACGATCTCTGCCAACCCCGGCACGGGCCTGGACTCGATCCACGAGAACGACGCGAAGATGCTTCAGGTCTCTGGTCGACTCCAGAACGGCGTGAACCTCAACTACGCGACGCGTGACATCGGCTCGGGCACTCGAAACCAGGGCGGCAACAACCTGAACGTCGACCCGTCGTGGGCCTCGGGCGAGCGTGACCGCATCGCGACCGGCGCTGCGACTCTGGCTCCCAGCCCCAACGGGGATGTGAATATCTCAGTCGGCCAGGAGCAAAGCCCCGAGCGAAACCTCGACGGCACGATCACCACCACCGGCAATGCGCTGGTCAGCTTCAACGAGCACCGACCCAGCGCTATCTCCCGCTTCAGCGACAAACTTTCGGGCAGCACGGGCATCAGGCAGGTCGTGAACAGCCAGCGACTTGGTCTGGGCATCCTTTCATCAGGCGACGTCGGCGCTCGCGGTCGAGACACCGCCGACAACACGCCGCTTCG
>JBBQKP010000314.1:0-2774 GCA_038326995.1 Tepidisphaerales bacterium
CCCGTCGCGAAACTCGCGCAGCTTGCCGTCACGCGTGTAGTTCTTGATTTCGTCTTCGCTCTTGACCAAGGCCTGTGTGGTCTCGTCGAGCGTGTAAAACATTTTTGCCATCATATCGGGTCACCTCTTAGATGTTTCTGCCTTGATGTTACTGTCTCTTATTCAAGTCTCTCTCGATTTTAGCACGTCGGTACGAAAAACACACGTCGGGCGTTCGCTGACGGCAGGCCGGTGTATTAGACGCCAGCATTCGCTGCCGTCACTACTGTGGTGGGGGCCCAGGCGTCGGTTGTGACGCGGGAACTTCATCCAGAGCGTTTTGTTCCGCGTTTTGTCCCGCATCCGGAACCCCATTGGGAACTTCTGCCCGCGGATTCGCGTCACGAAGCACATTCGACTGTTCCATCAACCGAATCACTCGGCCGATGTCGTGCGGAGCGGGGCTGGTGTTGAGATGGCCGAGCCTTCGATCCCACACGATTCCGCGGCTGCTCACCATCTCCAGCTCGGTGGTTTTGGAATTGTATCTGTAAGTCGCCAGGGCGCGTGAGTCGGCGTCTAGTAAATAACACCCCCACTCGCCCGGAGCGACTTGCGCGGGCAGCATGAAAAGACCGGCCGTCCCACCAATGGGCGGCGGATCGGGAACCCGTGACCTGCGATTCTGTGCTAGAACCAGCGAGACCAGACCCGTCGCGATCAGGGTGTTGAGGACGAGCATGAATCGAAGCCGCGGGGTCATTAAGGTTCTTTCCGATGGTATCGCGTGACGCACGTCGGGGCGAGATTCAGTCCTTTGAATCCGATGAATAAGACCATATGAATGCCCTGCGAACACCCTGCGAACGCGCTGCATTTATTCCTGAGCGTGCCTGATCCACTGCAGATACAGCCCCTGTGCCCCGGCGGTCCGGCCGGCCTCTCGTCGGTCGCCCGAGGCAAGAATCCGCGGAATATCATTTATCTCGCGTTCGTTCTCGCCGATCTCCAGCAGCGTGCCGACCATGATGCGAATCTGATTCCACAGAAACCCCGAGCCGTGCACGCCGATCACGATCATGTGTTGTCTTCGTGACACAGAGCAATCGAAGACGGTTCGGACGGTGGTCTTTCGGCCGTGGTCTTGTTTGGCGAAGGGGGCGAAGTCGTGCGTGCCGACAAAATCCTTCGCCGCCTGCTGCATTTTCTCCACGTCGATCTTTTGCCACCGCCAAAGCACCATGTCCGCCATCATGGGGTTGCGATTCTCATGGTTCCACACGACATACTGATAGCGTTTGTCGATCGTGCTGCTGATGGAATTAAACGAGTCGGGCACGGATTCGAGCCGGTTGACGTTGATGTCGGTGGGCAGCCTGCTGTTGATCGCCCGGCGAAAGCCGTCGTGCGGAATCTGAGAAAGATGCGTATCAAAATGCGCCACCTGCCCTTTCGCATGGACGCCCTGATCGGTGCGGCTCGAGCCCGTCACATGAAGCGGGTGTCGCACGACGTGGCGGACGGCGTTTTCGACCAGCTCCTGAACGGTCGGCAGGCCGCGGCCGGGGTCGGTCGGGCCCCTCCACGTGGGCGGAACGGACTGCCTCTGCCAGCCGTGATAGGCGGTTCCGCGGTAGGCGATGGTGAGTTTGATACGAGGCACGGGGTTGATGAGTTTACGAAAAAGCCGCCTGTTGTGTAACGGTCTAGTTATTACGGCACAGTTATGACGGCCCAGTAGAGCTCCGTAATCATCACCGCCGATTGACCTCGATTGACCCGCATTCGCACGTTCTTTCCGCCGTTTCACACCCTAACGCCACCCGCCGCCACCCTTGCGGACGCGTCATTTTTTGATCACGCTCGCGTCAACCCAAGGCCGTCACTCACGTTACGACGCCGACATCGTTTGCCCGAATCCATAGATTCGCACTTCAAGGCCGAATTCGCGGGCAAAGTGAGGGATTCTTGTACTGAATCCAATCGACCTTCAGCGCATCGGCCATCGTGTGCACCGGCGAAGCGCGACGTTTTCCAGCCGTCCTACATCCGTCCCATCGAGTTGCCGGGTGCAACGTTTTGTGTATTCGCAAAGCGTGCAGTTGGGCGTGCGGCTCGGCGTGCGGTTGGCCGTTCGGTTTGGGCGACGCTCATTCCCGTGGAGCCGCCAGCTTGCTGGCGCTTTGATGGACTCGACTTGCACAGCAAGCGCCAGCGAGCTGGCGGCTACGACTGTGAAATAGTTATTTTTTCAATGAGTTGCACGCAACGCCGTACGCGAATTCCGCGTGTGTGACTTCGCATCATTTGATCTGATCAGATTTTATTTCCGCGTGCACATTCGGATTCGCGAACGCCAGCCGCTTTGTCATCACGGCGATCGCTTCGGGGTTGCTGTCGATGAGCACGGCCGACCTGCCCAGACGAAGCGCCGATTCGCCTGTCGTTCCACTGCCGGCAAAGAAGTCGAGCACGCGGTCTTGCGGATCCGAGTGAACCTTGATGATGCGGTTGATGACCGCCAGCGGCTTCTGCGTGGGATAGCCTGTTTTTTCCTTGCCACTGGGACTGACGATGGTGTTCCACCACGTGTCGGTCGGCGTTTTTCCTCGCTTTGCCTTTTCCTCACCGACGAGCCCCGGGGCCATGTACGGAATGCGGTCGATGTCATCGTATCGGTAGGTGTATTGAGCGGGGTTTTTCGCGTACCACAGGATGTTGTCGTGCTTGGGCGACCAGCGTTTGGTCGCGCGGCCGCCGTAGTCGTAGGCCCAGATGATTTCGTTGATGAACGA
>JBBQKP010000315.1:0-2756 GCA_038326995.1 Tepidisphaerales bacterium
CAAAGTCCTCTTGCACTCTTTTAAATTTCCACGCCGAATCACACGAGCCATGAAACTCATCTCTCACACCGGCGGCGTCGTCTCCACCAACTGCTTTCTCATCATCGATGAGCCCACCGGCGAGTGCGTCCTCTTCGACGCACCCGATCACACGATCGCCCCGATTCTCGATTACATAAAGCAGGAAAAACTCAATCTCATCGGGCTTTGGCTCACGCACGCACACTTCGATCACCTGGCCGATCATCAACTCGTCAGGGACCAATTCCCGGCCGCAAAATTATTGATTCACCCGCTCGAACTGCCTCTATTGCACAACCCGCTTTCGCGACTTTTTCAGCTTCCATTCGACATCCCGCCGGGCCGGGAGGATCAGCTGATCAATGAGGGCGACGAGCTCTCGATCGGCACTTTGACGTGCCGCGTGATGTTCACCCCGGGCCACGCGCCGGGCCACGTCTGCTTCTACTTCGAGAGTGAAAATCTCCTGGTTGGCGGCGACCTGATCATCGCCGGCAGTGTGGGCCGAACCGATTTTCCCACCAGCAATCATCAACACATGATCGACTCCGTTCGCCGCGTCATGACACTGCCCGACGACACCACCCTCCTCCCCGGCCACGGCGATTCGACCACGTTGGGCCACGAACGAAAGTCCAACGCGATGGTGCGGGAGATGCTGGGTTGATCGACGACGTAGGGCACTGTCCACAGCTGAAATTGCGCTTGATTCTGAACAATATAGGTGGCACCGGTCTCCGACGTAGTGCATTGTCCACCCCTGAAATTACGGGTGATTCTGACCAGTTTTGGTGGCACCGGTCTCCGACCGGTGTTCTGTTGACGTAAGGTCCGCAGAATACTGCGAACCCTACACGCCCGCGTCGCCTGTCTGATTCACCCGTCGCTTACGCTTCCGGCTCGTTGCAATTCGCCATCTTTTCCACGCACCAAACCGAGAGCTCGTACGAGCCGGAAGCGTCAGCGACGGACCCAAGATTCGAAGTCGTCAGGCGTGTTTACAAAGAGGATGTGTCAACCGTCGCTGATGCTTCCGGCTCGTTTGCGCTTCGCGTTCGCGCGCCCAAGGCGAAGCGCTGGTGCGCGAATGGAACATCTGACAACGACACGTGTGTCGAGCAACAATGCGAGTTCAAATGTGCACTTTTCGCAACGGCCACGGTGAGTGGCGGCGGCGTAACCTCAGTGGCGATCGGAGGATGGGCCGAGGGATGAGCAAAACGAGCGTCAGAAAATGGGTGGTAAAAGGATGCGAAATGCAGGTCATTGAAGGCGAAATGATGCAAACCGGCGCAAATTCGCGGAAACGGGCGACTGAATTTCGCGATAGCAGACGCAGCGCGTAGATAAAGAATCGATGGTTGTCAGTCAGGCAGATATTCGAAAGATGATTTCATGATTAAATTTACCCGCAACGCCTTGGGTTATTTCTCCGCTCCGAGTGCCGTCATCGTGGGCGATGTCACAATCGGCCAAGACTCCAGCTTCTGGTTCAATGCCGTCGTTCGCGGCGACGTCGCTCCGATCACCATCGGCCGGCGCGTCAACATTCAGGACAATGCCACCGTCCACTGCGACACCGATGTCGCCCACATCATCGAGGACGACGTCGTCGTCGGGCACAACGCGATCGTCCACGGCGAATTCGTCGGCGAGGGTTCGCTCATCGGAATGGGTGCGACCGTGCTCGGCAAGGTTCGCATCGGCAAACGATGTCTGATCGCGGCGGGGGCGGTCGTTTCGCCGGGCACGATCGTTCCTGACGGCATGGTGGTGATGGGCGTGCCGGGAAAAATCGTAAGGCCTACAAAGCCGGCCGAGCAGGACTACATGAAATGGCTCAGCGCGCACTACGTCGAACTGGCAAAGAAGTATGCCGACGAAGGCTTCGCAGACCGTCGATGATTCCCGGGCCCGGACTAAAAATTCAGACCGCGGCACTCGTCCGCTAGATTCAATTTCGATCAAGCGTCGTTTCTCTTCAGCCCATTTCGCTCCTTCGAGTAGGGCCATGCACGAATCTGGGCGACCGTAAACCAGACCGCGATCGCCAGAACCGACCCCCACTTCGCGGGTTTCAAGACGGCGCCGCTCTCGAACAGTCTCCACACGCTTCGCACCTGAAATGCGGTAATGAATCCTTCAACAAGTCGATCCGGATCGAAAAAGAACGGCCGCATTCTGTATATTTTCGGGTCCAAAAACATGCCGTACAACACCGCTACAGTAGTCTGATACACCACCGAAAAAATCAGCGGAAACAAAAGCAACCACGCGAACCACTTCGGTCCGCTGCTGCGAAGCGCGTTGAATAGCGGCACGAACACCAGCACCCACGCCCCGGCCAACATTCGCCTTCTCCAGCGTGCATCGCTGTCTCGCCAAATCGGCCTGGCCGGTATCGCCCATACGCGATGTGATTCAGCCACCGATGTCTGACACTCCGGGCACTTCCCGTCGATCGGCTGAGCGCGTACGTCATAACCGCATCCGTGACACAGCAATGAGGCGTTCAATGCAACATGCTCATGGCCAACCTCGCTCAGATCGCTCCCTGATTGATGGTAGCCATATCGTGCATTACCGGATGGATCCAGGCAATGGCGCTCAAGAGATTTATCACATCATTTATCAAGTCAGGTCGGGTAAATTACTAGAGATTCTTAATTGGAAAAATCGAACTGCAACGGCATCATTGATACCTTCGCAGTTCGACGTCTATCTTAATACTTCTC
>JBBQKP010000316.1:0-2741 GCA_038326995.1 Tepidisphaerales bacterium
CATCCGGTGGTTGTTGCGCGCTTTGAGAAAGCCGTTGTTGAGGCATTGTTCGAGGAACGGCCGACCGTCGTACCAGTACCAGTCGTAGATGAAGACGTTGACGCCATGATCGGCGGCGGCGTCGATCTGCATCTCCATCACGCGCGGGTCGGCTTCGTTGCAATAACCCCACAGCGGCTTGCGCGGCCAGGCGTGGCCGGGATACTTCGCGGTGGCGTCGCGGACGGTTTGCCATTCGCCGTTACCTTCCGGCCAGAACATACGCGAACGCGGCTCGTCACCGGTATAGGACGGCCAAACGTATGCGGCAGTGTCGTATTTCGATCGGGTCATTCGTTTAAGTCTTTCACAGGGCGTAAAAAACATCAAGCCAATCAAGAGCAAATGGATCAAACCTCGCTTGCCGAGTGGCTGTCCTCACGCACCGCAGTCGGGATTCTGAGCGTGACCTACTGTTACGGCGCTGCGATGCCGCAAGCAAGACGGATCCGGGCGCGGATCAAGCTGGCGCAAGGTGAATTGACAAGACAGAACGGTCAGATCATCAAAATCCGCAAACCGAGAATTTTTCCACCCGCCCACGTCCCATCACGCCCCTCCCCGCGCACTGTATACCGCGCCGCACGACAAGCCGGCTGCGCCGCGCAATCTGTTACTCGCGCTGCAGGATTGGTCGTACCTGGGTGATGAAAACGGGCGGCGTCTCCATGAAATTCCCAAGCCTTTTGGCGAGATCCGCCCGGGCACTCGCCTAGTCGACCGGCCTTTCATTGTTCACGCTTGATGCCGATTTCGGGAAGTCAGAAATCGTAGTGCTCTGGCCGTGATCGAGGGTTATTTGCGCGATGAACGGAGAAATAGCTCTTCTAGATTCCATGCGAAAGACGCGTAGGCTCCGCGTTACGCTGCGGACCATTGAGTCGGCGCTTAAGTCCGTGGAGCCGCCAGCTTGCTGGCGCTTGATGTGCGAGTCGAATCCATCAAAGTACCAGCAAGCTGGCGGCAACGACTGGGAACGCGTTGTCTTTCGGCGCGTAGGGTCCGCTGAATATTGCGGACCTAACAGCAGTCTCACCCGTTGATCCTCACCCGTCGCTTACGCTACCGGCTCGTAATCTTGTATTTGAAGTGCGATTGGGCGTCTTTTTTTTTTTCGCTGCGGACGCTAGCCTGCGGACGCTCGCGAGATCGTGACGCAATATTCGTGCGGAACTCGCGCGATTGTCGTCGCTTGCGTCCGCGGACAAGTCCGCTGCGAAACGAGTTAGAGCAAGCGCTTCAAATTTGCGCGCGCATCTCGATGCGCTGATGGTCGAATGGGACAGGTGACGGCAAGATGCGTTTGGACCACAAGTGCGATCTCAAATGTGTACATTTCGCGTAAAGCGAGGCGAACATCGGCGGCGTAAAGTGATTGCTGATAATGAGTTGGGCCAGGATATGGGAGGAAAGTGAGGGGCGAAAAGGGGTGGAAATCGGTGCAAAATGCGGGTCAGAGGGTGCGAATCGAGGTCAATCGGCGCAGAATCGCGCAAACGGGCGGACTGCTCACGCCGGCGACTCGGGGCTTTTCGCGATCAATCCCCTTGACTCAAAGTCAGGAGTGCCTAGAGTAATGCCAGACAACTGAATACGCATTCTTATCAAGAGTGGTCGAGGGCACGGGCCCGATGAAGCCACAGCAACCGGTCGGTAAGCCGTCTAAGACGGACATCGATGCTTGGTGCTAACTCCCGCCCGACGGTTTTGTGACAGAAATGTCCCAAATTCGAATTTCGGGGAAGATAAGCGGTGGTCAATGCCCCCTGCGGGCTTTGCTCTCTCCCTGCTCTATCTTCAATAGCGATCTTGATTCGAAAGAGTCTAAGGAGATTTTGGCCAAAAACATTTGGTCAAAGAAGTTTGGACTTTCGCGTCATTTGGTTGGTTTCCAGTTCAGTTCAGGAACACCATCCCATGAAGCCACTCTTTCAAGCCGTCGCACCGACCTCAACCGTTTCGTCATCTGCGCAGTCTGCGTCTGATGTGACCACATATCCGAGCTATTTCACCGGGCTGGTCTGCAAAGAATGCGGCCATCAGGCGGGGAAGAAACCGCTTGCGGTGTGTCCGGACTGTTTCGGCCCGCTCGAGGCGGATTACGATTACGAAGCGATGAAGGGGCGAGTAACTCGGGAATCGATCGAGGCGGGGCCGCGCAATCTCTGGCGATATCGTGATTTTCTGCCCGTGGATGGTGCACCCCGGTGCGGCGAGCATTCGGGATTGACGCCGCTGCGTCGTGCGGATCGGCTGGCGAAATATCTGGGCGTGAACGAGCTGTGGATCAAGGACGACAGCGCGAACTATCCGACATGGTCGTACAAAGAGCGTGTCGTTTCGGTGGCGATCACCAAGGCGGCCGAGTTCGGATTTCAGACCGTCGCGTGTGCGTCGACGGGCAACCTGGCGAATTCTGTCGCCGCCCACGCAGCGAGTGCGGGGATCGACTGCGTTGTTCTGATTCCGCACGATTTAGAGAAGGGCAAGGTTCTGGGCTCGCTGGTTTTCGGGCCGCGTGTGGTGCGGGTGAAGGGAAATTATGATGATGTGAATCGGCTATGCTGCGAGATCGCCGACGCGTACGGCTGGGCGATCGTGAACGTAAATCTCAGGCCTTATTACACGGAAGGCGCGAAGACCTTCGGCTACGAGATCGCGGAGCAGCTGGGCTGGCGCTTGCCGCAGCACACGATTTCGCC
>JBBQKP010000317.1:0-2738 GCA_038326995.1 Tepidisphaerales bacterium
TCCGCGACATCACCGAACGCAAGCGCATCGAGAAGCAGATCAAGGAATTTAATGAGCATCTCGAACGGCTGGTCATCGACAGGACCGCCGAGCTCAACCATCGCAGCAGGCAGCTTCGAGCCCTGGCGGCACAGCTGACCGCGGCGGAGCAGAAGGAGCGGCAGCGACTGGCGTTGATCCTGCACGACGACCTCCAGCAATTACTGGTGGCCACGCGGTTCCAGATTGGCATTTTACGAAGGCAATTGCCCGACGCTACACAGCGTGTGACGCTGGACAAGATGGACGAGCTTTTGAATGAGTCGCTCAATGCCTCGCGCAATCTGACGATCGATTTGTCCCCGCCCGTCCTACAGCAGGGAAATTTATCGCAAGTGCTCAAATGGCTGGCGCAGTGGTTCGGAGATAAGCACGGACTTACCGTACAACTCCAGGCCGACGAAGAGGCCAACGACGTGGCGGGCCCTCAGACTCATGAAGTTCGGGTGATGATGTTCCAGGCCGTGCGCGAAATGTTGTTCAACGTGGTGAAGCACGGCCAGACCAATCGGGCGAGTGTGGAACTAAACTGCACCAGCCCGGGCCAGGTCTGTGTCGTCGTCTGCGACGAAGGGTCTGGCTTTGATCCGTCAACACGCCGAAATGAAGACATTTCCAGTACCGGCCTTGGTCTGTTCAGCATCAAGGAGCGGCTCGACTGGCTCGGCGGAACGTTCGAAATCGAAAGCGCTCCCGGCAAGGGCACGCGCGCCACAATCATCGCGCCTATAACCTCTAAGGCACGTTCGAATGCGATGACGGCAGTTCTTGAAATCGTTACAACAACATAGCGCATTCAACGCCGACGCAGATCGCGAGCGATGCGCTACTGCGCCGCCCCCGGGCATCCTGTCGTCATTGGAATTTCAAGAACCTTTCAGTATGTGAATGAACCGTTTCGTTGTCACTTTATTAAACTCTAACCCGGCGGAAATCGAGACGTAAACCAAAGCCGAGGAAGCCCCAATGGATTTTATTACTCGACTGTTCGACTCCTCTGACTTCCCCGCGCGGTGGACCTGCGGTAACTGGTCGGATGGCCACGGCTGGCTACACATCTTATCTGACCTGGGCGTGTGGTCGGCATACATGGCGATTCCCGCCGTGCTGCTTTACTTCTTCGTAAAGCGTAGAGACTTGCCGTTTCGCAAAGTCTTCTTTCTGTTCGGCGCGTTCATTTTTTTCTGCGGAATGACGCATCTGGTGGACGCGATCATCTTCTGGTGGCCGGTCTATCGTGTGTCGGGAGTTTTCAAATTCTTAACCGCCGTCGTGTCGTGGGCGACGGTGCTGGCGTTGGTCCCGATCGTGCCCAGGGCGATGTCGCTGCGTAGCCCCGAAGAGCTCGAGCGAGAAGTGGCCGCCCGAAAACTGGCCGAGGCCGCATTGCTGCAGGCCAACTCCGAGCTGGAAGAACGGGTGGCGTTGCGAACCACGGAACTGAGACTGGCGATGGCCGTCATCGCTGACGAGCGGGAACTACTTAGAATCACGCTGGCGAGTATCGGCGATGCGGTCATCGCGACCGATACGCAGGGCCAGGTCACCAACATGAACGGCGTAGCCGAGTCGTTGACCGGATGGACGACCGCGGAATCCAAGGGCCGACCTCTGGACGAAGTGTTCCACATCGTGAACCAGGACACACGCCAGCCCGTGTTAAACCCGGCGACCAGGGCGTTGAAAGAAGGCATGATTGTGGGCTTGGCGAATCACACGATCCTGATTGCCAAAGACGGCACCGAATGGCCCATCGACGACAGTGCGGCCCCGATCCGCATGAAGGACGGCGAGCTCGTCGGCTGCGTGCTGTGCTTTAGAGATGTCTCCGAACGCACGCGGCAGGAGGCGGCGCTGCTCCAAAGTGAAGAACGTTATCGCGCCACTTTTGCGTCGGCCCCGGTGGGCATCGCGCATATGGGGCTGGATGGTCGCTGGCTGCGCTTCAATGACGCCGTCTGCGCGATCACCGGCTACGAGCGCGAGAAGCTCGCCACGCGCACCTTCGCCGATATCACGCATCCCGACGATCTGGAGGCGGACTGGTCGCTGGTAAGGCAGGTCCTTGCCGGTGAGATCGCACGTTATTCAATGGAAAAGCGATATATCCGCGAGGATGGCGGGATTGTGTGGGTGAATCTCACCGTGTCGCTGTTGCGCGACCCGGCCGGCACGCCGGTGAATTTCATATCCGTGATCGAAGACATCACCGAGCGCAGACGTGCCGATGTGGAACTTGCCAATCGCGAAGCGCACCTGCGGCGCGTGATCAACAACCAACTGGGGCTGGTGGGCGTGATCGACCGGGACGGAATTCTGCTGGAAGTGGACGAGCGATCGCTGGCCATCGCAAAGGCACGCCGTCAGCAGGTGATCGGGAAGCATTTCGCCGATGCGCCCTGGTGGAACTACGACCCTGAAGTTGCCGGGCAGATGCGTGATGCCATGCAGAAAGCGATGGCCGGCGAAGTGATTCGCTACGACGTCTCGCTGTTCGCGCACGGCGACGATGGGGTGATGATCGACTTCATGATGGCGCCGGTCTTTGGTGACGACGGCGAGGTGCATTACCTGATCCCATCGGGCGTCGACATCCGCGAACGCTATGCGGCAGAGCAGAAGTTGCGGCAGCTCGCCGCCGACCTGTCTGAATCCGACCGCCGCAAGAGCGAGTTTTTAGCGATGCTCGCCCACGAGCT
>JBBQKP010000318.1:0-2734 GCA_038326995.1 Tepidisphaerales bacterium
GTGCAGATGGGCGGGTTTGTGAATGAATTGATGTGGGACGGCATCGACACGCACCGCTCTAGAATTTTGGGATGGAAGGCGGCGTCGTTCAATTACCCGACGCTGCGGTTCGAGCACCTCAGGCCTATGGGATCGAGCCACAAGAGCATCTGGACGGGCCGCGTGCGGCACGGCCACGGCCAGTATTTCATGGGCACACACCCGCTGTACCTGCTCGTCAGTGCGATGTGGCGCATGGACAAGCGGCCGATCATCATCGGCTCGATGGCGATATTGTGGGGCTACTTCAAGGCGATGTTGATGCGCGTGCCTCGATACGGCGACGAGAACTTTCGCAGCTTTTTGCGGGCGTATCAGATTCGGTGTTTGACGCTGGGCAAGGAACGCGCGACGGCCGAGGTGGAATCGCAGAGGGCCAGTAGTTGGAAGCCGCCAGAGGTGAGAAAGTTGAAGTCGTAGGCGTACATTCCGTCAGGAAATCTGCAACCGTGCTTTCTACATTTTGATTGGAAATCATCCGCCGCCGACGCGCCACGTTCTCGCGAGTCAGGCCTAGAATGTGAACATGATTATTCATCGCATGCTTCCTCTGGCGTTGCTGGCCGCAGTGTCGTGCAACTTTTCACTCGTGCAGAAATCGATGGCACAGGATTCAGCAGCAATTCAGTTGGAGAAGGACCCGTTCTGGCACGACGGCAAGGCGGAGATTTCGTCCTACACCCTTGAGTATCCGCGATATGGCGAGAAGCGAACGGGCACGGCGGTTGCGATTTTCGTCACCGAGCCTATCAGTCGCGCCACACGCATCAAGATTGAACGGCCCGGCCACGACCCCGCCGACATGCTGCAGGTCATGAAGCTGAATTTGGTCAAGGATTTTCAGACGGGCGTTTACGATTACAACCTCATGACCAGCGTCTTTCTCGCGCTGCAGCCCTTTGACGACCGAAAGGCCGGGAGCGTTGCGAAGGTATCGTTCAGCGCCCAGGAATGGTGCGGCCAGGCCTATCAGCAGGTGCTGTTTCGCGCTAATGGCGTCGAGGACAGTTGGCACAGTTATTTCCAGGCCGAGGGCGACGGCAAGCAGCTCTTGCCTGCGGAGAATGCGGGGCTGTCGGAAGATGCGCTTTTGCTTTGGGCGCGCGGCTGGGCCGAGCCAGTTCTGAATTCAGGCGAGTCGCGCCAGGCCAAGGTTCTTCGCTCGCTCGAGCACAGCCGCCTGCGTCACGTGCCGGTCTCGTGGCTCGATGCGACACTCTCGAGAGGGGCTGAATTGATTGATGTCAAAACGGCTAATGAGAACATCAAGTGCCGCGTGCTGAGCGTGGTGATTAAAAAACAGTCGCCCGCAGGAAGCAAGGCCAACGCGGACAGCGCGGGTGCTGATTTGACCTGGACGATTTACGTCGAGGATGCCGCACCCAATCGTGTCGTGCAGTGGGAAACATCGGACGGCGAGCGGGCGATTTTGAACAAGTCCGCACGAATGCCTTACTGGCAACTCCAGAGCAACGCAGACGAGAGCAAACTCAAAGAGCTCGACTTGAAGCCTGTCGGTAACTAAGACGAATCCCGAAAATTTTCACGAACCTTTCCCTCGAATGACTCTGGAGGGGGTCATTCTGTAATGTTTCTTTCGAAACACTTTGATTCCGCCGACGGCAGGTTCTGTTGCCCTCCAAGCTTTCGGCGAGAGAATTTTAAGAGGTGTGTAGAAGAAAGTTTGCACACGAGGCACCTAAAACATCGCCCATTCTCACTCGCGTCCGATAGTCGGTCGGCTGTTTGTTGTTTGAGAGCGGATTTTATTCGCTCCACACCTGCACGCTACGAATTGCCTTGCTTAACTTTGGCATGAATCGTTGGTTGAGGGCATGAAGAACCTCAAGCCCCAACGCAACACCCGGCCGACCAAAACTGTCCGTAACAAAAACTTTTCGCGGTCGCTCGAACAGCTCGAAAGTCGCCAGTTGATGTCAGCCCAGCCGACGGCGCAAGAGCAGTATCTTGTCGAGCTCATCAACCGCACCCGTTCCAACGGCGTGTACTGGGCCCAGCAATACGGTGTGACGGATTCGTCACTGAGCAGTAGTGCAGTGCAGCCCCTGGCAGTCAACCTCGATATCACCGAGGCCGCCCGGTCGCATGCGGTCTATCAGACGACGGCGGGCATCACACACGTCGGCGCGAACGGCTCGCGAGCGGGCGATCGCATCGCCGCGGCGGGTTACTCCGGTGCGAACATGTGGGGAGAGAACGTGAGCTGGTTCAGCGGCTTTTATAGCGGTTGGACCGAAGTCGCGGATCGAAAAAATACCGGCTTCTTCCGATCAAACTCGCACAGACCCAACATGATGAATCCCGCGTTTCGCGAGATCGGCGTGGGGCTAGCGCAGAGAAACTCAGTCTATACGTCTGCCGAGAATTTCGGCTCGCGGGCAGGAAATCCGTTCCTCACCGGCGTCGCCTACACCGATGCCGTCACCAACAATGACTTCTACACCATCGGCGAAGGACTGGGCGGCCTCACCGTCACCGCAACCAACGCACAGGGTCAAGCCTTTTCCACTACGACCTGGGCCAGCGGCGGATACTCACTTCAGCTCGCCGCCGGAACGTACACCGTCATCGCTTCGGGCAATGGCATTAACGGACAAGTTCGCTACACGAACGTCGTCGTCGGCTCGCAGAACGTGAAGCGAGACTTCACGCCGGATCAAGCGTCGTCCACACC
>JBBQKP010000319.1:0-2709 GCA_038326995.1 Tepidisphaerales bacterium
GTAGTCTCTGGCAAACTCAGGTAAATAAAACACGATAAGGGAGACAGTCGTATGGAAGGTTCGAGTCGAGTACGCGCGGAACATTGGCTGCTAACGGGGCTGTTGCTGGTGTTTTTCGCGCTGTTTCTGATCTGGCCGATCGTGCAGGTGACGATCGCAGGCTTCAGAAGGCCCGACGGCACTTTCACGTTCGATTTCGTCAAGCTCGTCTTTACAGACCCGACGCTGGTCCGCGGGCTGATCAACAGCACAATCCTGGCGGTCGTCGTGACGACGTTTACGCTGCTCCTGGCGATGCCGCTGGCGATTCTCAGCGTGCGCTACACTTTTCCCTTCAGCAAGCTGATGGGCGGGCTCTTGCTCATTCCCTTGATTCTCCCGCCGTTCGTCGGGGCGATCGGGATGAAGCTGGTGCTGGGGCGCGAGGGGTCGTTGACGCAGGTCGTCGATTTTCTGGGCTTCACTATTCCGCCCGGCGGGATCGACTGGATCGGGCAATATCGCTTCTTCGGCATCGTGCTGGTCGAGGTCCTGCACCTTTATCCGATTCTGCTGGTCAATTTGCAGGCATCGCTCGCCAACGTCGATCCGGCCATGGAGCAGGCCGCATCTAATATCGGTGCAAGCCGCTGGACCGTTTTTCGCCGCATCACGCTGCCGCTCATTCGTCCGGGCCTGTTCGCCGGCTGCACACTGGTGTTGATCTGGAGCTTCACAGAGCTGGGCACGCCGCTGATGTTCGACTTTCAGGAGGTGACATCGGTGCAGGTGTTTAGCCGACTCTCTGATGCCACGGGCGGAAAAAACCCGCTGCCGTTCGCGCTGGTGATCGTGATGCTGGCGGCGAGCGTCGGCCTGTACGTCGTGGGCAAGCTCATCCTGGGCCGCGGGTTTGATGCGGCCACCACCAAGGCCAGCACGCAGTTCACGCCCACCGCCCTGAAGGGTGCCAAAGGCTGGCTCGTGACGGCCGTGTTCGCGTCGGTGATCTTTATCGCCGTCGTGCCTCACATTTCAGTCGTGCTGACCGCATTCAGCGACGTGGGCGCGTGGTACAAGAGCGTCATTCCAACCAGCGTCACGGACAATCACTTCGTGCAGGCGATGCGCGACGAACTGGCGATGCCGAGCGTGGCCAACAGTATTTTGTATGCGGGGCTCGCGACGATGCTGGCCCTGGTCGTGGGCCTGGCGACGGCGATCGTGGTCGTTCGCACGAACATTCCGATTCGCGGCTTTATCGACGCACTGGCGATGTTGCCTCTGGCCGTGCCGGGCCTGGTGATGGCGTTCGGCTACCTGTCGATCTCGGTGTTCGCCAAAGCGCAACTGGGTGCCAATACGCCGTTCTGGCTGGACGTTCAGGAATACCCGCTGGTGCTTCTGGTCGTCGCGTATGCGGCCAGGCGAATGCCGTACGTTGTCAGAAGCGCAGTCGCAGGGCTTCAGCAAACGCCTCGCGATCTCGAGCTCGCCGCCAGCAATCTGGGCGCGAGCAAATGGCGGGTTCTCGCACGAATCACGACGCCCTTGATCATGGCGAACCTGATCGCGGGCTGTCTGATCGCCTTCGCGTTTGCCATGCTCGAAGTGTCGGACTCGCTGATTCTCGCGCAAAAGCAGGAATTTTTCCCGATCACCAAGGCGATCTGGGAACTCAACAACCGGCTCGGCGACGGCATGTACATCGCATCGGCGCTTGGCGTGTGGGCGATGGTCCTGCTGACACTCACGATCCTGTCGGCCAATTCGATCTTGTCCAAGAAAATGGGCGCGATCTTCAGAGTCTGATCCTCAAAGTCTAATCTTCAGAGTCTGATCCTCAGAATCTGATCCTCGCAGAGCGCGGCAACTCTTTTCGTTCGTTCAAGTCGCGTTGCAAAGCGTGAACACCGTGATCTCGGGCAAACAATGCCGATCTCGAGATTTGCCGTACGCGAGTCCGCGATTGACGTAAAGGTCTTTGCCCGGGGCAAGGGCGTAATGCCCGCGAACGAATTCGCGAACCCGCGCAAGCGACAGCCGTTTGACGGCCGCGTTCTCGTCGATCGCCCGGCCGTGGGTGTGGCCGGACAACATCCACTGCCACGGAAAACCAAGCAGCTCCTTCGCATTCGCAGGATCGTGATTGATGCAGACGATGCTCTGCAAATCAGACAGGCCCGTAAATGCCCGGCCCGCGTCCAGATGACCCGACCACACATCATCCAGCCCCACAATGACCAGCGGCTTAACCGAATTGTTGTGCGAGAGATGAAGCTGCTCGTTACGCAGCACCGTGACGCCGGCGTTTTCGATGTCATGCTCGAGTCGGTCGGCCACGGTCTTGCCGCGCAGAGAGCGGTCCCTGCCGAACATGGTGTAGTCGTGATTACCAAAAGTGGCGATCGTGCCGATGGAAGGCCGTAGCGACGCCAGCAGCGAAGCGATCCCCATTGAAAAAGCCCTTCCGCCTGTGATCAAGTCGCCGCTGACGATGATGAGATCGGGCGCGAGTCCGTTGACCATTTCCAGCGTCTGCACGAGGTAGGGCATGGAAACGAACGGCGAGAAATGGAGATCGGAGATGAGTACGAGTCGCACGCCGACGAATGCGGGGTCAAGGCCGGCAATGGGCATGGGAAGCCGCGTGACTTCGACCCAGTCGCTGTGGACGGGCAAAAAGTGAAGTCCGGTCAGGCCGACGCGTGACAGGCCTTTCCAGATGGC
>JBBQKP010000320.1:0-2699 GCA_038326995.1 Tepidisphaerales bacterium
GCGCGGGCGCTGACGGCGTCATGGTCGAAGTCCACCACAAACCCGAAGTCGCCAAGTGCGACGGCCCACAGGCGCTAAAGCCCGAAGCGTTCAAAGACCTCATGGGCAAGATGAAGACCATCGCGGGCGTCTGGGGCAAGAGCTTCGGATGAGATCAAGACGTGAATGCGTTTCGCCCGAGCTTGACAACGGCACTGGAATTAGAATTTGCTCCCGGTCGATGTTCTTCGCGTCGTGGATCATTTCGCACGCGAAGAACACCGGACCGAAAGCGCGTTCTACGTTCAAGATTCCGCGTATCGCGCGGCCGCTTATCTGGACAGAAGATCGTCGTTGTCGGGTGGAGCTTGAAGCGAAAGTAGTCGGGGCGAACCAATTCTCGTTCCACCCAGGACACCGTTGATAATGTCCCTTACGCCGGTCGAATTGTTGCTGGTGACGAACTGGTCTTTTCCACCGCCGCCCGTCATCGTGTCGGACTGCGTTGATCCAAAAAGCGTGTCGTTGCCCGCATCACCGAACATGACAGATGCAGCACCGGCGTGGAGTTGGTCATTGCCGCTTCCGCCGTAAAACGTGGTCGGCCCGGTCGAGCGGACGACGTCGTTGCCCGCGCCGCCGCTTAGAATCAGCCTGCGTTGACCGGTAAGAGTCGAGTTCACGGTGTCGCTGCCCGCGCCGGTATCGATTTGCACATCCGTGACCTGGCTGGCAAGGAAGTAGGCGTCGTAGGTGCCTGCAACGCGGACCCGGACGAAGTCGGTGGTGAGGGTCGCATTGAGGGACTCCGTCACCCCGCCGATGCGTGCGGAAAAGCTGGCGATGACGGCGTCGAGGCGCGCGACGTTTTGGCCCAGCGCGCTCAGCATGTCGCGCGTACTCTGCAGGCTCGTAAGCCCGTCGGTGAGTGAGGTGCGCAATTCGTCGAACGCGGCGATCGCCTGGGAGACACTCCCGAAGATCTGCAGATCGCCAGTGCCAGCGGATCTGTAGAAAACGATGCCGGGCAGATTGGATGCCGGATCAGCACCCACGCGATTGCTGACGTCCAGCGTGTCGGGGCCGCTGCTGGCGGTTCCGGTGACGACGCCGTTGATCAACATGGGAAGATTGACGACAGGACCGTTGTTGGTCACCTGGACGGTGACGGGCCTGGCGGGAAACTGGCTCGCGTCGATTCTCACGCCGTCGAAGACGGTGATATCGCCCGGATTGATCGCGGGCGCAATGTCGATCGAGGCGGAGAAGAGGCGACGCGGTTCGAGCGATGAAATGAACGATGCGGACATGATTGCCTCCGAGGCAAAAGGGGTTTCGCAATGAGCCAGACCGAAGTGGCCTGCCTCTGACTGCATGGCATTCTTGCCGCACCTAGGACTGGCGTCTTGAACGATTTTGCGATGAATACAGTTCAGGCTCATTTGCTGAAACTCACGCCGTGCGCGATTGACGATCTTGAAACGACTCTGGAAAGATTCCGCGACGAGCTTGGTACGATCTTGCGAAATTTCAGGCGGATCGCATTCTGTCTAGTCTTGAGTCAACTGGACCGTGAATATCATTACGAACGATGCGGTACGAACCCACTGTCTACTACATCCCTTCGAGGTCGAATCCTCAATCGCCCGCGTTCACAGAGATTTTGGGCAGCAGCCGCTCACTCATCCGGTGGCCGGGCTTTGTCGTGGAAGAAATGCAAGACCGCGGCGGCTCGGCACGAGACGTCACGGCCCGGGGCTTTCGAGTGGCGATGCTGCTTAACGGCGGCGTGGAAACCTGGTGGCGCGACCAGGGCTTTGGACGCTGGCGACGTGGCAGTCCCGGCGTAATTTCCTTCGCCCCGCCCGGCCCGAGCGCGCCCAGCAGCTGGAAAGGCCTGCGGCATTTCGCACTCGTCAGCATGGACCGAGACTTCGTCGCCTCGGTCGTCGACGCGGGGACATTTCGGCGAATGAATGCGATGACCATGCACTATTGCCTCGACGAATATTACGCCGACGCATCCACTTGCCAGCAGTTGCTCACGTCGCTTGTTTGGATGATCCGCAACCCGGGAAGTTTCGATCCCCTGGCCGCTGAGGAAGCCGGACTCGCCCTCGTCGAATGGATGACCAGGCTGGCCGGTTCACGCGTCACGCTCGATCCGTGCGACGGCCTGAGCAGGCCGCAGGTTCGCCTCGTCTCCGACTATATCGACGCGAACATTGGCTCGGCTCTATCGATCACGAGCCTGGCGCAGCTCGTTAATGTCAGCCCGTTTCACTTCTCCCGGCTGTTCAAGAAATCCACAGGGCTTTCACCCTGGCGGTACGTCTTGCGATGGCGTGTCGATCGCGCCATCGAAATGCTCTTTACTCATTCGAAGGTCAGTCTTTCCGCCATCGCCATCGCGTGCGGCTTCGCCGACCAGAGCCACCTGACTCGCGTGTTCAAACGTTTCTCCGGTCGCACTCCGCGCGAATACGCTCGCAGTTCTGTCGCGTGAGTTCTTCCGCTCCGCTTCTTGCCGTCTGCCTAAAGGTCGATCGAACACTCACCCGCTCTTTTCCGCTTCGAGTACCCATGTGTCTTTACTCCCGCCGCCTTGTGAGCTGTTTACGACAAGCGATCCGCGCCGAAGCGCGACGCGCGTCAGGCCGCCCGGCATGACGATCGGTTTGTCGCTCGACAAAATATATGGACGAAGATCGACGCGGCGG
>JBBQKP010000321.1:0-2696 GCA_038326995.1 Tepidisphaerales bacterium
GGCACGCAGCATGTAATATCTCAGGGCATCATGGCCGTAGGTCTTCACGATCGCGCGGAGCTTTTCAAGATCGATGAAGTTGCCCATCGTCTTGCTCATTTTCTTTCCGTCGCTCGTCCACCAGCCGTGAGCGAAAAGCACCTTCGGCAACGGTTTGCCCAAACTCAGCAGCATCGCCGGCCAGTAGAACGCATGGAACCACAAAATTTCCTTGCCGATCAGATGATGCGCTGCCGGCCAGAATTTCTCATACTTCTCGCCCGACAAACCCAGAGCGGTGACGTAATTACTCAGCGCATCAATCCAAACATACAGCACGTGCTTCGGGTCGTTGGGCATTTCGATTCCCCAGCTCAAACTCGATCGCGAGATCGACAAATCCTGATCCCAACCTTTGAGCTTGCTGAGAATTTCGTTCTTTCGCGACGCGGGCCGGACCAGCAATTCGTCGCTTTCGATCAGGGCGTAAACACGCTGGGCGTATTTCGTCAGCTTGAAGAAATACGTCGGCTCTTTGTACCTCACCAGCGCCCGGCCGTTGATCTTGCTCTTGTACTCTGAATCTTTCGCGTCGGTCTCGGTGATGAACTCTTCCTGACCTTCGTCGTACCATCCCTCGTAGTGCCCGAGATAGATGTCGCCCGACGCGAGCATCTGCGACACGAGTTGCTGCACCGCTTCTTTATGACGCGGCTCGCTCGTGCGGATAAAGTCGTCATTGGAGATGCCGAACTCTGCGAACGTCGCGCGAAAGACATTGGCGTTTTCGGTGGCGAGGTCGAGTGGCGTTGTGTTCTTTTCGGCGGCGGTTTTCACCATCTTAATGCCGTGCTCGTCGGTGCCGGTGAGGAAGAACGTTTCCTCGCCCAGAAGCCTGTGCCACCGCGCGATCGCGTCGGCGGCGATGGTGGTGTAGACGTGGCCCAGGTGAGGCTCGCCGTTGGGGTAATAGATCGGCGTGGTGATGTAGAACATGGGCCGGGTAGTGTATCGCAGAGGGAGTTGAGAGGGGAGCGTGAGTGCCGATTTTATACGCGATAGACTGCGGTCATTGACGAGCCCCAAGCGTAAGCGACCGGCTGTGCATTTGAATTCACGAGGGCGTCTGTGAAACGACTGGTTCATCAATCGCGTACGCTTTCGGCTTGCAAGCGATTGCGGCAAATTCGTCGTGCGCGCTTCGAGATTGCGCGCTGATGGCAATGCGCTGAAGTGCGAATGGGACAGGTGACATCGAAATGGATCAAGAACGCAAAGTCGAAATCAAAAGTGCGCATTTCAATTCGGCCGAGGTCAGTAGAGGCGGCGTAACGTGAGGGCCGGCCGGGAGATGGGCCGAGGGATGGTGCGAATGGATTCGCGAAAACAAGTGGTAAACGAGTGTAAAATCATGGTCGAAGAGGGTGAATCGAGGCAAATCGGCGCTAAAGCGCGCAATTAGCGGTTTCGGGCGGCGGCGACCAGACCAACTGTGAATGGACCCTTTCAATTTCGGCAAAGCACATGACTCAATCCTCATTCCACACTTTCGACCGCGGCGTGTACGCTCGATTTGTGAATTCACGCGCCAGTGCAAAATTGATCGCCGCCCTTGATGCGTTTGAGATTGATGTCGAAAATAGAGTGTGCGCGGATTTCGGTTGCAACGTCGGCGGGTTTACACACGTCCTCATCGAGCGAAATGCACAGCGCATCTATTCGATCGATACCGGCTACGGCCAGCTCGATTACGCCCTGCGTAAGCACGACCGTGTCGTCGCCATGGAGCGCACCAACGCGATGCACGCGTCGCTGCCCGAACCGATCGAACTGATCGTGATCGACGTCGCATGGACGCGTCAACGCAACATCCTTCCCGCGGCACGGCGCGTGCTTACCCCACGCGGCGTAGTGATTGCTCTCATCAAGCCACATTATGAGGCGCAGCCTGCTCAGTTGATCAAGGGCGTGCTCGACCCGAATCAAATCGATCAGGTTTTGGCGAGTGTGCGAAGCGACGTCGCTGCCAGCGGATTTGCGATCGCAGGGGAGATCAAGAGTCCGGTGATCGGTACGGGCGGGAATGTCGAGTTCCTTTTTCAACTCAAGTTCGTTGATGAATCGTCCGACAGTTAGCAGATGTGTCAGTACAGATTCGAAAGTCGTATGAGTCATCCCGACGTGTTTGCTACAGCCGCCTAGGATCAGCAATGAGCAAGAAAATTCGCATCGCAATCGCGGGTGTTGGCAACTGTGCGAGTTCGCTCGTGCAAGGCATCGAGCACTATCGTACGCGCGACGATAAAAATTCCGTCGGCCTGCTTCATCCCGTGCTGGCGGGCTACAGAGTGAGCGACATCGAAGTGGTCGTCGCGTTTGATATTGACAGGCGAAAAGTTGGCAAGCACTTGTCAGATGCCGTCTTCGCTTTGCCCAACAACACGGCCGTGTTTTGTCCGCTTGCGTCGGGTGTCGGGCCGATCGTTTTGCCCGGCCCTGTGCTTGATGGCATTCCATCGCACATGCGGAACTTTCCCAGCGAACAGAGATTCGAGCCCATTGATTCGGCGTCGGTTGATGTGGCCGCGTCGCTTCGCGCTCACGACGTCGATGTGCTGGTGAACTACATGCCCGTCGGTGCACAGCAGGCCACCGAACACTACGCACAGGCGTGCATCGACTCGCACGTGGCGATGGTCAATTGCGTGCCCGTGTTG
>JBBQKP010000322.1:0-2668 GCA_038326995.1 Tepidisphaerales bacterium
GACGCAATTAATTGAGCCATGCACGTGAGTAAGCGGTTTCTGCGACTCGCTGCGAAGAGTTCAAAATGCGGATGCGCTTCTGGCCCGTGCGGCAGGACAATGCGATTTTTCACGAGTGGAAGATTCTTTACAGAAATTCAGAAGGAAGATGTCCTGCCGGACGGGCCAGAAATACGTCCAAGACGCCACGTATACGAGTCATGATGTGCGTTGGATGACTTTCAAGGGTCGTCGAAGATTTCGAGCGCTTCTGCAGACGGGTGAAGTGTTACAAGTTATTTAGGCGGAGCGTCAACCCTCACGGTAACTCTTTACCCGTCTGCAGTAAATCCGCAGTTGTCGTGTGCCACGGCTACGTACTCGTAACTGTGTGCAAGTGAAGCAACCCTGCACACAGCTTTAAATACAAAGCCGTGTTACCCGCGCGAGTGACAACGATCGCGCGTGTCTCGACCCAGGACCGCGTCACAACCTCGCGAGCTTCCGCAGGCTGGCGCCTGCGGCGAAACGAGGAACAAAGAGAGGCGCGGGCGCGACGTTTTGTGTACTCGCAAAGAGTGCGGTCGGGTGTGCGGTCGGGTGTGCGGTTGGGCAGACGTCCCGGACACGCTCTGGAGTACCAGAACGTGTGACCCGGTGTGAAATCCGCCCACGGCGTTGTGTGGCACCCCGAAACCGCCGAGTCGCTTTATTGGGCTGAAGTGTGACGCGGCGATACGGTCGAGCACCGCGCGAATGAAGAGGGAATTAAACGAGCCGCGCACGTTAGTAAGCGGTTTCTGCGAATTGCCGTGAAAAGTTCAGGGCGCCGATCCGCTTCCGGCCCGTCCGGCAGGACATTTCAAACACGCCTCACCCGGCAAGCCCCTTTAGGCAGATTTGACCATGAACTTGTCTTGCCGGACGGCCGAGAAACGCGGACAAGTCCCGGGCGAAACGATGGGAATTTTTGCGGTATCGAATGCGTCGCGCTTCGCCATCTCGTATCGCGTCACATGAACGCGTAACAGGTCGAGACAGATCGCCTTGGCCCGTGTTACGATGCCTCCATGAGAAACGCATTGCTCGCCTTCGTCGTCGGCTCGTCGGCACTCTCCGCTTGCGCTCAATCTATGCAGTCGCCTGCGCAGTCGCCCACGCAGTCGCCTGCGCAGTCGCCCACAACTCTGCCGACCACCCAGCCGACCGACATGCGCGCGGCCGTCGCGGGCGATCGCGTTTATCTGCCCCAACTCGAATCACAAACCACGCCGCGGTTGACGCTGGACATCACCCCCGACTTCGCCTCGCCCACGCTGATCCTCTCCGACAAGCCCGAGTACTTCCGCACGATGCAAAGCCCTGGTCCCGGGTGGGGCAACGGCATCGCCCTTCAGGAAAATCTCCTGCCCGGGCAATACCGGTTCTACCCCTATCACGTCCCCACGCCCAAGAGCAAAGACAAGGTCATCTCGACCGTCGTTGAAAACACCGGCACCTCGCCGCTCACGCTCCGCTTCACCCTCGATCACTTCTCCCCGGCCGGCGGTGATTATCAAAAGATCGCCAAGCTCGGCCTCGCCGCTCTCATCAATAACCAGCTCGCTACAGGCGACACGACGTTCGCTCTGCGAACGCTCACCATCGCACCGGGCGAGCGCGTTCTGTTCGATCCCCGCATGGACGCCGCCGTCGTCAAGGAAAATGACCTCGTCCACGGCCTGTACGCCTTCACCACCGATCAGCCCATGCGACTGACCGTGTTTCAAAAAGACGTCGGGCAGGATTCGCTCGAGGTGATCGACACATTAGAAAAGCTGCCGAGGGTCTTGCCGGGCTTTCACGCGAGCGGGGCGGGTCGAGGGCAGTTCCCATTATCCGGTCGAGTTGCGGTTGCGAAAGAGCCGTTCGATGCGGCAACGGGCCCGCGACAGGTCGTCGTGGCAGACGGCGTGGATGATGCGTGGATCGAGGGCACGGACGGCATCGATGGTGCTCCAACCGACGGCAAGCCGTTCATTAATAAGGGCAATTACGGCATGACCTATAGAATTCGCATTCCTTATAAGGTGGGCAAGGCCTTCGCGCTCCTGGTTGTGAATGACCGCGCCAAGGCGAAATGGTGCGAATGGAATGCGAATGTGATCGGCGTCGACGGCCGGGCGGTCGATGTGCCGCGCGACCGCACGCGGTTTGGCGGCTTGCCCGAAGCGGTGTTTTTAGGCCGATTCGGTGATCAGAAGGAGGGTGAAGCGGCAGGTTCGATAAAGTTTATCCATCTTGACTATTCCCCGGCCGGGGCGGCGTGTTTGCCGACCCCATTTTGGCTGGTCCCGCTGGAATAAACGGGAGGCCAGTATAAGACTCGGAAGCAAGCGGAGCGTCGGACTGTTCCGAAGGGATGTTTTAGTGGCTGTCGGACGCCACCGAGTCGGACGGGTTCGGAGATTGTCGGAGCGAGAAAATCAAGTAATTTCGTACAAATGTGGTTGACGCATCATTTGTGTGGTGTAGTCTTATATAAGTCAGTCCTAGGAAACATTTCTAGAGACCCTTCAGGCCCGGCGGAGGAATAAGCCGACTTGAATCACATCAATCATCCCTTTTCTTATTGGAGAGAAACATGTCACGCTCGATCTCAAACCGTCTGATCATCGCCTCGACCCTCATCGCCGCCGGCCTGACCTCG
>JBBQKP010000323.1:0-2630 GCA_038326995.1 Tepidisphaerales bacterium
TCGTTCAAGCCCGGCCAGGACGACGGCGTGCCACTGCCCTCACCCGCAGACGTGCTGCGCGATCTGGAGCTCATCAAAGAACTGGGCGCGAACACGCTTCGCATCTACAACACCCCGCCGATCTGGTTTTGCGATCTCGTCCACGAGCACGGCCTGAAGCTCATGCTCGACGTCTCATGGGGCAAACATTTCGTCTTCACGCAGGACGAAAAAGTCGCCGACGACGCACGCGAGCGCGTCCGCGCCGCAGCCCGCGCGTGCGGCAATCATCCCGCACTCTTTGCCATCAGCGTCGCCAATGAAATCCCGCCCGAAATCGTCCGCTACATCGGCGAAGGCAAAGTGTCTGAGTTCATCGACGACCTCGTCATGATCGCCAGAAGCGAAGCGCACGATTGCCTCATCACCTTCGCAAGCTTCCCGACCACCGAATATCTGCAATCGAGCGAGGTCGATTTCGTCACGTTCAACGTCTACCTGCACGACGAAATCGCGATGCGGAATTACCTGTGTCGCCTTCAGCACGTCGCGGGTGAAAAGCCGCTTCTATTGGGCGAATACGGCGTCGATACTTCTCGCGAAAAGAGCGAAGAAGAACAGGCCGAGATTTTGACAAAGCAATTCTCCGCGGCCTTTGATGAGGGCGTGGCGGGCGTGTTCGTCTTCGGCTTCACCGACGACTGGTACGTGCACGGCTGGCAGGCGGATTGGGCGTTCGGCCTCGTGCGCGCCGACCGCAGTAAGAAGCCCAGCTTCATCGCCATTCGCGACCTCTTCGCCAAAGCGCCGCAGACCACATCACTCAAGTTGCCCAAGGCCAGCGTCATTGTCTGCAGCTACAACGGCGCGAGCACGACCGAAAGCTGTCTGCGGTCGATGCGTCGCATTCGCTACCCTGATTTCGAAGTTGTCTTCGTCGACGACGGCAGCACCGACCGCACGCAGGAAATCGTTGCGATGTTTCCTGAGGTCGTGAACATCCAGCAGAAAAACATGGGCCTGAGCTACGCGCGTAATGTTGGCATGAAGGCCGCGACGGGCGAGATCGTCGTCTACACAGACAGCGACTGCGAGGCCGACGAAGACTGGCTCTACTACCTCGTGCTGGCGATGGTGCGTGGCAATCACATCGGATGCGGCGGGCCGAATCTGATTCCCGACGAAGGAAGCTGGGTCGCGGATTGCGTCGGCCAGAGCCCGGGCGGGCCGACTCACGTCATGATCAACGACCGCGAGGCCGAGCACGTGCCAGGCTGCAACATGGGCTTTTGGCGCTGGGCGGCCATCGAGATCAACGGCTTTGACAGCCAGTTCCGCAAGGCGGGCGACGACGTCGATTTCATCTGGCGATTGCAGAACCGCGGCTGGTCCATCGGTTTCGCCGCCGCCGCGCAGGTCTGGCACTACCGCCGCAACTCCGTCGCCGCCTATCTCAAACAGCAGCGCGGCTACGGCGAGGCAGAGGCCCTGCTCAAATACAAACACCCCGACCACTTCAACACACTCGGCGCGGGCCTGTGGCGCGGGCGAATCTACGGCGCGGACATCGGCGTTCGATTCGGCGGCGACGTGATCTACCACGGCGTGTTCGGCACGGGCCTCTTCCAAACCATCTACCGCCGACCCGCAAGCATGCTCGCCATGATGCTCATGAGCGTCGAGTGGCACCTCCTCACCCTCTTCGTCGGCGTCATGGGCCTCGCCTTCAAGCCGCTGCTTTACGTCGCCCTGCTCATGTTCATGACGCCCATCACCCTCGCGATCCTCGCCGCTGAACAGGCCAGGCCCGAGCGTATCCGCAGCCGCTGGACTCGCCCGCTCATCGCCTATCTCCACTGGCGACAGCCCATCGTTCGCGGCCTCGCTCGCTACACCGTAAGACTCAAACACAAAGTCCTGGGCCACAAGCTCGGCGAGTACAGCGCCACCAAACTCCCCATCAACCCGCAAGACTCGCGCGAGCTTCTTTACTGGGCCACCTGGACCGAGCCCAAGCACCGCATCCAGCTTCTCGAAGCCATCAAACGCGAAGTCGAAACCGCCGGCCTGCGGTTCAGAATCGACGCGGGCTGGCGAGACTGGGATCTGGAAATCTACGGCTCGCGCTACGCCAAAATGCGCCTCACCACCGTCGCCGAGCGCCACGAAGGCTCCGGGCATCTGTTGCGTATCCGCGTCGAGCGTTTGATGACCACATTCAACAAGGTGATCCTTTTCGCCGGCGCGTTCCTCGCGCTCTTTCTGCTGCTGACGATGTGGCCGTTCAGCCGCCCGGCCGTCTTGATCCCACTCGCCGCCCTGGCGATGTTCGTCTTCAACCGCACGCGTGTCGGCCCGCCGCTCCTGGGCCTCATCGACACCGCCGCAACCAAGGCCGGGTTCTATCCGGTCTGGCCAGGGAAGAAGTAAGCGGACGGCTGCGAGGAATGCGGCTAGGATTCAGGTGCATAAACTTAAATCAATGACGAACATCGGGGAGGTACAAACGCAATTTACGATATCTTTTGTTGTTCGGTCGATTTCGTTTCCGCCGCGATCCCCAGGCTCACCAAATCTGCGAAGTATGTATAGTCTTTGTAATCTGTAGTCTGAAGACCAGCGTCTGCCCATGTGATTGCATGAATCATGCT
>JBBQKP010000324.1:0-2598 GCA_038326995.1 Tepidisphaerales bacterium
GGAACTCGCCGACATCGCAGCGTCGTTTCAGGCGGCGTGTGTCGATGTCATCATCGAAAAACTGTCACGTGCAATGCGCCGAACCGGAAGCAAATCGCTCATCATCGGCGGGGGCGTGAGTGCCAACAGCGGCGTGCGGCAGGGCGTGATGAAATTGAGTAAAGCGGTGTATGTTCCGGAGCTGCGATTCTGCACGGACAACGCCGCGATGATCGCAGGGCTCGGGTGGCACTTGTATGAAAGCGGCGTGCGGGATTCGCTGTCGATGGACGCGAGTTCGGTGCGAAGCTGAAGCGGCTGTTGGATTTATTTACCGCAAACTCATTTACCAATCGTTCGCGGGTCGGCCCGTTCGACGGTGGAGGTAAACGCGTCAATGGTGTGGCGAATGATCGGCTCGACATTACGCGGCCAGACGACGGCGACGACATCGAAACGGCTGGGCGGCTGCGGGATGCCGTATCGCGAAAGATAATGCTCCGCGACTTTCGACATCTGGTGCTGCTTGGTGATGTTGACCTGTTCGTCAGGCTCGGGCATGGCCTCGCCGTCCTTGCGGGTCTTGACCTCGACGAAGACGAGCATTTGTGCGTCACGTGCGATGATGTCGACCTCGCCATACTTGCTGTCGAAATTGCGATGGAGGATTTTGTAGCCCAGATTGCGCAGGTATTTCGCCGCGACGTTTTCGCCGCGATCACCCAGCGCACTCTCTTGAGGTGCGTGGGTGAGAAATTTCTGGAACCAGTTCGCCGTCGATTCAAACATTGCAGTTTGATACGATAGCACGAAGCGCAATAAACGCACACGCGCCTGTAGTCTTGGATCAGGCGATGGCCCGTGATTGGTGTTATCTGCGAGCGATAATCACCATGACCGCGCCAAGGATCGCGACGGCGGTCCATGCCTGCGGGGGCAAAGGAATGACGGCAGAGTCGATGGCGACTTGCGGCGGGCGCAGCGCGCCTGTCGAGGGCAATGGCAGGGGAACGAGGCTCAGGCTCGCCGAGTAATCGCCAAGGCTCCACTGTCCCTCGCCGCCGTAGCCTTGCGGCACGACGTCGGCGAACAGCGAATACGTGCCCGGATTCAGTCCGAACTTTTCGTCTTTTTGTCCCAGACCGAAGTTGGTGAAAGCGGTGATGACCTCGCCCGAGGCATCGCGAAGTGACAGAGTCATTGAAAGCGCTTCGGGACGAAGATCGTCGAATCGCGTGACGAACGATGAAAGTTCCGCGTCCGCCGGCTGATCGATTGAGAAGCGAACATGAAGCGACGAGTGTACGAGCGCGGCCACGCCCGAGCGCCGTCCGTCGGTCGAATAAAGCGTGTCCGCTTCGATTCGTCCGCTGAAGGCGATGCCGTCGTTATCGAGGTAGGAATTGTGCGAGACGAGTCCGTACGCGCCGTCATTGTTAGCCGGGCCGGTGCCGCGACGCTGCTCTCGATTGAGCAACGCCTCGAACGCGGAAAAATTTGGTGCGGCGATGCGATCAACCCGAGGCGGCGAACTGTCGTCGGGAATCGAAAGCGAGATTTCGCGAATCTGCTCGAAATACGTCGGCCCGGCGAGGGTTATTTCACTCATGGCGCACATGGCAAACAGTGACGCACCAATGATCGCGCGGCAAGAAGCCATCACGCCGTGCGAACCCATCACGCCGTGCGAACCCATCACGTTGCGCGACGCACGCGCCTGCTCGCCGAAAACCGCATGTCGTCCAGAGTGTCGTTCAAGGTGTCGTCCAACGGTGGATCGTGATGAGATGTGCTTGTTCATGGGTCACTCCCTGCCGGTGAAAATTCCGGTCGTGAGTGGTGAACATCGGCACATCTGATAGCGATTCTGAAGAGGCCGCAGGGTATGCTATAAACACCGAAATTATCGAACGCTGGCGAGGATTATCACGCGCGCGGCAATCACTTCATCCACCAGTTCAGGTCCAGGTCCATGAAAATATTGTCGTGTGCATCGGCCTCGGCGATCTGCACGAGTTCAGTGGCGTCGAGTTCGATTCCCTTGGCCGTCTTTTCCGCCAGGAGAGTCAGCCGATCAAACCGCGTCGCGTGCCCGCTGATGCGCTGTATGCCGTAGTCCACCGCGCCGTGGCTGTGGATGACGAACGCCCAATCGCTGGCCTGCAATAACAGCAACTGCCTCGCGCATTTGATCAAAAGCTCCTTCACCTTCGCGTTGGTCTTCCAGGGCAATTCGTGCAGCAACTTCAGCAGCCGACCCTCGGCGCGATACTCCATTTCCCAGTACCAGTTGTTCTGTTCGTTGATCCAGACGCTGTGATTTCCGGATTCGCCCCATGACCCTTCGGGCAATCGCATGACCTTATCGGGCGAGTGGTGGTACAGCGCTTCTTCTGCCGTTCGCAAAGTCAGTTCCGGATCGTTGGCCAGCGTGAAAATGACGTCGCGAAGAAACTGCGGACCTTCGAACCACCAATGGCCAAATAGCTCTGCGTCAAAAGGAGCGACGACGACACCCTTTCGGCCGGTGCGGTTTTTGTGTTCGCGCAAGGTGTCTTTCACGACGTCACAAAAGTGCCGGGCGTGTGCGAAGACTTTGCCCTTGATGTCGTCGGGGAA
>JBBQKP010000325.1:0-2572 GCA_038326995.1 Tepidisphaerales bacterium
GCCGCGAGCGCCTTCGGGCGTGCTCTTGGTCAGGATCGGCGTTTCGATCTCCCAGAAGCCGCGATCACTCAAATAGTTTCGCATCTTCCGTACGACCTCGTGCCTGATGCGCAGCGTCTCCTGCATCAACGATCGCCTGATATCCAGATACCGATACGTCATACGGCGTTCTTCATTGACCATCTCTCGATCGTCGGGCAGGAAGGGCGGCGTCGGGCTTTGGCTCAGCACGCGAAGCTCCTTCACCCGCACTTCGATTTCGCCAGTGGGTAATTTCGCGTTGGAGACCTTGCCGTCGCGCAGGATGACGTCGCCTGTGATGGAGAGCACCCATTCGCTTCGCGCCTCTCGTGCCTGTGCCAAAGCGGCCGGGCCGCATGCGTCGGCGTCGAACACGAGCTGCGTCAGGCCTTCACGATCTCGCAAGTCGATGAACACCAAATTGCCGTGATCGCGATAGTTGTGCACCCAACCAGAAAGACGAATCGACTCGCCGACATTTTCCTTGCGAAGCTGGCCGCAGGTGTGGGTTCGGTAGGCAGTGTGGACGAAGTTTTTGGGTGCGTCGGTCATGGTGAATCTAAAGTCGTCGAAGACCTCGCACTTTACCGTGAACGCGCTTTTTTTGAAACAGCGTCAGGCTTCCGATGAATCAAGATCGAAGGAAATTTCGGTGTCTTAAAGAGCCGCACACGAACGAAGCGGGCATCTCAAATTGCGGTGACGCGTACAGAATGCGGCGATTGCGCTCTGGCCCGTCCGGCAGGACACTGCATTTTCTGTCTCAGGGTTTCGATGCGGAGTCAGAAAGCAGATGGCTTGCCAGCCGGGCCGGAGTTCGGAAATTGAGAGCGCGACGAGCGATGGCAAACGGAATTAAATAGGCCGCGCACGACGTAAACAGTTTTCAATCTTTGTTCGCCTGTCGTGTCAATCCGCTTGAAACATCACAGAAAATGCCCGCTTACCCACCCGCTTACCCAACCTCTCTATTTGTGGCGGCTCTTTTGCCGACTCCAAATCAAACACCAACGCCCACGCATTCGAATGCGTGGGCGCTTGTGTTGGTTGTTTTCCTATACCTCTATTACTCACCCTGGCCCAGCGAGTACGCCTTCTCGCCGTCGAAGGCGATCAGGTGCTCGGTCTTGATGAAATCGAGCCCGGCGTCCTTCGTCGCCTTCAGCAGTGCGATCACCGTGTCGTGCGTCATCGGGCCGCTGGTTCCAAGGAATCGGCAGCGCCAATGGTCAGTGCAGAACGTTTCGGAGAATCCATCTGGGTACACCTTTACGCCTCGATTGCTGACCATCTTGAGCTGCGTGCCCGCGACGTTCTTCGCGACGGCTTCCATCTTCTTGCCGATGACGTTCGGGTCGCGATTGCCCTCATCCCAGTGGAGGAAGATGTCGACGCCCAGCAGGTCCTTCTTGGCGGGCTTGCGGCGAATGGCCTTGCTGGTGATGTTCGCCATCGCGTTGTACTTCACGGGCTTGAGCTTCTGCGGAAGCTGGCCGAGTCGTGCGATGACGGCGTCGGCAAATTCCTTCGTGCCGACCTTCTGCTTGCTGACACCTTCCTGGAAAATGTCATACGTGTGGATGCCGTCTTCGAGCGTGCGAATCCAGGCATTGTGAACCTTCTCGGCGATATCGGATTGGCCGATGTGATTGAGCATCAGCACACCGCCCAGGAGCAGGCCCGAGGGATTGGCGAGGTTCTGCCCGGCCCTGCGGGGGGCGGAGCCGTGGATCGCCTCGAACATCGCCGCGTGCTCTCCGATGTTGGACGAGCCTGCAAGCCCGACGCTGCCCGCGATCTGCGCCGCGACGTCAGACAGAATGTCGCCGTATAAGTTCGGCATCACGATCACGTCGAAAATCTCGGGCGAATCCGCGAGCTTGGCTGCGCCGATGTCCACGATCCAGTGCTCCTTTTCGATATTCGGGTACTCGGCCCCGATCTCGTCGAACACCTTGTGAAACAGACCGTCGGTCAGCTTCATGATGTTGTCCTTCGTGAAGCACGTCACCTTCTTGCGGTTGTTCTGCACGGCATACTCGAACGCGTACCGCACGATCTTTTCACAGCCGGGCCGAGAAATGACCTTCAGACACTGCACGACTTCGTCGGTCTGCTGGTGCTCGATGCCGGCGTAGAGGTCTTCCTCGTTTTCGCGAACGATGACGACGTCCATCACCGGGTGCTTGGTGTCGACGAAGGGGTGATAGGAAACGCACGGGCGAATGTTGGCGTACAGGCCCAGCGCTTTGCGTGTTGTGACGTTGAGCGACTTCACTCCGCCGCCTTGGGGCGTGGTGATGGGGGCCTTGAAGAAGACTTTGGTTTTGCGAAGCGAGTCCCAGCTCGAAGGGTCGATGCCCGCGGAGTTGCCCCGGCCGTAGACTTTCTCGCCGATCTCGATCTCCTCAATCGCCAGACGCGCCCCGGCGGCCATGAGAACGCGGAGGGAGGCCTGCATGATTTCCGGGCCGATTCCATCGCCGTGGGCGACAGTGATCGGAACGGGTGAGGCGAGTGGCGTGGTCATATTGTGGTTCTCCAAAAGGCG
>JBBQKP010000326.1:0-2556 GCA_038326995.1 Tepidisphaerales bacterium
CGCGATGGGGTTGATGTAGCTGAAGAGAATTTTCGGGTCGAGATCCTTCACCACGCGTCGGCCCCAGAACGGAGGCGCTGGCACGATGTTGTCTTTTGCGACAGCCTCGATATTGGCGGCGACGGTCGAAACAGGCTTGACCGCGCCGGCGCGCATGGCCTTGCGCTTTACGGCGCGCTCCTGCTGTTCGCTGTAGATGATCTCTGTCTTTCCGCCGCCCACGTGGTCCATGACGCGAAGCCCGTCGAAGGCGTCCTTGCAATACAGCAACGGTCCCTTGTAGAGCTCGGCCAGGGTCTCTTCCGCGTAGTCACGCGTCAGGGCCGCGCCGCCAAGAAGCACCGGCACGTTGATGCCGACGGCATTCATCGCCTCAAGATTTTCCTTCATCACCGCGACGCTTTTGACCAATAGCCCGGACATACCCACGGCCTGCGCGTCGTGCTTTTTCAGTGCTTCCAGAATGTCATTAATCGGCTGTTTAATGCCGAGATTGAACACCGTGTAGCCGTTGTTGGTGAGAATGATATCGACCAGATTTTTGCCGATATCGTGGACGTCGCCCCTGACGGTTGCGAGCACGATTCGTCCCTTACTGCTCGAGCCGTCGACCTTATCCATGTGCGGCTCGAGATACGCGACGGCGGCTTTCATGGTCTCGGCGCTTTGCAGAACGAAGGGCAACTGCATCTCGCCGCGGCCGAAGAGATCGCCGACGACTTTCATTCCGTCCAGCAGAATATCATTGATGATCACGAGCGGCTTGATGCCGGTGTCCATCGCCTTCTGAAGCCTGGTTCCGAGCTCGCGTTTCTCGCCGTCGATGATGTGCTGCTTGAGCGATTCATGGAGGGTCATATCCTCGTACTTCGCTTTTGCGACATCGCTGACTGCGGCGCCGGTGTCGGGGAAGAGGCCTACGTAGTGAATGAGCGGGTCGAACGGCTCGTCGCCGATCATTTTGCGGCGATCGTAGATCAGGTCGAGCGCGCCGTCCCACTGTTCCTGTGGGATGCGGTTCTTGGGCAGGAGTTTGCTTGCGTGAACGATCGCACCGGTCAGGCCTGCCTCGCGAAGTTCGTGCAGGAAGACGCTGTTGAGAACAACGCGTGCCGCCGGCTTCAGACCAAAGCCCACGTTCGAAAGGCCGACGACAGTGTGGCATTCGGGCAAGTGTTTGGAGATGAGGCGAGTGCCTTCGATGGTTTCCAGCGCGTTGCGACGGTCTTCCTCGATGCCGGTGGAGATCGGCAAAACGAGTGGGTCGAACATGATGTCGCTGTCCTTGAGCCCGAACTGATTGACCGCGAGATCGCGAATTCGCGTGGCGATTTCGATCTTCCGCTCGCGCGTTCGCGCCATCGCGTTTATCTTGTCTTCGTCGATCGTACCGGCCACAATCATCGCGCCGTATTTCTTCGCGAGCGAGCAGACCTGGCCGAACTTTTCTTCGCCTTCTTCCAGGTTCGTGCTGTTGAGAATGCAGCGTCCGCCCGCGAGTTTCAGGCCCGCTTCCATCACCTTCGGGTCGGTCGAGTCGAGCATGATCGGCGCGGCGATCGAGTTGACATACCGCTTGATGACCTCGTGCATATCGCGCACGCCGTCGCGGCCCACGAAATCGACGCAGACGTCCAGAACGTGCGAGCCCTTCATTTCGTCGCGTGCCATGCCGACCAGGCCGTCCCAGTCGTCGGCGGCGAGGAGTTCGCGAAACTTTCGACTGCCGTTGGTGTTGGTCCGCTCGGCGACGATGAGATAGCTGTTGTCCTGCCTTACGTCTTCGGCGCTCATGAGCGAACTGATTTGAGGCCTGGTGTCGATGGTCCGCGCGGCACGGGAAACGGCCTTCTTCTTGTGATTGCCTATACCCAGCTCGTCGCACAAGAGGCCCAGGTGTTCGGGCATCGTGCCGCAGCATCCGCCGACGATATCCACGCCGAAGTCGGTAATGAATCGCACGACGCCCTTGGTGAAGTCGGCCGGGCCCATCGGGAAATGGGTTTTGCCGTCGACCATGATGGGCATGCCCGCGTTGGGGAGGCAGCTGACGCGTTTGGGATAATTCTGTGCGATGTAACGTGTCGCCTCGGTGAGTTCGGTCGGGCCAAAGGCGCAGTTCAGGCCGAGCGAATCGACGCAGTCGTACGCGGCGATCGCGTTGACGAACGCGGAGACGTCAGAGCCCGCCAGCATCTGATTGCCGTTGTCCTGATCCATCGACGCCTGGATCATGATGGGCAGTCGTTTGTTGCGGCTGGAGAAGGCTCGCTCTGCCGCGACGATCATGCACTTGACGATGAGCAGATCCTGCTGCGTCTCGAAAAGCAGCACGTCGGCCCCGCCGTCGATCAGGCCGGTGAACTGCGCGAAGTAGCTCTGCTCGGCGATGTCCCATGTGGTCATGCCCAGAGTCAGGAGCTTGGTCCCACCGCCGGCCGCGCCGATGACATAACGCGGGCGGTCTGCGGTTTCGAACTTGTCGCAAGCGCGTCGTGCGATCTGTGCCGCGAGCACGTTGATCTCGTGCGTCCGCTCGGGCATGTCCGCCTCGGC
>JBBQKP010000327.1:0-2552 GCA_038326995.1 Tepidisphaerales bacterium
GTTTCCTGCGCGATCGTCCAGAATCGGCTGGCGTCCATCACGACAGGCCCGCTGATTCCAAAATGCGTCCACAGCAAACTGCCGGCCCGGTGGTCGATCCGCTTGCCCTGGACGAAGGTCGAAAGTTCGACGTCCTGGGCGATTCCCGAGAGTTCGCCGTGAAACATGGTCGGCGCGAGCACGAGCGGAACCAACGCGGCGAACGAGGGCGTCACCGTGTGGCCCAGGGTTTTGAGAATCTCCCACCCGCCGCCGTCGCTGCCTGTTCTGGGCAGTGACTTTCCGCCCGTGCACATCACGACGCGGCTGGCGCGAGTGATGCCCTGGCTGTGAACGATATTGAATGCGGCGAAGTCATCCGAGGGAAGAATGATCTGCGTCACGCGATGATCCGTCAGCAGTTCGATGTTCAGTTCCGCACACCGTTTCAGCAGCGCCGCAACGACCGCACGCGACGTGTCGGCCACGGGAAACAGCTTTCCCGTCGGCTCCTGTTTGAGCTCGACATTCATCGACTCGAACCACTCGATCGTGTCATCCACGCCGAACGCCGCCAGGATATTGCGAATGATGTTCTGAGAGCCGTTGTAATCTACTGGGCGAACTTCGTGATGCGTGACGTTGCACCTGGCTCCGCCCGAAACGAGAATTTTCGCGCCGAGTTGTTTAGCCCCGTCAAGAACGACGATTCGCAATTCAGCGCCTTCGGATTGAGCTGCCTGGGCGGCGAAGATCGCCGTCGCAAGCCCTGCCGCGCCTCCGCCTACTATCACGAGGTCTATGATTTTTTCGTCCATTATGTTTCCCGTGACATGCGATGCCGAAGTGTGCTGGACGCCAAGACTGGACAAAACCGGAGAGTGAAAACTCCCGAAAAACCACGAAAAACGATGTGCCCGGTGGGATTCGAACCCACGACCAACCGGTTAAAAGCCGGTGGCTCTACCAACTGAGCTACAGGCACAGGGCCCGATACAATAGCATGATAAGTGGTCGACGTCACGCACTGGAATCGGCTATTCCAAAATCTCGAAAATTTACTTGAAAATTCGGTCGCGCGTTTTGATGTTGCACCACGAGCGATGAATCGCGTGCGAAAGACGTTTGCATTGATCGCCATAAGTGTCCTGACAGACGGCCCAGAAACAGATGTTTAGTTGCTTCTTCAATAGGACTGATATTCGAGAGAGATAGCGCGGAATTGATGATCGCGATCACTCCTCTTCGATCTCGAGCGAGATATCCAGAGCGGGTGCGGAGTGGGTGAGCGCACCGACGCTGATGCGTTCGACGCCGGTGAGGGCGATGTTCCGTACGGTTTCGAGGGTGACTCCGCCCGAGGCCTCGAGCTCGATGTGATTTTTGCCGAGCGTCGAGCGTTTCTCGACGCAGCGCGTCATGGCCGGGCAGTCCATGTTGTCGAGCAGGATGATGTCGATGCCGTCGATTTCCAGAACCTTGCCGAAGCGATCGAAGTCCGCGACTTCCACTTCGATGCGTCGCGCGGGCGCTTCCTGGCGGCTTCGTGCGATCATGTTTTTGAGCCCCGCTTGCCACGCGACGCCCATCGCCGCGAGATGGTTGTCCTTGACCAGCACCATGTCGTAAAGACCCGTTCTGTGGTTGAGCCCGCCGCCCACGCGGACGGCATATTTGCCGAGTGCGCGATAGCCCGGCAAGGTTTTTCGCGTGTCGCAGATGCGTGCGCGTGTGCCCTCGACTCGCCTTACGAAGCGGTGCGTGAGCGTCGCGACGCCCGAAAGATATTGCAGAAGATTGAGGGCGGTTCGCTCTGCCGCCAGCAGTGACCGCATCGGCCCGCGGAGGCGCAGCAGCGGCGTCGTCTTCTGATCGGAAAATCGGCCTTCGATCAGTTCCATGTGGAAGCCCGGAATCATTTCGACGGTGAGTTTGGGATCGAAAAGTTTGACGACGTGCTCGACCAGCGGCATGCCGCACGCCACGCCGACCGCCTTCTGCAATAGCGTGCCCACGCCGACGGCATTTTCGTCGATGGTCAGTCGCGCGGTGCAATCGTCGCGATCCGTCCCCATGTCCTCCGCGATCGCGATGCGGACCAGTCTCAGAACATCTTCGAGCGGCCAATTCGGTAGCGTGGTCATGCCAGGACTATATACCGAATGAGACACAGGTTTGTTGAACAATTCTGTCGCACACGTCTGACATCCGACACGATTTTGCCGCCGATTTAGACCGATTTCCATCCTTTCGCACGCGTTAGGCACCGTCTTGCGTGGTGTTTCACCCTCGGCCGCGATTGCTTTTCTTGGCCCACTCTGGCCCATCCCCTGGCCGGCCCTCACGTTACGCCGTGGCCTTTCAACGTGGGCGATCGAATTAAGCGCACTCAGAAGCGCATATTGCACTCGGCCGATTGGTTTCACGTCGTGAGTAAGTGAAGGCATCGTTCGCACCGCAGCGCATCGCATGTGGCGCGCGGCCTCGAAGCGCGTCGTCAAAAATCATGAGTCACGACAAGCGCGTAGGGTCCGCAGCTTTTCGCAGACCTCACAGAGTTCGCCAGCGATAAA
>JBBQKP010000328.1:0-2532 GCA_038326995.1 Tepidisphaerales bacterium
CATGGCGGCGAACTGCGCGACGGTGAGCCAGAGAGCGATGACCATGAGCGAAAGCGACTTCGACGCCTCGTACATAAACACGAAATCACGAAAGTAGAGAACAGTCAACCGAAACGGGTGTGACCAAAGCCTGAGGGCACCTCGCTTCAGATCCCCTAGTTCGAAATATCCGAAGAGAATGAGGTCGTCGGCTTTCGCGAAATCCGTCGCATACCGCACCGCGTAAACGGCTTGAGCTAACGCAGTCAACACGAGTGGAGCAAGAATGATCACCGCCAGCACACGACGCCCGAACCTGGGCCCAGAGCTTCGCAGGGCATTGAACAACTGTACGCACGCGAGCAAAACAACGACCGACGAAACGAAGACGAACGACGCGTCGGAGATCTTTGTCGGGTGCGGCCCGTATCGAAGATAAGCCCAACTGATGTAGCTAATCACGTTCGTTCTGGATGGTTGATACTCGGGCGGCATCGACAGGAGCAACGCAGAAATGCCGGCCAAACCGAGCGAGATCATGAAACCGACTATGATGAGTCCTAAAAAAAGGAGGAGGTAACAGAACGCGACACCCCAGCTGCGGGTTCGATCCCATCGAGATTGCCGCCTCCCTTGTTCACTGGAAAATAGCAGTACGAAGCCGATGCACACGACCACATGTGAGAAGACCAGGATGACCCCGAGGCCGCCGACCAAGAAGGTGTCTTTTAGAAGGAGCGCGCCCTTGAAGTCGAAAGGCGTCGGGATATTCCAAGCCGCGACATTGTCGAGCGTCAGGAGCAGCGGGAACAGCGGGATCAGAACGAGCACCCACACCCCGGCGAGCACTCGCCTTCGCCAGCGCGGGTCGCTGTCGCGCCAGGCCGGGCGACGCGGGATCGCGTTGATCGTTAGTGAGTCTGCGACGGGCGTGCCGCATTCGGGGCATTTCGCATCGGGCAATTGCGTGTCGGGCAATTGCGTGTCGGGCGATTGCGTGTCAGGCAACTGCGCGCGAATGTCGTACCCGCACGCGTGGCACTCGACGGCGGCGGACATTTCGGAGGAAGACGACATACGCAAAGAGTACAACCAATCACGCGAGGTCAAGCCCTATTCCGCGTCGAGAATCGAATCGTTGATGGCTTCACGTTGCGCGGCAGCGCGCGACACTTTCTTCTTCCGCCACGGCGCATCCTGTTGCCAGTCGCCGGCCATGATGCTGCCCGCGGGTTCGATGGTGTCGACGACTTCTGCAAGGCCGAACGATTCGATCTGGCGGCGAACGGTGTCGGCATCTTTATAAGCCAGCGGCAACTCGCTGGCGTCGGGCACGCCGCTGAAAAATCGCACGTCGATGCCCGCGGTTTGCTCTGCGATCATCTGGGCGGGCGTCTTGCCGGCCTGCTGTCGCAGGTACGCGGTTCGGCTGAAATTTCGGCCCGCGCCGTGCGGAGCGAAGCCCAGCCCGTGCGGCGCGTTCTTGCCCCGCGTGATCAAGATCGGCTGAGCCATGTTCAGCGGAATGAGCGTCAGCCCCGTGCTGTCGGCGGCGAATTTATCCCACGCGGGCGTCGCGCCTTTGGCGTGATAGAACAGGCCGTCACTCTTTTGGAAAACGAAGTTGTGCTCGTTCCAAAACCGATCCGCGACCTTCATGCCCAGTGAATTCGCGACGCGATCGTGAATCGCAAAATGGCTGGCCTTGGTCCATTCGCGCAGCAGTTGAAGGGCAGACCAGTAGTCCTGCCCGACCTGCGAATCGGCGATGATCCACGCGTTGTGCGAGGGCGTTTCGGGCGAGATTTTCGCTCGCAGCGCCTCCGCGATCACCATGCCCTGCTTGTAGAGCATCGCGCCGGGCTTTCGCGAGCCGTGATGCGTGACGAGTGTGAGATCGCCGGTCGAGCGGACGTGCCCGACGTAGAAGAAATGATTGCCGTCGCCTTGTGTGGCGAAATGTTCGACGGCAGAGTCGAGGAAGCGGAGCAGGAATGGATTCTTACGAAACGACTCGAGGATGGAATCTGGCAGTGGCATCAGCGCGTCGCGCGGCCGACCGCCGCCGCCGAAGTGTGAGAGCTTCATGCCGGCGTCGAGCACGTCGGAAGGGGCGCGTTTGGAGTCGCGCGAGAAGATGCTGATCGCCATCGAGCAGCAGATGTCGGCCGAGTGCATGCCGGGATGGATCGCGTTTTCCGCCGCGACGACGCCGCCGACGGGGATCGTGCCCAACGCCTGACCCGACGGGCACGCATCGGGCATGACTGCGCCGGCGCGGATCGTGGGCACGCGCATCAGTTCCTGCATATGGCGTTCAACGGACTGGATGTTCTGAGCGTCGCCGTCGTTCTCTGCGATGATGTTGGTGTGATAGCCCACCGCGCCCAGTGGCCGAAGTGCAACGGCCGGCGGCAAAGGCGGCGGTGCGAACTGATCGATGATCTGCCGAAGCTCGGCTTCATCAGCTCTGCGCGCCGCGGCTTGGTTCGCAGACGCGAGCGCGTCTTTACACCAATTGCCCGGGGCGAATCCCCATGAAATTAAGGTTTT
>JBBQKP010000329.1:0-2513 GCA_038326995.1 Tepidisphaerales bacterium
CGAATATTTCGACATTTCTTCGACAACGGGCGCGGACATTTTGCCCGGCGCAATTTGGTTTGAATCGCCCACGCGCGGCAGTCGCGTGCGCGATCGCATTGATGTCGGATCGCTTTCATTTAATCACTGGCTCACGGCCGAATTTTTTCTCGACGGCGACACGATCACGCAGTTTGTGCTCGCACTCGCGGCCGAGCCCGACGGCGAAGCGTTTCAACTCACGTTCAGCATTTATCCGCGCGTGCAGTCGCGCGTGAGATTGAACCTGCAAGAGCTTCGACTCAACGCCTGGCTCTTGCCGCGCGAGGCGGGGTTCCTCAAGCCCATGTGCGGCGGGGTGTTGATCGCGCCGCAAACGATCGGGCACATTCGCCTGGCCGTCGTATCGCAGAAGCCCGATGCCGCGATCAAATGGTGCATGACGCCCTGGCGAGCTTCTCTCGAAGCGCCGGCGATGCTTCACGACCCGTTGATTCCCGATGCGCCGCTGATTGATGAGGTCGGGCAGGCGACGTTTCGCGATTGGCCGGGCAAGACACGCGGGCCGGAAGCAAACACCAGCACCGGGTCTGCCGCGCAGGTCGTCGCGCTGCTTACACAACAACACGAGCGCGCGACCTTGCCGATCGAACTCTCGCCCGGCCGATCGCGGTGGGGCGGTCTCGTTGCAGATGAAAAAGATGCGAAGCCCGCCGTGACGGGTTTCTTCACGAAACATCACGACGGAAAACGGTGGTGGCTGATCGATCCTGATGGCCATCTATTTTTCAGTGCCGGGCCTTGCTGCGTCACGCCGGGCGATAACGCCAGAATCACAGGCTTGAGAAAAGCGCTCGAGTGGATTCCAGATCAAAAGGGTGAATTCGCCGACGCAATCTCGAACGACTCCGTCCACTTCACGATCGCGAATTGCATCCGCGCATTCGGCCCAAAAAATTGGCGAGACCACTGGCAACGCATCGCGGTGTCTGAACTCAAGCAGCTCGGCTTCAACACCATCGCCAACTGGTCTGACCTGACCATCGGTCCGAAGTTCGCGTTTCCGTACGTCATGCCAATGCAAGGGATGCCCGGAGACGAATTGCCGATGATGTTCCGCAATTTTCCTGACGTCTTTGACCCACGATTCGAAATGCTCACCAGCGAGTGGGCGAAGCAGCTTGCACCGACGCGCGACGAGCCGGCCCTGATCGGATACTTTCTCATGAACGAGCCGACGTGGGGATTTGCAGAGCAGACCATCGCCGCGGGGATGCTCTACAACACCGATCACGCGCACTCTCGCGATGAACTTGCGAAGTGGGCGACGCAAAAATATCCGACCGATGAAGCGCTGGCGATCGCCTGGGACATGCCCGGCCTTACGCGCGGAAAACTTGCCTCTGGCAGGTGGTCGGCGGCAACAACGCGATTGAGCGACAAGGCACGGGCCCAACTCGCAGACTTCAGCGGCGTGCTGTGCAGGCGATACTTCACCACGGCTTCGAATGCGTGCCGAGCGGTCGACCCGAATCACCTGAACATGGGCGCACGCTATCACACGCTTCCGCCGAAATGGGCGAGAGAAGGCATGGAGACGTTTGACGTGTTTAGTATCAACAGCTACAGCAACGGCCCCAAGGCATATGCGGAAGACGCATTAATCGCGACTGGGCTTCCCGTCTTGGTGGGCGAGTTTCACTTCGGTTCGCCCGACGTCGGCTTACCGTCCGCGGCGCTGGTGACGGTCGCGACGCAGAAGGACCGCGCGAATGCGTTTCGTAACTACGTCGAACAACACGCCGCCAAGCCGTGGTGTATCGGCGTGCACTGGTTCACGATGTACGACCAAAATGCTCTGGGTCGTTTCGACGGCGAGGCGTACAACAGCGGATTCTTCGACGTGTGCAATCGGCCTTACGAGCTCATGTCAGAAGCGGCTCAAGCGACGCACGGGCGTATGTATGATGTCGCACGCGGGCTGATTCGGCCGTGTGCGCTTGACGTAAAGTTCGTCGAACGATTGAGCGTGTAGTTCGTATGAACTCGACGTATTCTCGTCGTCCATGACAAAGATCGCGACCATTCTCTTCACCGCCCATCCGGAAAACGGCCCGGCCGGCCACGCACTGATCAAAATCGACGGCCGCGAGGTTTTCCTCAAGTCGATCGACGCGTTTCTCAACCGCGATCCGATCGGCCAGATCCTCCTCTGTCTCACACCCGACTTCGTCGAACAGGCCAAGACCAAATTCGGCAGTCACCTGATGTTTGCGGGTGTGAAAGTCGTTTCGGGCACATCGATGTTCGAACAGCTCGCGTCGGCGGCGGCAAAGCTCTCGCCCGACATCACTCATGTGATCGTGCAGGATGCGGCCCGGTGTGTGGTTCCGTCAGAGGATATTGATCAACTGATCGAGGCCGCAGATAAACACGACGCCGTCGCGCTTTCGGCGCGTGCGGGCAGTGCGATGATCGAAATGGACGATGGCAACGCGCTGCGAACCATCGCAGCCAAAAACCTGCGATCGTTG
>JBBQKP010000330.1:0-2487 GCA_038326995.1 Tepidisphaerales bacterium
CCCGCCGTGATCGAGCGTGCCGTAGGTCGCACCGACGGGCAGGCCGGACACAGTAATTTCCAAATCGAGGGAACTGTCGGTATGAGCGAAGGTGAGCGAACCTCCGTAGGTGTGCGACAAATAGTAACTGTTGTAGCCCAACACGCCTTGTACTGTTTTTCCGCCGAGCTTCGCGGTAACGGTAACAAGGGGCGGAACTATATTGGCTGAGAGCGGTATGGAAATCTGAAATTCTGCCGTCACATACGTGTGCCTCAACAAGTTGTTGATCGTCAGCTTCGTCGGTGCCTGTGGCTCTGCGGCCGTCGGCCCCGTCCGCGGGCCGAACGTCGTCCCTGGTGACTGCTGTGCGCCGTTGAACCCTTGCACGAGCGTCCAAGACTCCCCCGGCTCCGCGACGCTTCCCGCGAGCTGGGTCATATCCACTTCGGGAAGCGTTGGACTGCTGCTGGTCGCGGAATTAAACGCACTCAGAACGAACGAATACTCGGTGTTGCCAGTCAGATCGGGGATGAAGGCGTAGTCGTCGCCGTCGGCGTTAGCGGCGAAATCGATCGTCTGCGTTGTTGCGTCTCCAATATGGGTGAGCAGCAGCCGAAAGCCCGATTCGTTCTGACTGTTGTCCTTCCAGCTGATGACGCCCGTCGCATCGTTCAAGGTGAGGTCGGTAACGTTCGGCGCGGGCAACACACTCGTCGCGGACTTGATCGACGAGCCGCTGGCCATCGAGCCGTCGGCATAGACCGGCCGAACGCGGTAGTCGTATTTCGTCCCGTCCTGAGGGGTGGTGTCGATGAACGTGACGACGCCCTTTCGGATCGCAAACGTCGTGTTTTCGGGCGATATCTGTGTGAATCCAAAACCCACGGCCGAGGCGCGACGATAGACGCGATACGTCGATGGTGTTTGAAAGGAAGAATTTCCTTCACCAAACAAGGATAGAAATTCGCTGTCGGTCCACACGACGCGGATCGGCGTCAGGTTTGTGCCCACGCGCTGCGGGTCTGCCGACACGGTCAATGTCGTATTGAACGTCGGCGGGGCGGGTAATGTTGTATTGAAACCGCGAGACAAAATCGTGAGGTCCGCCATGTTGACCGTGCCGTTCAAATCCGCATCGCCCTGCAACCACGTTCGCGGCGACTGGTCCATATTCTGCGCGATCGTCACAAGATCATCGAAGTTCACGGCGCGATCGCGGTTAAAATCCGCTTGATCGAAAAAAGTCTGGTGCGTCGTATCGAAATTGAGGCCGGGCACGACGGAATTCGCTTGAATCGTCGCTTCGTAGTTGCCGCGGGGAAGGATGGGAGATGGGGTGGCGATCGTGAACGTCGCCTCCTTTAACGCGGCGTTCCACGTCGGCGTGTTCAGCGGGATGGCAGTGTTGGTGGCGAGGTTGAACAGCTCGACATCGCCTGATGACAGTGAGGCGCTTACGTCGTTGTCGAAGCGAACGCGAATGCCCTGTCGGGGCGATCCTTGACTGGTTTCGTCGAGAACCAAAAACATGCTGGCGGTCCCGGAAAGAAGCTTTCGCGGTTCGAGCGGCTCAACGAGAAGCGACTGGCCACCTGCCAACTGGCCGCCCGTTAATTTGCGGGGACGGGTGTTGGGGGGGTGAATAAAGAGCGCGATCGACGAGAAGAAGAGGACGATGACATCGATTTTCCCCAAAAATGCGTGACAACGTGCGGGAGGCCGAACATCGAACCCGCTGCGACGTCAGTACGACAAGAATCGCACGCGTGTTGATTTTTGTCAACGTTATTTTTTAGCGATGGAAAAAGGAGTGAAAGGTTCAGTCGGATATGCGGCTTCTTCGTGGTCCTCGTTTCGCCGCGGGCGCGAGCCTGCGGGAGGTCGCGAGATCGTAGAGCGATGTTGGGTCGAATGTCGCGCGATTGTTGTCGCGCGATTGTTGTTGTTTGAGTCGTCGCGCGCGTCTGCGGCGAAATGAGCAAGAGGATGCGCTTCAGATTTGCGCGCTGATCGCGATGCGTCAATGTGCAAATGGGACAGGTGACGGCGACATGGGTCTGGACCGCGCGGCGGACAGTCAATGCGAACTCAAAGTGCGCATTTCGAATGGGCCCAGGTGAGTGGCGGCGGCGTAAGGTGTGCGGCGGCCAGGAGATGGGCCGAGTGATGACGGAAACGAGCCTGCGCAAATGGGTGGAAATAGCATGCGAAATGGGGTGAACAGGCGTAATTCGGCGCAACTCGGCGCAAAAACACAGAACTCGGCGGCGAGCGCGCGGGGTCAACAGAACACCGCGCACCTTTGAATTCTCTCTCACTCGCGAAGCCGCCAGCTTGCTGGTGCTTGTTGTGCAAGTCGAGCCTGACGAAGCGCCAGCAAGCTGGCGGCTAGTGCGCCTGAAAGCGCGACACCATTGAGAGGTGCAAGTCCTCTCCGGGCACACGTTCTCCGGCCCGTGATCGACTGCAACTGCGTTGCCGCGAGGCAGGGTGGAGAGCAGCAGG
>JBBQKP010000331.1:0-2458 GCA_038326995.1 Tepidisphaerales bacterium
CTTCCTAGAATGGATCGGCGTGCTCACCCTTATCGTCCTTGGAACCGTGCTGACGATCGCGCTGATCGCCGGCATGGTGGTGTACGCCAAAATTCGACAGCTCAAGCAGCAGATGCGGCGGGTTCAAACCCAGTTTCAGCGTCAGGCCAATCGCTCGCCCAATGATGTCGTTGACGCAGAAGTCGTGACCGCGAACACAGGTGATAACGCTCGCGAACAAGTTCGCGAGCCCGTGCGGGCTTTGCCACAGAGCGACGGGCCGCCGCTCAATCTCACGATGGCCCGCGTCGAATTGCGCGGCCTGATGCCCGAGGTCGACATGGACGCCGTCGCGTTCATTCGCACCACCGACTTGTCTGTAGATTTGTTCGATTCGGTCTGCGATCTCGTACCTGAAGAGGAGCACGACGCGCTGGCCGATGCGATTCACGGCATGTCCAGAGGCGACACGCCCTACCATGCGTTTGTGCTTTGGAACGAGCATCGGGATGAAGAAAAGCAGCTTCGCCGCATTCAAGTTTTGAACCAGACGCCTTGCGAGGCGTGGTCGGGGATTTAGTTCGAGACTGCAGTTGCGAACGTGCCTATGGACGTGACGAATTGCCGTCATGCGCCTAAGCTCTCTTGGATGAAATTCACCAAGATGCACGGTCTGGGCAACGATTACGTTTACATCGACGCCGCTAAAGAACACGTCGCCGATCCGGCTGATTTGGCCCGGAAAATCGCCGACAGGCACACCGGCGTGGGCGGTGACGGATTGATTCTTATTCTGCCCTCCACAGTGGCCGACGTTCGAATGCGGATGTTCAACGTCGATGGCACGGAAGGCGAAATGTGCGGCAACGGCGTGCGGTGCGTCGCGAAATACGCCTACGACCACGGGCTTTCCAAATCCAACCCGATCGCCGTCGAAACCGGTCGCGGCATTCTTTTGATCGCACTCACGCTGGGCGCGGATGGCAAAGTCGCATCCGCAAGCGTCGATATGGATAAGCCGCTGCTCGAACTCTCCGACATCCCCGTCAAGCAAGGCACTCGCGGCCGTAATCCATTCTTCAGCAAGCGCGGCGACTTCGAATACTCACTTGCCATGGAAGTCGACGGCGAGGTCGTTCGAGCCACATTCGTCTCCATGGGCAACCCGCACATGGTTTGGTTCGTCAATGACGTGTTTGCGATCGACCTCGCGACCGTCGGCCCGAAGCTGGAAAATTATCCCGCGTTTCCCAATCGCATCAATGTTCATATCGCACAGGTCGTTTCCCCAACGCACATCAAAATGCGAACGTGGGAACGCGGCAGCGGACTCACACAGGCGTGCGGCACGGGTGCGTGCGCCGTCGCCGTCGCGGGTGCGCTGACCAAACGCACCGGGACCAAAGACACACAGCGGAAAGTCACCATCACCCTGCCCGGCGGAGACTTGCAGATCGACTGGCTTCCAAACGACCACGTCATCATGACCGGCCCGGCAACCGAAGTGTTCAGCGGCGAGTTCTGATCGTGTAACACCCTCTCAATCACATTCACTCACCACTCTATTGACTCTCTTCATCGCCCTTCGTTATCTCACCGCCCACATGCGTCAGACGCTGATTTGCGTGCTGGGCGTCATGATTTCGGTGGCGATGTTCATCACGCAGTCGTCGATGATGGCGGGGTTTCAGGACAAATTTATCATCGAGACCGTCGAGTCGGGCGGCCACATAACCATTGCCGACGAGCCGCGTCAGACGCAGACGCTGATTCTCCAGCGCGCCGTCAATACGCCCGACGCGGTTTTGGTGATGGAAGGCGTCAAGCCGCGCGAAGAGATCAAGCAGATCAAAAATCCAACGGGCCTGATTCGCCAGCTCGAGCGCTTCCCGCACGTCATCGCGGCCGCTCCGAGTGTGACGGGAAACGCCGTCGCGTCGTACGGCACGAAAACCTACGCCTTGCAGATCCTCGGCGTCGAGCCCGAGCAACAACTTCGAGTCACCACCATCGGCGAGAAAGTCATCAGCGGCTCGTTTGATCGACTCAAAAAAAGCGCCAACGGCATCGTTTTGGGACGCGGCATCGCACTCAACCTGGGCGTCAACGTCGATGACTCCATCACCCTGACAAGCCCCACCGGAACCGTCGTGTACGGCAAGGTCGTGGGCATCTTCGAGACCGGCATCGTCCCGGTCGACTACACACGCTCTTACATGCTGCTCTCGCCAGCACAGTCGCTGCTCGACAAGAAAAATATCGTCAACGAGATCATTCTCAGGCTCGATGATTACAACCTCGCGCCTCAGATCGCGACGCAGATCGAAGGCGTCGTCGGATATAAAACTCAGGCGTGGCAGGAGAGCAACGAAAACTTTCTCAAGATTTTTGCGATCCAGAAAGTCATCACCCTGTTCATCAATGCCGCGCTCATGGTCGTCGCAGCTTTCGGCGTGCTGAACATCATGGTGATGGCGGT
>JBBQKP010000332.1:0-2431 GCA_038326995.1 Tepidisphaerales bacterium
TCAGCTTTCGCGTGATCGACCCGTCGGGCTTGACCTCGAACGGGCAGCTCGTGCACTGCTCGCGCCTGGATGTGGGCTCGAGATCTGCCAGGCGCTCGTCCACGCCCCCGGCCTGGAAGATCGGCTGCTGCGTCGATGTCAGCCTTTTGTGCAAGAGATCCAGAATCAGGTCGTCGATGCCAAGCGGCTCGGCGATTTGATACGACGTGCCGGGGAACAGCATCGATGCCTGATTGACCAGACTGGGGATATCACGTGTCCAGTGCTTGCCCATCGCCAGAAAGAACGGAGCGATGATGATGCGGTCCGCGCCGCGCGATACGCATTTGCGATAGGCGGACTCGATCGAGGGCTCTGACAGTTCCATGTGAGCGGCCTCGACGATGGCGAAGCGTGAGCCGAATCGGATGGCGAATAACTTCGCGACTTCTTCGAGCATGAGATTGGATTCCATGCGGCGAGAGCCGTGATCGACGACGATGATTCCCGGTATGAATGACATGAGGCCCAATGATAGGCCCGAACCGTGCAACTGACGAAAGGCGTCTTGTCCAGACATTTCGGGTTCAACAGATTCGCATTTCGCCTTAGCCGGGTCTCGCCTGAAAGCACCGCACACGAAGCAAGCGAAGGTGGAAATGGCCGAGACAAGACAGTCCACTAGAAGTTTTGATCCCCCACTGGCGGTTCAAGAATAGGCGAAGTTTTCATAAAAATCCTGGTCTTGCCGAAGCATCAGTCCACTTGAACAACAGCACTGGAGACACGGTTGGCGCGAACGCTGATGGCGCCGGCGTTGTAGGTTGAGATGCCGTTAACGTCGAGGATACCCAGGACGAGTTTGGCGGTGCCGGAGGGCGCGATGAACGTTTGCCTGACGCCAGAGGAGGTCACACCGTCGCCGATAAAGAAGGGCTGACGCAGTTGGGGTCGGTACTCAATCAGGTCACGTGAGGCTTGCGAACCCTGATCGAGCGCGGTCGGGGCTGCGCGGGATCGTGGGTCGCCGGTTTCGATGAACACGCCTACCAGTCCGTGACAATTGGCGTTGAGTCCGGCGATGCCGTTCATGCTGGAGTTGGACATGACCCAGGCTCCTTCTGCGGGGAAGAGTGCCCAGCCCGGGATGAGCGACTGGTTGGTCTGGTAGCCGAACCATTCGCTGGGCCACGTAGCGCCGGAGATGTTGGTAAAGGTTATGGGGTCGCCCGGCTTGATTCCGCCACCGAGGTTGATCTAGACCGGCTTGTTGGTGACGGCATTGTCGTTGAACCCGCCGAAGTTGGGGGCGGAGTTGGGAACGTTTGCCCACCAGACGGCGGCCTCGCCGTTGACGGAGACATCGACGCTGTCGTTGGCGCCGACCGTGCCCGTGTTGGCTCGCGTCGACGCGACAGTTTGTGCGGTGACCCTGACGCTGTTTAGACCAAGAATCCTCGCCCAGATTGTCGAGACGTCGCGAGAGGCGTGGATGCGAATCGCGTCCGCACCTGATCGGGCCGTGCCGGATAGGACGGTGTACGTTTTGGTGGACGAGTTCCAGTCGACGAATTGTATTGTGCCGGTGCTACTCGACGTCGCACCGATGGACGCCGCAATCCCATCGACGGCGTTGTCGCCCATCGCGGTCGTTGTGCTGGCGATGACCTGATCGACATTGCCCTGCGACTGAATGTGCCGCGCCATTGCCTGTCGGCTGGCGTTGTCGCAGGCGGCCTGAAGCTGGCTTTTGGTGACCTGAACCCGGCCCAGATCGACCGCCAGGGACAGAATTCCCGCAAGAGGGATCATGAGGACCGTCGCGTAGATCAACGCATTGCCCGCCCTGAAGATGGTTGTCGTTCGAGACATTCTATTGAATAAGTTCTGATTGATTCGGCAAGAATGCAAACGAAATCTTTCATTCGCCAATCCGATCACCCATGAATCGCACCCTACGGCTTGCAGTTCGTCTCACCACAAAACTCCGCTCCCTGACATGCCTCCAGTCCGTCCGATAAAACGCACTTCATCAAGGTCATTGAATGTGTCGCTGCGGCAACATGCCGGTTTCAATTGGGTCGGCCCGTCGGGCGAGTCACCGTGGGCCAGCGAACCGGGTTCTTCCACGCGCCCTTCCACTACCCGCGACAGTCGCCTAGGCTGTTCATGCAATGGAAAAGATCATCTCCGGCACCGCGTACGTTCTGGGCGATAACATCGACACCGACCAGATCATTCCTGCTCAATTTCTAAGCTACGACCCGACCGTCCTGGAAGAGCGGAAATATTTCGGCAAATACGCCAACAGCGGCGTGCCCGAAGGACAGGCCGGCCTGCCGGGCGGCGACGTGCCGTTCGTCAAAGGCGACGCCTTCCGCAGCGAGTACACGATCATCATCGGCGGGAAAAATTTCGGTTGCGGCAGCAGCCGAGAGCACGCTCCGCTCGC
>JBBQKP010000333.1:0-2337 GCA_038326995.1 Tepidisphaerales bacterium
ACACGTTGAAGGAAGCCCGTGCGAGGATACTCGAGCCTGTGGTTACACAGACCTGTTGACTGGAGAGCCGGATGCGGGAAATCTGCACGTCCGGTTCGGAGGGAGGAGAGGCCAGAATCAACTGGCCTTTCCTACCCCTATAACGGCGGTGTCTGGAGAATACTCATCCGACTCGTGGACAACTTTGTGGGTGAGTTGATCGTCGACGGCGCGAATCATGACCTTCGGTGTTGGGTTCGATAGACTCCGGATATAGACTCTGCGGACATAGACTCTGCGGATATCTTGAAATGAGAAAGTGTTTTCGTCCACGGAAGGAAAGTTCTCCACATGTCCGCATTTCCACGTCCCGCCAGTATTCTCGATCGTCTCCCGCCGCACTCTCTGGATGCTGAGCGGTGCACGCTGGCGAGTCTGATGCTGGATAAGGACATCGCGGGCGATATTTTGGCGGCCGTCGATGTTGAGGCGTTTTATCTCGAGGAGCACAAGGTCGTTTTCGAGGCCCTCAAGTCGCTCTACTCGATGGGCAAGAGCGTCGATGCCGTCATCTTGAATGACGAACTCAAGAAGAGCGGCAGGCTCGAAGAGATCGGCGGGACGGCGTTCATCGGCGAGATTCTCAACACCGTGCCCAGTGCCGCGCACGGCGTGCAGTATGCGGGCATCGTTCATGAAAAGTCGCTCAGGCGCGCGTTGATCTCCGTCGGCAATGAGGCGATTCGAAATGCGTACTCAGAGACGACTGATACCGATCAGCTTCTTGATCACACGTCGAGCAAGATTTTTCAGCTCGCAGAGAAGCGGCAAACCAATGCCGTCGCTCATCTGGGCGAGGTCGCGGAGTCGGTCTATCACATGATCGAAGAGAAGAGCCGCCGCGGGCTCGACACGCAGTTTTACGAACTCGACGACATGCTCAACGGCTTGCAGGACGGCGAGATGGTGATCATCGCCGCGCGTCCTTCGATGGGAAAGACCGCGTTTGCGATGAACATCGTCGAGGAAGTCGCGGCCAAGAATATTCCGTGCGCGGTGTTCAGTCTGGAAATGTCGAAGCAGCAACTCGCGCAGCGACTCATGTGTTCGCGCTCGGGTGTGGATTCGCAAAGAGTGCGAAAGGGACTGCTCGGAACGGATGAATATCACCGCCTGGCGAAGGTGGTTCATGAGCTTCGCAAGATGCCGATCTATATTGATGACTCGTCGGGATTGACGACGCTGGACCTGCGGACGAAGGCGCGGCGATTGAAGCAGGAGCACGACATTCGCCTGATCATGGTCGACTACATGCAGCTCATGGAAAACCCGGGGCCCGAAAGTCGCCAGCAGCAGATCACGGAAATCAGCCGCGGGATCAAGGCGGTGGCGCGTGAGTTGAACGTGCCGGTGCTGGCGTTGTCGCAGTTGAATCGTGCGAGCGAAAGCCGCGAGGGCCATAAGCCGCGAATGTCGGATTTGCGTGAATCGGGATCGATCGAGCAGGACGCCGACGTGATCATGCTTCTGCACCGCGAGGATTATTATCACCAGGGCGAGGCCGCGTACGTGCCGACCGGCAAGGCGGAGGTCATCATCGCCAAGCAGCGCAACGGCCCGACGGGCACGGTCGAACTCGTGTACGACGGCTCGACCGTTCGCTTCAAGAACATGGCGGGTGAGGGAGTGTAGTGGTATGGGCTGTAACGGTTCGGGTTGGGCCGCGGCACAACTGAATTTTATGGGTCAAATCTGACGTTTGTTGATGGCAAAGGACTGTGTTCTGGCTAAATTTCAGGAAGGCGTTTTTGGGTTCCACGCAACGCCGTGCGCGGATTCCGTGTGGGTGAATTCGCATCATTTGATCTGATCAGGGTTAATATCCGGGTGCCACGTTTCGTGTACTCGCAAAGCGTGCGGTTGGGCGTGCGGTTCGGCCGACGTCCCGGGCACGCTCTGAAGTACCAGAACGTGGCACCCGCGTCTTCACTCTCGGGTTAGACGAAAAAGACTCGCGAGGGACGTGGTTAAACGATTCGTTTATAGAGAAAAATGCCCTAACCCATTGGCGGCCGAAGAGTCTAGGATGTTGGTATGCGAAACAAGGCCAGACTCGATGCGGTTCTGTTGACGACAGTTCTGACGTCAATGACGTCGATGACGTCGATGACTTCGTTGTTGGTTGCCGCCGACGATGTCGCGACCACGCAGCCGTCTACACAGTCAAGCACGCAGCCGACTACACAACCCGCTACACAGCCCGAGACTCGTGCTTCGCTTCCGCCGCGTCCAGCGCCGGCCGAGCCGGTGACGATGGAATCCATCCGCGTCGATCTTGAGGCGGGGCAGTTCAATGAT
>JBBQKP010000334.1:0-2336 GCA_038326995.1 Tepidisphaerales bacterium
CGAATCGATTTCAATCGCGCCCGCCTCTGCCGGGCCGAGCACTTCAATGCCGATCTTCGCGATCGGCTGGCCCTGCGTGTCGGGGCAGACCCATTCGACATCTGACCAATCTGTCGACAAGGTCATCGTGAGCCCTTCGACGATGACGAGTTTGTCATTCACATCGACCACATGGACGACGAGCCGGGCCTGCAGTTCGTGTGCGATTGCGCGGAGGCGGGCGCGGATGGTTTGACTCGAATAAAGTGTCGGCGTCGCGACGATCGCGTACACGCCGCCGATGCGGAGTTGCGATTCTTCAAGAAACGTGGGCGTCCCGATTCGCGCCGTGAGGCCCGGGGCCAGTCGCTGGAAATCCAAGCGAAGCGAGCCACCCGTATTACTCAGCATTTGTGCGGCAGGCGTTTGCGGATCGGTCATGAAACCCTGAACCGAGCCTGGCATCGAAAAATGAAACCGGCTGCCGCCCTTGGGCAAAACGGATTCAACGCCACGAAGGCGTCGGGCGGCGTTTGCGAGTTCGGTCGCCACATTCAGCGCGTCATTTACACACGTGCCGCCGTCCGCGGTCGGCAGTAGAAGCCTGTCGGCGACCGGGCCTCGCCAGTCGTGACCTTTTTCCAATCCGACCAGGCCGTTTCGGATGCCCAGGATGCACCCTACATTTGCGGCATTGCAATCGGTGTCGTAGCCGGCGGTGCAGGTGATCATCATCGAGCGATCAAAGTCGCCGTCGCCCCAGAGCAGGCCCAGCATGACGACCGCATGATTCGGAATGACGTGGCAATTGCTGTCATATATTTCGTAGCTGTATCGCTCATGAATGCGGGCGAGCCCGACATGCCAGTCATCACTTTTGCTTCGCAAATCTCGAAGGTCGGTAATCAGTTTGTGGATCAGAGACGTGAGCGGGATGACCGATTGCCCGATGTCCAGAAGTTTATCGAGATCCGACTCGACGAACGCTGCCGCTTCGATCGCGGCGATGACTTGCGCGGCGAAGACGGATTCGCCGTCGTGCGAGACGCTGCCCGCGCGCTTCGCAAAATCGGCTGCCAACGTCGGGTCGCCCGCGGCAAGCATTCCCCAGGCATCGATGAAAATCTGCGCGCCGATCTGTTCCGCGACTGTCGTGCCGTTAACAGTGATCGATCCGCTCGCGGGCGCATCAATCCCGTCTTTGAGTCGCAGGTAGGCAGTGTGTTCGGTGCTCATGCCCATGCCGCCCCACCAGAGGATCGTTCGATTCTCGATGATGTAGTTAAGCCAACTGTGTCCAATTTGTGTGGCGGTGAGGTTCGGATCGAATCCGTTGTCGGCGAACGATCGCACGAACGTAAACGTGCCGGTGATGTCGTCGTCGGCAACGATGAGCGGCTTGTCCAATTTTTCGTGAACGTAATAGTGGACCTCGCCCAGCTCGCGGACGATCCGCTCGTGCGACCATTGCTCGAAAGGTCGGCCGAGATAGACGCCGATGATCTTGCCCAGAACCCCCGAGTAGATTCGTTCATCCAGAGTTGGGGGAAGTTGAAATTGCATCACGATAGGCCTGGTGAAATGCTTGAGAATAATCGCAAACGCACGGCGAAGATGCCGTGCGTTTAAGACTAGATTGTATGGCGGCAAATGTACCAGATTCGATCGCGCTGCCCAGCCCGAGAACTGCTTACCCGGCCGCTGACGCGACCAGAGTGCCCTGGACAATAAGCCCACAGAGTTGTCACCTTCGTCGATCTTCTCATCCTCGCCGAGCCGTTCGTCACATCGCCTTCGCCGGCTATGCAGAAACTCGTCATGGCTTATACTCACGCCTCTAGAATGTGGCTCTGCCGCCACACATAAATCGGGACTTTGCAAACTTCTTTCGAACGAGGATTAACATTCTTTCTCACTTCCGACGAGTCAGCAGCCTTGAGGGAACTCGACATGAACATTCTTGAACAATTAGGCAGGCACCGACTTATGCCGGTGATCGTGATCGACAGCGTCGAACACGCATTGCCGCTGGCCGACGCGCTGGTGGCGGGCGGGCTTCCGGTTGCGGAAGTCACGATGCGAACCAGCGCCGCCGCAGAGTCCATCCGGCGTATCTCTCATCGCGGCGGATTGCTGCTGGGCGCGGGCACGGTGCTGAGCGTTGATCTGTGCAAACAGGCCCTCGACTGCGGCGCGCAATACATCGTCACGCCCGGCTTGAACCCCAGGGTCGTCGACTATTGCGTCGCACGCGGAGTGCCGATCACGCCGGGCGTGAGCACGTGCACGGAAATCGAAATGGCGCTCGATCTCGGCGTGAGTACGGTGAAGTTCTTCCCGGCCGAAAGCATCGGCGG
>JBBQKP010000335.1:0-2282 GCA_038326995.1 Tepidisphaerales bacterium
ACATGATCTTTCTGCTTGAAAACTTTCAGATGGGCCTGCGTAATCTTCTGCTGCACAGGCTGCGTTCACTCCTGACGGCGCTGGGCATTATTTTCGGCGTGACGGCGGTCATCACGATGGTGGCGATCGGGCAGGGCGGAAAAGACGCCGCCCGACAGCAGATGGAAAAACTCGGCGCGACCAACATCGTCGTCACTTCCGTCAGGCCGCCCGAAAGCAGCGACGCCAGCAGCCGCACGCAGCGCATCCTCGAATACGGCCTGAAGCGAAGCGACTTCGATCGCCTGCAAACCCTTCCAAACGTTGAGGTCGTCGTGCCCCTTCGCGAAACACGACAACGCGTCGTGATCGACGGCACGCGATTCAACGTCAACGCCATCGCCACAACAGCCGACATCTTTTCCGTCATCAACCTGCGGCTCGACCGTGGAACCTTCTTCACGGCTGACCAATACAAGAACGAGGAAAACGTCGCCGTCATCGGCGCTGAGGCCGCCAGGCAAATGTTCCCCCAGCAAGACCCGATCGGGCAGCAGGTCACGCTGGGCGCCGCCAGCAGTGGCACGCTGGTGGTCAACATCATCGGCGTGCTCTTACCGACAGGCCTTCGCGCCGATCAGAACAACGCGGGCATCATCGGGCGCGACATCGACCTCGATCTTTACTTTCCTCTTTCGATCTCTCGCAAAGTCTTCGGCGACACCATCAACGAACGCCGCGCCGGTTCAACCGAGCGAACGCTCATCGAACTTTCGCAGGTCTGGATCAAGGCCAAACGCGTGGAAGACGTCGAGCGATTTGCGGGCATCGCGTCGAACATGGTGAATCTCCCGCAGCGCGCCGACGCTTCGGTGAAAGCTCCGATCGAGATTCTTCGCGCCGCCGAACGCACTCAACTCATCTTCAACATCATCATGGTCGGCATCGCCAGTCTTTCGCTCTTGGTCGGCGGGATCGGCATCATGAACATCATGCTCGCGACCGTGACCGAGCGCACCCGCGAAATCGGCATTCGCCGCGCGCTGGGCGCAAAACAAAAGCACATCACGCTTCAGTTCCTCATTGAAACCACCGTCATCTCTCTGGGCGGCGGGCTTCTGGGCATCACACTCGGCGTACTCCTGGCCGTCATGATCCCGCCGATGCTCGCATTCTTTGGCATGACCTTCCCCACATCCGTCACGACCTGGAGCATCCTGGTCAGCTTCGGCGTGTCCGGGCTCATCGGCATCGGCTTTGGCATGTACCCCGCCATGCGGGCGGCGCGAATGGACCCGATCGAGGCGCTAAGAACGGAATAGCTCGCAATAGCTTGCGATAGCTCTCAATAGCTCAATCCGAAATTTACTGCCCGGGCAGCATGCCGGGCGGCAAGCCCATGTCGCTCGCGAGTTTTGCCATCTCCACTCGCATCAGGTCTGCCGCCTTCGCCTGTGCCGCACCCACCGCCGCGACGATCAGGTCTTCGAGCATCTCGATGTCCGCATCGCCCAGCGGCGTTTTATTGCTCGACTGGTCTGACACGCCCAAACGCTTGCGATCAATTCGCACCGAGATCAGCTCGAGCTTTCCACTCACCGTCGCCGACACCATGCCCGCACCCGCGTCGGCCGACACGTGCTTCTTGCCCAGCTCGTCCTGCATCGATGTCATCTTCTCCTGCATCTCTTTGGCACGGGCCATCAAACCGGGAAGGGCACTGAAGTTTTTGAGTTGATCTAGCATTGGGGAAAGGGTTGAAGCAGTTTTTGTTTGGAGATCTGTGATGGGTCGTTCGAACGTCTGATCATCGTGGAATCGGCTCGCGCGCTCAACAGTTCGTTGCCGCTCACTTCGTCTTACTTCATCAAACCTCTGAGCCGCCGCAGATTAATCTCGTCCCAATCAAGGCCGTCTTCGTTCTTCTCTTTCGCCGTTTCGAGAATCTTGGGCGTCTGTTTCCACTGCTTGTCTCGAACCAGCGAAGCGAAGCCTTCGTCGCCGATCGTCCCCAGGCCGATGTGTTCGTGTCGATCCACGCGAGAGCCGAGCGGCTTCTTGCTGTCATTGAGATGCCAAACCGCCACGCGATCAAGGCCAATCGTTTGATCAATCTCTTTAATCAGCCCTTTATATTTCTTCCCGCGAAAGTCATATCCCGCCGCGAAAAGATGGGCCGTATCCAGACAGACCGCCAGGTGCTTTGACTGCTTTGATTGGTTGATGATATCGCGAAGGTGCTCGAGTTTGTGTCCAATGGACGAGCCCATCCCGGCCGTGCTTTCCAGACAGATGGTCGTTGT
>JBBQKP010000336.1:0-2282 GCA_038326995.1 Tepidisphaerales bacterium
GAACAAGATCGCCCTGAATTAACCGGCGATTCTACCGCCCTGCCCGGGCCGATAAGGTTTATTATGTTAAGTTAGAGCTTTAGGAGCGAAAAATGGCGCCGCCTCTCGCGTCATCATGTGTTGCAATCATTTACAATCGTGGCCCTGGACCGTGACTTTACATGAGGTCCGGGAGTAAACCCATGACGCCGTCAAAGCCGCCAAGCGTGATTCATCGCCAAGTTATGCGCCCGCGTTGACCATCCAACCAACCCCAGAAGGCCCGAGCATTCGCTTGTTTAAGGGCTTGAAGCCTCACCGTGTCGGTTCTCGATGGAATTGGCTGAAGTGTTTTTTCACCGTAGTCAGTTTTCGGTCAAAACCACAATGCTGCGAGGCGGGAGCTTGAGTTCAATGCGGTTGTTGCTCGGGCTGTTGCTGAAGTCGATTTCAAGCGGAGCGAGGTTGGAATCTTTCGTCGTGACACGCGCTATGCTCTTCGCGGTCGAAAGGCCGCCGAGTGTGACAGACTTGACGTGCGGGTTGGCGTTGATCAGCAATACGGTGGTCTTATTGTTGTGCGTGAAGGCGATCGCGTCGTTCTCGGTCAGGCCGTCGCCGACGAGTTGCGGGTCATCGGACTTCACGCGATGGACCACCGCGCCTGCGGGTGCGGCGTCCCAGAGGGCTTTGAAGAGATGGTAGTCGGGCCCGAGCACGACGGCCGACGGCTCACCCAGCGCTTGGTGTAGTCGATGGTCACGCCCGGCACGTGCCAGTCGATCGATTAATGAAACGGAACTGCGGTGAGGTCACGCGCGAAGTGGCGCGCCATCAGGCTCGACTTGTCCATTTTGGACCAGCCGTCCGTGCAGATGTCGATCGAGAACTCGGTCATCCACACTTCAGAGCCGGTGCGCTTCTTATAGTCTTTGACGGCGGTCGAAGTCGGCTACGCCAATCATCAAAGCTTCGGCCGGGCTTTTACGCGACAGTGCAAGACAACACTGCTCAAAGATCGGAATGATTCAGCTCACACCGTTTTAAGCTGAAAGTGAACAATCAAAGGATTTAATCAGGGCGACTCATTGCACGCCCTCGAGTGAATTGCTGCGTTAGGTTGGTTTCGCTCGCATTCGATAAATCGCCTTCGACGACTCAGGCTCTATTTACGAACCACGGCCTTCAGGAGATTTTCCTTTTCGTCCAGGGGTTGGGCTTTGCGAACCTGTTCCTGGATTTCTGCCGCTTCACTTTCAAGCCCGCCCTCGGCCTTTGTAGACACCTCATCCATACCTGTCGTCGATTGGTCGAAATTCGCATTGCGAGACCGATCGGGCTTGATTGCTTGCATGGTTTCTTCGCGCTGATCTGAGCCTGCCTTAAAAATGGTGACCGGAACGCCATTTGGGAAGATGACTTCACGTGCCTCGTCGGGCATCGAGATGCCGCCCTCCTGAAAGGCACATTTCACAAGCCGGATGACGGAGGATCGTACCTTCAAATTGCTATGGGCTTCACCATTGAGCCAGAAGTAGATTCGCAGATTCACGGTGGCCTTGTCGAGGTTGTCGACGAGTACCCAGGGCTCGGGGTCATTGAGAACGGCGGGATGACTCGCGAGCACTTTTCGGGCGACTTCCTGCGCGTTGTCGATCGAATCGTCATAGCCGATGCCGACGACGAAGTCTTCTCGACGGTTGGGGTTGGCGCTGAAGTTCCGCAGGACACTCTTGTAGACCAAAGCGTTGGGAATCTGGACGATGTTGCCATTGAATGTCATGAGCACGGTCGTGCGGACATTAAGTTGTTGTACGAATCCGGAAACGCCGGCGACTTCGATGAGGTCGCCGCTTTCAAACGGGCGCTGAGCGCTGAGAAATATGCTGGAGAGGAAATTTTCGGTGATGTCACGGAACGCGATGCCGACGGCGAGCCCGACCAGGCCTGTGCCGCCGACGATCGTCAGGGCGAGTTGCGTAAGGCCCGATACGCGAAGGACGATGTAAGCGCCGGCGAGGAAAACCAGAAGGCCTGCGCCCCATGCGACGACGCCCAGAAGAAGTTTTGCGCGGACACGCCGGCGGAAAAACGTTCGCGTTCCCCGTGCCGCCAGCCAACCCGCACCGGCGGACAGGAGTAAAATGAACAGGCCGAAAACGATGTACGGAAGGGCGCGAATTAAATCTCGCCACAACGTGGCCATCCCCCTACGCGACGCGGAAAAATCCCACGCAGACGGCTCGGTTACGTTGATCCGATTGGCGACGGCAACCACGTCCTGAGTGTTACGCGCCAAATCA
>JBBQKP010000337.1:0-2274 GCA_038326995.1 Tepidisphaerales bacterium
TCGGCGTGAGCGCGGACGAAGTGGTGGGCGCGAACAACATCGGCTCAGCGTGTGCCGTGCTGGGATAGTGCTTTGTGCAAGCTAAAATTTAGGATTACGTTTTCGGGTGCCACGTTCTTTAATACCAGAACGTGAAACCCGGCTTTTTTAGTCGTTTGCAACTTGATGACGCATCAGCGTTCTGATCCGACGCGTTCGCTCAGGCGGCCCGCACGGGCGTCGACATCGACTTCCAGGTTGACCCTCGAGCCCAGCTTCTGGGCGACCTGCTGCTGCACCTGATCAATCTTCGGATATCGCACTTCGCGATAGCCGGTGATCTGCTCGGGCGATTTGAGGATATCGACAGAAGCGCGGTAGCTGCTTTCGGTCGAGAGATCGACCTGCTGCAGGACGACTTCGTACCACGAGCGAAGCTGCGTCTCGCGGCGGTGCCAGCCCGGGATTTTTCGCAGGAACTTCATTCGCCGAACAATCTGCATTTGCCACTCGTAGGTGGTGATGTGAAGCCTGACTTTGCCGAAGAACGGCACGGGTATTTCCGGACAATTCTTGCGGGTGTACCGGATCGAGTCGCCGTTGTCGGGGTCGATGTTGTATTTGATGTTGTCGCGCTGCTTCTTCTCGAATCGCGTCAACAGATATGCCACGTAAGGCTCGTCCTTGATCAACATTAACTTTGCAAGACTCCAGAGAGCGGCGTGGGTGGCCTGATACTTCTGGTCCGCACTGTCGCGTCGATAGATGTCGCGAATGAGGTTCACGAATCGCTGCGCGTAGCGATGATCTTGATACTGCATCAGGTCGTAAATTCGAAGCGCCAAATCGTATTTTGATTCTTCAGAAAGGCCTGGCATGACTCGGATCGCGTTCTTGACGACGAACTCGAGGCGTCTGCCGCGCCGGCCTCTCCAGAGGCGGCCGAGTAGTGTCGATTTGCGGATGATCCGCACTTTTTGTGTGAGGAGTTGCTCCCACGTTTTGGGTTCGGGCCGTTCGCGAAGGGCGAAGGGTTCGAGCGCGAGCCTTCGGCCGATGTTGAAGGCTTTGAGGTTGGCGCGTTGATCGCGGCGAAGGGTATTTTTGATGCTCCAGGCGAGTGAGTTCGCACTGACGGGGATCAGCCCGAGCTGGAACGCGACGCCCAGGATCATGATGTTGACGAACTGCTTGCTGCCGAGCCGCTCTTCGCACAGTGTCGAGAGATCGCGTGCGTAGACGTTTTCGCGATCGCAGTGGTCGGCCACGGTCTGGTGAAGCTTTTCCGGATCGAAATCGTTACTGCCCACGAGTACGGAAACCGTGGGCTGTTTGAACAGATTCAGGACGGCCGTCGTGCGATTTTTGGAAGCGACGCGGAAGTGTTCGCGCGGGTCGATCGCGCGGGCGGCTTCGAGAAAATCGACGCCCAGAAGCAAATCGCACTTGCCGTACGGAATCGAGCCCAATGGCAAAGCAGAACTGGCGATTGAAGAATCGGCAGAAGTGTTGTCAGACGAAACGTCTTGGTCGCTCTCGACGATCGGCGTAATGCTTTGGTCGAAGAAACCGATCTGCGAGTAGACGCCGCCGTTGCGGATGGCCAGGCCTTTCTTGTCGTTGAACGCGACGCGGTAGCCGTGCTTGTGGCCGGCGCGGACTAGAATCGCCCCGACGACGCCGATGCCCATTCCGCCCACGCCCGCGAGGTGGATTCGGAAGGGATGTTCCGGGCCGACGTGTTTGAGAGAAATCGGCTCGGGCAATTCACGCAGGCGAAGGTTCGGCAGCGTATATTTGCGACGTTTCTTTCGGGTGATTGTGACTTCTTCGAAGCTCGGGCACGGCTGAACCGAAGTGCCGTAGTCGTTGGAGGTTCGAACGCGCTCGCACGCACCGTCGTTAACGCAGAGCGTAAGGTCGGTGTCGATCTTCGGGCCGTAGTCGGTTTCAAGCGGGATCAGGCCCGGGCAAGCGGTGGCCTTGGTGCATTCGAGGCAATTCTCGCACACCTCGGGCGTCACGTTCATATGCTTTTTGAGGGGAAGAAAGCCGTGTTTCTTTTCGGTTTTGCGTTCTTCCTTGTGAAGCTTGCGGTGAAGCGTGATGCCGCATTCTTTGTCGGCGATGAGCACTTTCACGCCCTCGCCCAGAATGTTTTCCTCGAGGGCGTCCTTCCACTTCGCGCGGTCTGCGGGATCGACCTTGCGGACTTTGAGCGGGCTCGTCCCGGCCATGCCGCGGCAAATCGCTTCGATGTCCTGAATGAACGACCGATTACCCATCGTGTCGAGT
>JBBQKP010000338.1:0-2249 GCA_038326995.1 Tepidisphaerales bacterium
GTGTTATGATAGATCGTGCCGTCGAGGTCCAGCAGCACGCAGTCAAATAAGTTGATCGACAGTGAAGGGTTCATGTTGGGCGACGAATGGTAGCGGTTTGATTAGCATTGTCGCGTATGTGGTTTCCAGAGCACGACGGAACAGAACGGTGGGGCGTCGCGACCGCAAATTTATCGCGTGCTTCGCCCGTCATGAAGCGAATCATTGAAAGCGTCGGCCCGTGCTCGCTTCGACAAAATAAGAGTGCTTACGTGTCGCTGGTCAAGTCAATTTTGAGTCAACAGGTGAGCGTGAAAGCGGCGTCTGCGATGTACGAAAAGCTTCGCATTAGCGTTCCCGGCAAACGCATCACGCCCGCGCGCGTTGCGACATTTTTGCAATCCGCACGCGAGCAGTCGCTTCGTGATTGCGGCCTTTCAAGGCAGAAACGCCGGTACGTTCAGGAGCTGTCAATGCGCTTCGTTGACGGCCGCGTGCCGACTCGAAAATTCGCCCGAATGACCGACGACGAAGTCTCGGCCGTACTGACCGAGTGCGTCGGCGTCGGGAAGTGGACTGCGGAAATGTTTCTGATGTTCACACTCAATCGGCCTGACGTCTGGCCCGTCGGCGACCTCGGTCTTCGTCAGAGCGTCGTGAATGAATTTCATCTGCCCGATCGCGAGGATTGGGACGCCATCGAACAGCTCGGCGAACAGTTTCGACCGTGGCGGACCATTGCGTGCTGGTACCTTTGGCGCGCGAAGGGTGATTAAACGAACACGTGGCTATTCATCCACGGCGAACATCGCAATTGACTGTTGCCGTCGGAATTGACATAACCAAGTCTCAGTGAGCGTTATCGGGACTGGTCGACAGGAGGTCGGCCGCCAGATAGTCGTCTCAATTTCGACAGTCTTCAGGCAACTTTCATGCCCTTGCTGCGTCCAACAGAACAGTTTACCCATGCCGCCTCGCCCGTTCTTCGGGACGCGGCCGTGGAAGAAGCGTTCGCGCGGGCAAAGGCGGGCGACCGCGCATCCTTCGGTAAAGTCGCCCAGCAGCTTCAGGTTCGCCTTTACAACATCGCGCTGCGAATGCTCGGCAACGCCGACGATGCGGGCGAGGTCGTTCAGGAGACCTTCGCAAAAGGCCTGGCCTCACTGGATTCGCACCGCGGCGAGAGCGGGGCATATACGTGGCTGTGCAGGATCGCGATGAACCTGGCGATTAGCCGAAAGCGACAGGCCCATTCGCGCGGCCGGACGATGTCGATCGACGCCGAGACAGCATCTGATCAAAGTTCGGCCCTTCGACAAAGGCTGGAGGGACGAGAACCATCTCCCGAAGAGACGGCAGAGCGAAGCGAAGAAGTCGTTCGTGTCCGTGAAGCCCTTGCCCGAGTGACGCCCGAGCACCGCGCCGTGCTGGTGATGCGGGAGATTGACGGGATGGACTATCAGGAGATTGCAGACGTACTGGAATTGCCGCTGAACACGCTTAAGAGTCGATTGTTCAGGGCGCGTGAAGAGCTGAGAAAAGAGCTGATGAAATCAGAGAAACCGACGCGATGAAAGAGATAGACGACAACCTCGCCGCCGAACTCGCGGAGTATGTGGACGGCTCGCTGGAAGGCGAGAAGCACGCAGCCACTCGTGCGCGCATCGAGAAGATGCTGGACGATGACGCCGAGCTGCAGACGCTCGTCACGCGGATGATGATCGACAGTGAGCGCGTGCGTGCGCTGCCTCGGCTGTCGCCCGAGTTTGATTTGAGTGAGAAAGTACGAACGCGGCTTGAGCGAGAATCGCTGCTCGATTCGACGATGTCGCTGACGACCGCAGAGCGGCCGAGGCGATTCGGCCCGCCCTCGCTCGCGATGGCTGCGGGTGTGATTCTTGCCGTCAGCCTGGGTGTGGTCGGATGGTCTGTGCTCAATCAGACAAATCGAACAGGAACGGGCGGACTCGTGCTGGACCCGGACTTATTTAAGTCGCGCTCGGCGACGCAGTCAGACGGCCCTTCGTCGCTAGCAATCGAGTCGGCCCAACGTGTCACACCAGAAATTTCAACACTTCCTGCAAGTGCTTCAGACAGCACGTCAGGTGCAGAAAAAGCGTTGCTTCGCAAGCCGCAGGATCAGCCCGCCGCGAAGAATTCGGGCGAGGCGTTTAACGCGACGGCTTCCGCGACCGGTGAGCAAGTAGCTCCTGCGGAACCGTCCCCGACAGCACTTGCCAGTTCGCCGGAAACGCTTGCATCCGTGGCCG
>JBBQKP010000339.1:0-2248 GCA_038326995.1 Tepidisphaerales bacterium
CGCTGAAACTGGGTTTGAACCCGCCGCATCTGCTGCTTGAGCTGTCGAATTTTGGCGTACACCACCATGCCGGCGATCAGCGCGATCGTCAGCACGGTTCCAAGGACGATAAGGGTGAGCACGCCGATCCATTCTAGGAAGTTCATTAATCGATTGTAGCGGCAAGATTCGGCCGGGCGGAGTCAAGGGGAAATGGAGGAGAGTTATCTGACCGCCCGTTTCGGTCAATCTTCCGAATTGAGGCGTGTGCAGATGGAATCGCTCCGTCCAGTTGTCGGCAGTCGATATTCAAGTTCTTCCAGTGACATAAAGGATTGATGTGAAGTTTTTTCGATTGTTCCTCGAAAGATTGGTCGTGTCGGACGGGGTGAAGAGGGTATCAACCAAGCATGTAGCAGCGGTTCTGGCTGGTTCTCCCTACCTCCGCTCGACATTCACCACGATCTCCGACGGATGTCGGCGGAGGTCTTCGAGGGTGTTTTTGCCGACGACGGACTTGATCGTCCAGTGGTTGCCGTCTTCGTCGAGCAAGGTTTCGAGGATGCGGGTGTGGCTTTGGACGAAGCTGAGAAGTTTGCCGTCGGTCACGTCGATGTTGAGCGTGACCTCGGACTGCGAGCCGCGAACGACCTGGTAAACGCGCTCGGTGAGTTCGGCCAGACCCAGGCCGGTTTTGGCGCTGATGGCCAGTGAGTCGGCGTGCATGGCGCGCCAGAAGGGCATTTTTTCTTCGCCTTCGGGCGTGTCGGATTTGTTGAGGAGCAAAAGTTCGGGCTTGTCTTTCACGCCGATCTCGTTGAGAACTTTGTGAACGCTTTCGAACTGTACCTGTGCGTGGGGATGAGCGACGTCGAGAACGTGGAGGAGCAGGTCGGCGTGGACGGCTTCTTCGAGCGTAGCGCGGAAGCTGGCAACGAGATTGTGGGGAAGATCGCGGACGAAGCCGACGGTATCGCTGAGCATGATCTGCGTGCCGCGCTCGACGCGCCAGCCGCGTGTTTTGGTGTCGAGGGTGGCGAAGAGTTTGTCGTCGGCGTAGGTGCCGGCCGAGGTCAGGGCGTTGAAGAGCGTGCTCTTGCCCGCGTTGGTGTAGCCCACGATGCAGACCGTAAAATGTTCACTCGTTCGCTTCTGGACGAGCCTGGATTTTCGGTCGTGAATTTTGTCTATGTCGGCCTGTAAATCGGAGATGCGTTTACGAACCAGTCGCCTGTCGGTTTCGAGCTGAGTTTCGCCCGGCCCGCGCGTGCCGATGCCCAGCGACCCGCCGCCGCCCTTGAGGCGTTCGAGGTGGCCCCACATGCGTGCGAGGCGAGGGTAGGTGTACTGCATCTGAGCGAGTTCGACCTGAAGGCGTGCTTCATGGGTTCTGGCGCGGGTGGCGAAGATGTCGAGGATGAGCTCGCTGCGGTCAATGACTTTGACGCCCCGCATCTTGGGGCTTTTGAGTTCGGTGTTGATGAGTTTTTCGAGCGCACCGATCTGGCCGGGCGCGAGGTCGTTGTCGAAGACGATGACGTCGGCCTTATTCTTCTTCGCAAGGTGCGCGATCTCCAGCGCCTTGCCGCTGCCGATATACGTGCCGGCATCTGGGCGCTGGCGTCGCTGAACGATGCTGGCGACGACGTTTCCGCCCGCGGTTTTGACCAATGAAGCAAGTTCGCCCATCGGGTCGCGCGGGTCGCTGGTGGTGTCGGGCAATATCACGCCGACAAGCACAGCCCGCTCCTGCATCACAGTCATTTCGGTTCGATTGATTTCTGACAAAGTTGAATTGGGGGTAGAGGTTTTGGAATCAGATTATTTCAGACCGCTGTTGGTGAATGATAGCACGACACCCCCGCGTAGCCTTGAGCTTGCTGTCGCTTTTTTTCCCGACTTGCACATCAAGCACGAGCAAGCTGTCGGCTACGTGCTTTGGATGACGTTCGCCCTAAATACCGGCGTCTCATTGCCTGCATGGCTTCGACCGATATAACTGTGAGGCTTCGCAGACCCTACATCGCAGTCTCCACTTCGTAGGCCCCATATGACACTTCCCGGCCCCGGCTTTCCGCTGCTTCCACCAACGACGCCCGTCGTCCCGAGCTCGGCCGCCATTATTGAAATATTGACCGTCGATCAAGTGTTGAGCCCCTACATCTGGGTGTTCATGCTGGCGTTTCTTGTGTCGATCGTCTTCACGCCGATTCTGAGACAAGTCGCGATTTACTACGACGTGGTCGATCGCCCGGACGCCAGGAAAATG
>JBBQKP010000340.1:0-2142 GCA_038326995.1 Tepidisphaerales bacterium
CACCCGGCCGTCTCCACTCAAAAGAACGTCGATAACTTTCGCAGGCAGATTCAGGCGCTGGGCCTGGGCTACGACTGGGATCGCGAAGTCAACACCACCGACCCGACCTATTACCGATGGACGCAGTGGATCTTCCTGCAGATCTACGGCAGCTACTTCGACGCGCAACTGAACAAGGCGATGCCCGTCGCCCATCTCATCAATGAGCTTGAGAATGAGAATTACCTGATTACGCCTGATGACGGCATCGTCGTGAACCCCACGCAGGAGGGGACTGAAGCCATCATGGGCCATCGCGGGATCGAACGCCGATGGAGCGAGTTCACGCCCGCCGAGCAGCAAATCGTCATCGACAATCAGCGGCTGTGCTACATGGACGAAGTGGCCGTCAACTGGTGCCCGGCCCTGGGCACGGTATTGGCTAACGAAGAGATCATCGACGGCAAAAGCGAGCGCGGGCAGCATCCCGTCGAACGCCGACCGATGCGGCAGTGGATGATGCGGATCACCTCTTACGCACAAAGGCTGATCGACGACCTCGACGCACTGGATTGGCCCGAAAGCCTCAAAGAGATGCAGCGAAATTGGATCGGCAAGAGCACGGGCGCGGAGGTCGATTTCGCGGTGAAGGACCACGAGGCAGAGGCGCTGACCGTCTTCACCACCAGGCCCGACACGCTGTTCGGAGCGACGTACATGGTGCTGGCGCCCGAGCACGAACTCGTCGAGCAACTCACCACCGCCGACCAGCTACAGGCCGTCGCAGCGTACCGCGCGCAGGCGGCGGGCAAGAGCGAGCGAGACCGCATGGAAGGCGCCAAGGACAAGACGGGCGTCTTCACCGGCAGCTTCGCCATCAACCCGATGACCGAACTGCCCATTCCGATCTGGATCGCGGATTATGTGCTGATGGGCTATGGCACGGGCGCGATCATGGCCGTGCCCGCGCACGACCAGCGCGACTTTGAATTCGCGCAGAAATTCAACCTGCCGATCGTCGAAGTCGTGGAGGCACCGAATAAAGCTTCTAAGGAAAACGTCACGCCAGCTCTCCTCACCGGCGCGCCATTTGCCGGCGAAGGTTTTGCCATCAACAGTGGCTTTCTAAACGACCTCTCCACCGAGCACGCCAAAGAGAAAATCATCCTGCACCTTGAGACCGAAGGCCTGGGCAAGCGGAAGGTGAACTACAAGCTACGCGACTGGCTTTTCAGTCGGCAGCGCTATTGGGGCGAGCCCTTTCCGATCGTTCTCGACGAGGCGGGCAACGCGAGTGCGATCAGCGAAAGCGAACTGCCCCTTGTCTTGCCGCCGCTGTCTGATTTCAAGCCCACAGGCACGCCCGAAGGGCCGCTCTCGAAGGCGAAGGAATGGCTGACGTATTCGCCGACGCTGATGCGCGAGACCAACACGATGCCGCAATGGGCGGGAAGCTGCTGGTACTATTTGCGGTATCTCGACCCGAGCAATTCTGAAAGATTCGTCGATCCGGAGAAGGAAAAATATTGGATGCCGGTCGATCTCTACGTGGGCGGCGTGGAGCACGCGGTGCTGCACCTGTTGTACGCTCGCTACTGGCACAAGGTGCTGTTTGACCTGGGTCATCTCTCCACGGTCGAGCCCTTCAAACGGCTGGTGAATCAGGGAATGATTCTGGGCGAAACGGAATTTCATTTCTTCGAAGTAAGGGGCAAGGCGATCTCCGCAAGTGAGTTCGGGCAGATCGGCGAAGAGGCCGGGGCCAATGGTGCACAGCTCGTCGGGTATCACAAAGAGACCGGCGAACGCGTGCCGGCCACCCGCGTAGAAGAAATGCTCGTCGAACAGAAGGCAGGCAAGTGGTTGCTTCGCGCCAACAACGCCGTCGTCGTCGACGCGCGCAGCTTCAAGATGTCCAAGAGTCGCGGCAACGTGGTCAACCCCGATCAGATCATCGCCGACTACGGCGCGGATGTGCTTCGGCTCTATGAGATGTACATGGGGCCGCTCGAGGCGCAAAAGCCTGGGCCACCAAAGACATGATCGGCATGACGCGATTTCTCAATTCCGTCTGGCGCAATCTGATAGGCGACGAGGAGGCGAGCGACGAAAGCAAACGGCTCGTGCGCATCGTCGATGCGCCCATTCCCGAAGCGCTGGACC
>JBBQKP010000341.1:0-1947 GCA_038326995.1 Tepidisphaerales bacterium
AGCCTTGATTCCTCGTGTGAGTAATGCAGCACCGGCACGGGCGCTTCGGGCGACAGCCGCTCGGCATTGCCAAACACGTACCGATCGATCATCAAATCGCCCGCCAGGGCGACGGTCTTTCCGTGCATGTTTCGAACGAGATCGGCGAGTCGGTTGTGCTGGGACATAAGTTTGAAAAATTTCGACTAGAGCAATTCCAACCTTAGATGTCATAGTACATGCAGAATTCATACGGATGAGGCCGCTGTCGCAGCGCGTCGACTTCGTTCTCGCGCTTGTACTTGATCCAGTAATGAATCACCTCTGCCGGGAAGACGCCGCCCTCCATCAGAAACTCGTGGTCGGCCGCGAGTGCATCAAGCGCCTCTTCGAGCGAAACGGGCGTGCTGCCGACCGCGTCGAACTCGTCATCGGTGAGTTCATACAGGTTTCGATCGACGGCCGGGCCCGGGTCGATCTTGTTTCGAATGCCGTCGATCGCCGCCATCGTGATCGCACTGAACGCGAGATACGGATTGCACGAACTGTCCGGGCATCGAAACTCGATTCGCTTGGTTTGTGGTTTTTCGCTGTACATCGGGATGCGAATCGCGGCCGATCGATTGCGCGAGGAATACACCAGGTTCACCGGCGCTTCATATCCGGGCACGAGGCGCTTGTATGAGTTCGTCGTCGGGTTACATAACGCGCACAGTGCGCGGGCGTGTTTGAGAATTCCGCCGATCGCGAACAGGCCGAGCTCCGAGAGCCCCGCATATCGATTGCCCGCAAAAAGCGGCTTCTCGTCTTTCCACAGCGAGAAGTGAACGTGCATGCCCGAACCATTGTCCATGAATAGCGGCTTGGGCATGAACGTCGCGGTCTTGCCGTGTCGCGCCGCCACGTTTTTGACGACATACTTATACATCATCACATTGTCGGCCATCGTCAGAAGGTCCTGATACCGCATGTCGATTTCACACTGCCCGCCCGTCGCCACTTCATGGTGATGTGCCTCGATTTCAATACCCAAATCCTGCATCACCTGCGCCATCTCGCTGCGGATGTTTTGCAACGTATCCATCGGCGGGCACGGAAAGTAGCCCTCTTTCTGTCTGATCTTATGGCCGCGATTGGTGTCGGCCTCCTCGCCTCGCGTCCAAACGCCCTCCGCACTCTGCACGGAGTATTTCGCGAAGTTCGTGCCCTGGTCGTACCACACCGAATCGAACACGAAAAATTCCAACTCCGGACCGAACTGCGCCGCGTCGGCGATCTTGCTCTTCTGCAAAAATGCGAGCGTCTTTCGCGCGATGCTGCGCGGGTCGCGTGCGTATTCGCGCTTGGTGATCGGGTCTCTGACGTCGCAGACCATTGACAGCGTCGCGTGCTGAAGGAACGGATCGAGCCGTGCGGTTTCGGGCACGGGAATCAGGAGCATGTCGCTCTCGTTAATCGCCTGCCACCCGCGAATGCTCGAGCCGTCAAAGCCGATGCCGTGCTCGAACGTCTCCAGGCTCAGCTCCGAAACGGGCACGGACGTGTGCTGCCATAGTCCGGGGAAATCCATGAATCGCAGGTCGACGAACTTGACCTGCTTGTCTTTACAGAACTTCAGCACCTGTGCGGATGTCATTGTGACTCAGGATATCTGAATCGGCGGCGGTGACCAACGGCGAAGCGCGACGCGCTTCAGTTCTATGAATTGAATGGGACATCTGCTCGGCCGATGGGCGACTTCTTGACCCGTGTTTTTTTATGACTGTGGAACGCCTTTGTCCTCCGGTCCGTCGGGCAGGACATTTTCTCTCTTCATCCGGCGACGGGCTGCGATTTGATTTGAATTGAAGTGCATTGTTACGTTACACTCCGAACGTCTACACCAGTTCCCTTTCAAATCAGGAGGTTGCTCATGCTTCGTTCAATGATGATATTCGCGTCGGCTGTGCTGATCACGCTTTCCCTCGC
>JBBQKP010000342.1:0-1897 GCA_038326995.1 Tepidisphaerales bacterium
AAAGGATAGGGCATGACGATCTTCGAAAGAATCATGGCGGGCGAGATTCCGGGAAATTTCGCGTATCAGGACGAACAGTACGTCGCCCTGCATGACGTCAATCCGCAAGCGCCGGTGCACATTCTCGTCATTCCGCGAAAAGTCATCGCCACGCTCAACGATCTGACCGAGAGCGACAAAGAGCTGGTCGGCGGCATGTTTCTGGTTGCGAAAAAGGTGATGAACGAGCTGGGCCAGACCGACTATCGAACCGTCTTCAATTGCGGCGCGGGTGCGCAGCAGACGGTATTCCACCTGCACCTGCACTGCCTGGCGGGGCGAGCGATGACCTGGCCGCCGGGGTGAGACGGGGTTTTAATTTGGGTTGTTGTGTTGAGCGTGTTCAGGATTTTTCGCATGACCGACGGCCGCGACATCATCGACTTCATCAGGCCGCTGGTGAATCTGCCGCGCAGCGCCACAGGAAATGGCGTGCGCCGCACGCTCGAAGCGGTGCGCCAGCGACTGCCGATCGAGGTGAGGGAATACACGAGCGGGAAGACCGTGTTCGATTGGGTGGTGCCCGATGAGTGGAATCTTCGCCGCGCGACGCTGAGTGATTCGACAGGCAATCTCCTGGCCGACACGAACGACTGCGTGCTGCATGTGATGGCGCACAGCATGCCGTTCAACGGGACTCTGTCGCTCGAAGAGTTGATGCCGTCGTTATATTCAAACGAAACGTTGCCCGGCATGATTCCATATCGCACGAGCTACTACGCCAAGCGGTGGGGCATCTGTCTTTCGCACGACGCGAAGATGAAGCTGAAAGAGGGAAGCTACGACGTGTCGATTGATGCGGATTTGTTCGCCGGGCATCTCACGCTGGGCGAATTGCTGATCCCAGGGAAATCGACGGACGAGATGGTCATCAGCACGCACATCTGCCACCCGTTCATGGCCAACGACAATCTGTCGGGCCTGGGTCTTGCGGTCGCGTTGTTCGAGTGGCTTAGCTCGCGTGACAATCGGCTGTCGTATCGACTGATCCTCGCACCAGGAACGATCGGCGCGATCACATGGCTCGCGCACAACACCGAACACGCGAAGCAATCTATCCGCCACGGCCTGATCGCCACGTGCGTGGGCGACAACGGAATCATCCACTACAAGCACTCGCGAAGCGGCGAAGCGACGATCGATCGCGCGGTCAAAAGTGTCTTGGAGAGTCGAAAAATTCCGCACAAACTGCTCGACTTTTCGCCCTACGGGTACGACGAGCGGCAATACAACTCGCCCGGGTTTGATCTTGATTTCGGCGTGCTCTCGCGCAGCCCAAATGGCGGATACCCGCAGTACCACACGTCAGCCGACGACTTATCGATCGTGTCTGAAGTGGCGATTGACGAATCGCTTGCGGTGTACAAGGCCGTCATCGAATTAATTGACGAGCAAACGATTCCGCAAGTGACGCCGACAAAGGCCATGCCGATCGGCAAGGTGTATCGCAGCACCAACTTGATGTGCGAACCGATGCTAGGCAAGCGCGGCCTGTACAAGACGACGGGCGGCGCGGTGCACTCGCCCACGCGCGAGCTGGCTTTGCTGTGGGTCATGAATCTCGCCGACGGACACCACGGCGTGGCGGACATCGTTCAGCGTAGCAAGCTGAGCCCGGCCGACATTGATGCCGCGGTTGAAGCACTCGTCGGCGTTGGGCTCTTAGAGTAAAGCAGCATCTGATTTGAATCCGGACGGCATCGCTCTGTGACGCCTTTGCTTATGCGATTCGTGTGTCAGCCGGTCGTTGCCAATGGCTGGATCGGACTCCACGTTACTAACCGATGCGGAGCCGTCACAACTTCGATGAATGGAACACGGCGGGATGAATCCCGCCCTACGTTAGCCGGTCTTTTTT
>JBBQKP010000343.1:0-1843 GCA_038326995.1 Tepidisphaerales bacterium
CCGCGCCCGTGTGGCAGGCATCATCGATTCGTCGGCTCCGTTCGTCACCTTCCCGGTAATCTATACCCGCTACTCGCTCGCCCTGACCTAAGCCGGACAGGAGCGCAACACGCTTAGTTTGATCCTCGCCCAGCCAGAGCAGGACATTTCTGCAGACCAAATGGCCGAACGGATTCACACGCGCACGGGCCTCACCGCAATGCCGGCCGACGCTTTCAGTTGGCAAACGATCTGGTTCTACATCAAGAACACCGGCATCCCCGTGAACTTCGGGGTGATCATCGTTGTTGGGATTATCGTAGGCACAGTCGTTGCCGCGCAGACGCTTTATCTATTCACGCTGGACAACATTAAGCAGTACGGCGCTCTTAAGGCGATCGGCGTCAAGAACGCGAAGCTCGCCCAGATGGTGCTCTTGCAGTCGACGGTCGTCGGCGCAATCGGCTATGGATTTGGCGCGGCCATGTGCGTGTCGTTCTTCTTCACCAAGGACATGCCGCACCTTCGCGGGTTCATCACCCACTACGAAATCCTCGGTGGCACCGCTGCGCTGATGGGCCTCATCGTCTTGTTCGCAAGCGCCCTGAGCATTCATCGCGTCGTACGGCTCGAACCGGCCAGTGTGTTTCGTTGATCCAGGCGTGAAACCACTTTTTGAATCAATAAAGAAACTCCCAATGCATACCTCTTCTGCAATCGCGTTGTCTGGTATCGAGAAAGTTTTCGGGTCTGGCGCCAGCGCCACCCGTGTCCTTCGAGGTGCGAATCTGACTGTCCCATTTGGCAGCATCACCATGCTGGTGGGCCCGAGTGGTTGCGGCAAGACGACGCTGCTTTCGATCATCGCCGGACTGCTTCGCCCGACCGCAGGCAGTGTCAGTGTGCTGGGCCAGGATATGTACGCGATGTCTGACTCGGCTCAGGTCAACTTTCGTCGCAAGAACCTGGGCTTCATTTTTCAACAATACAATCTGCTTCCGACTCTATCGGTCGCAGAGAATGCCGCGGTCGGATTATTCGCCGCAGGTGTCAATCGAAAGTCAGCGATTGGCAGCGCGTCCCAAGTGCTCGTCAAACTCGGGCTCGAAAAGAAACTCGACAGTTTGCCCCGCACGCTGTCTGGCGGGCAGCAACAGCGCGTCGCGGTGGCCAGAGCGTTGGTGCATCAACCACGGATCGTGCTGTGCGATGAACCGACCGCCGCCCTCGATGGCAAGAGCGGCCGCTCCGTGATGGAGATGATGGCCGCGATCGCCGTCCGCGACGACCGGGCCGTGCTGATCGTCACACACGACAGCCGCATCTATGACTTCGCGCACCAGATCATTCACATGGAAGACGGCCAGATTACGCAGATCGAAGACCGTCGCCGTGTGACTGCGCCGGTGTGACTGCGTTGGTGTGACCAGTGTTTCTCAAAGCCTTTCAAACCAAGATTCCAAGGAGCATGACATGTATCGTTCGCCGTTGCTAAACAAAGCCATCATTCCGGTCCTGGCCATCGGGTCGCTCACTTACGCCGTGTACGCGACAAACGTGATGCGGCCGCGGACTATCGCTGAGTCGCCGCTTTTTCCACCACCCGAACGGACGTTTCCGCACGCAGTCGCCGCAGTCGGCGTGATAGAGCCAGCCAGTGAATTGATCGCCATCGCCCCGCGCGTGCCCGGCTGGATTCAGACCGTGCACGTCGTCGCCGGCCAGACCGTCAAAGCCGGCGATCCGCTCTTCACGCTCGACAGTTCAGACCTCCAAGCCGAGCGCGAACTTCGCGAGCACGCGGCTGAGGTCTCAGAAGCCAAGCTCAAGCGGCTCCTTGCGTTTCCACGTCCCAAGGACATTC
>JBBQKP010000344.1:0-1732 GCA_038326995.1 Tepidisphaerales bacterium
CATGAACCCGCCGGCCGTCGTGGACATGAGCGGCGAACTGACGGGGCTCCAGTTGTTGAAATCACCCGCGACTTGAACTTGCTGTGCGTTGTCGAAGCGAGCGCGGAACACGACGCCGCCGTCTTCGCGACTCGGGCCGTAAATTTCTTCGATCTTCTGCTTCGTCGCCGCCGCCGTCGGCAGGGCCATTCTGACTGTTCCCTCCACCTGCGCGATGGGCGAAGCGCCGACCGTCGCTCCCGCTCTGCCGAACTTGTAGCTGGTGAGCTGCGCCAATTGCCGGGCACGCTGTACGAGTTCCGCGGGGCGCGAAAGGCGATCAGTCGAAACCGGCTCGACCTCCGTCGGACGATGGCCCATCAACTCACGCGCGAGGTTGTAAAAATCTTTATAGCCGCGGCTGCCCGGGTCGTATTCGGTGATCGGCTGCCCGAAACTCGCGGCCTCTTTCAGCTTGGTGTTGAAGTTCACCGTGCTCTCCATCAAGGAGTCGCGGAACTTCGCGCGAAGCTCGCTCAATACCTCGCGGGCGAGTTTCGTGCGTGTGTCGTAGAGCGTGGGCAATACGCGAATCGTAATATCCTGATCGCACCGCTCGCGCAATTCGTCGAGCGTCTCCATCATTTTCGACAGGCCGTGCAGGGAGAAATAGCCGGTCTCGACGGGCACGATGACCTCGTCGCATGCCCGCAGCGCGTTGAACGTGATCAGACCCACCGAAGGCGGGCAATCGATGATGCACCAGTCGTAGCTGTCCTTGATCGATCGCACGGCATGACGCAGGCGATCCTCACGGCCTTGCCGACCCGCGAAGACCTGCTCGAACGCGGCAAGGCGAATGTTGCTGGGCGCCAGATCAAAATCCGTCGCGATCTGCCAAACGACCTCGGCCATCTGCGCGGGCTTGCCGTCGCTAATGTCAATCAGCACGTCATAGATCGTGCGCTCGACCTGATCTTCAGGCACGGCCAGTCCGATGGCGCAGTGACCTTGCGGGTCCATATCGACCAGCAGTGTTTTCTGACCCATCCGCGCCATGCAGGCCGCGAGATTGATGGCCGTTGTGGTTTTCCCGCAGCCGCCTTTTTGGTTGATGATCGCAATGGTACGCATCGAGGACCTTCCTTAGTCGACCGACGAAAATCAGCACGCCTGTTCCTTGGCGACGCCGACGGAGTTGAATTGATTGCACGCCGAAAGCGCTCCAGAGCACTCTCGTCGATCAAACATATCGTCGCAGCGACGCTGGGAACTTTAGGATTATGAGACAGGGGATCCAAATCGAACTAATCTGAGCAATAAATCGCAGCAATTGACGGCGCGGAACACTTCGGCCGTTTGCAGTAAATTTGCAGTTGTCGGGTGCCACGGCTACGTACTCGTAGCTGTGCGTAAGTGGAGCAACCCGACACACAGCTTTGAGTACAAAGCCGTGGCACCCTGAAACTCAGTTCAGTTCAATTCACTGCATTCGGCTAAAGTGTTACCTTCTTATTGCTGCTGCTGCTGCTGCTGTGCTTCCTCGACCGCCGACGCGTCAAAACGCCTGTCACGCGACCAGCCGGGAAAGAGCGGCAAGCCGATCGCCTGGAATCGCTCTGCCGCAAGCTCAGACGGCACTTCGTCCAGCACGTTGCTCGTCACTTCCACGTGGATCGACTCCTTCGCTCGTCCGCGATACACGCCCTTGTTCGGCGCGACGTCGCGAAAATCTCGGCCGACTGCGATCGTG
>JBBQKP010000345.1:0-1705 GCA_038326995.1 Tepidisphaerales bacterium
AAGACGCGCCGACAGGAATCGCCGACGTAGACGGGTCGCCAAGCTGTAGCGCGCTGATCACGCGTCCGCCCGATTCAGGAACAAATCGTTCGATGATCAACGCGGCGGGCGTGAGTGAGAAATGACTCTTCCACGCGCGAATGCCGCGAAGGATTAGAACGCCCGCGCCGGCGATCGCGACGAGCATCAAGGCCGCACGCGCGGCGTAGTGCAGGCCAATCGTCGCATCGAGCAGCATCGAAATGCCGATCGCCAGAAGCACCGCCACACACGCCATCGCCATCGGCACGCCCGCGTCGATCGTGCGCAGTCGGCTTGCGACGCGCTCGACGAGTCGCCTGACGACCGACGCCGCGTCGCCGGAATGAATCTCCTGCGCGGGCTCGTTTTGCGACGGCCGTTTATGCGACGGCGAAAGAATAATGGCCTGATCGGACATATGCGTTCTCCAACTGACTCGCCAAATCACTTGAGTTGCCACGACCTGCGAAGCAACCATTCGAGCGACGCCAGCACGACCACGAGACAGAGCGCCATCGCGCTCGCCCAGATCGCCGCACGATACTGCGTCATCGAGGCGGCGGTTTTTCCTTCGAGCTTTGCGGGCAGTGACGCAAGCCCATCGACGTTCGAATAATACTGCCCGCCTGTCGTTTGCGCGATTTGTTTCAGCAGATTTTCGTTGAGCGACACGTCGCGCAGTTCGTCCGGGTCGTCGATCGCCCAGACCCGCCTTGCGACCGCATCAACACCCGCCAGCGACACGTCGTACCCGCCGGCGGAAGCGAGGTTCAGCAAGCCGCGAAACTGTCCGGGTCGACCGGGGACGGCCGAGAGTTGAAGCGAGCGAACCACACCGTCCGGGCCGCGCACGTTCGCCGTTTGCGACGCCACTGCCGAGGGTTCGAAATCGGGGCCGAAAATCGATGCGGTGATGACGACGCCCTGCCCGGGCCGTGCGATGCGCCGGTCGATTCCGAGTCGCGAAAGTTTGCCGCCCGCAAGCACACGCGGCAGCGCCAGCCTCTGCACAATTTGCCCCCACAGTGCTGCGTGATATTTGTCGCCGATATTCTCGCGAAATCGCCAGAGCGAATCCGTGCCGAGCCACATCACCTGACCCGCGCCGACCTGCTGCATCACCATCACGGGCCGACCGGTCGAATCGTTAGTTGAACTTTCTGTCGTCTTCTCCTTCATCAACACCTCGGCCAGCGGCTTTACTCCCGCAACCCGCGCGACCCAATCGATCGGCGGAAGCGAGTCCCAAATCGCGTTGCTGGTCGCATCCGTCTCGCTATTTGCAGCAGCTGTACCAAGCCTCAGCATGGCCGACTGCCTGCCCGATTGAGTGAGCGCGATCCGAACGCGAGAATCAACATTTGTACTCGCATCGCCTGCTTGATTAGCCGTCTGATCTGCCGACGCAGAAAGCGTAACGGGCAGAATATCTTCAAGCCTGCTTCGCCTCCAGACCGATTCACTGCCGCGTCTGGGCATGACCACCAGCGACCCGCCGAGCTTGGTCACCCAGTCTGACAAAGCCTGAATCGAGCGCGAACTAATGCGGGCCGGGTCGAGATCGCCCAGGACGATCAGGTCATACTCGCCAAGCGAAACGGCATCCGCAGGAAACTGTGCAACAAACGGCGAGTCGGGCGCAGTCGCCAGACTCGTATCCGCACTGCCGAGATACAGCTTGGTC
>JBBQKP010000346.1:0-1667 GCA_038326995.1 Tepidisphaerales bacterium
CGGCAATAACGATTTCGATCGCCAGGCGCTTTTTGATTTCGCACAAACCCACAACATGACCTGCCTCGATTATGCCGGCGAAATTTCGCTCGCTGGCAAACGCATCGGCGTGACGCACGGCGACAATCGAAGGCGAATCGCAACATTTATCGAATCACCAGTTAAAGCACCTGATGAATCACCTGATAGGCGTGTCGATTATCTCCTCACCGGCCATACCCATCAGAAGCACGACGTGCATGTGAACGGCGTTCGACGAATCAACCCGGGCGCGCTCTTCCGTGCTCCTCGCAAAACCGTCGCCACGCTCGATCTTGCAACCGATACGTTGGAATTTTTCGTCGTGGAGTGAAGCGTCCAAAGAGTATCCGGGAAATCTCTTTCGCCGTTTCGTGCGGCTGGCGTTATCGTGCGTCCTGCGTGACTCAGACTGAAATTCAAAAAGTTCCAACTCCCACACGTACCCCCGATCCCGCCGACTACCGCATGACCTTCGGCCAGCATCTGGACGAACTACGCGGCCGACTCATTCGCGCGTTGCTCGGCTTCGTACTCGCCTTCATCGTCTGCCTCATCTTCTCGCGCCAGCACACGATCCCGTTCTTCTGTCGGCCGCTGCTTGATGTGCTTCGCGCCTACGAAATTAATCCGCAGCTTTACGCCATCGGCGCTTCGGACGCGTTCATGGTCTACATCCGAATTTCGCTGATCGTTGGCATCGCGATTTCCGCGCCGTGGATCGCGTGGCAGGCATGGGGATTCGTCGCGGCGGGCCTTTACCCCAGCGAACGAAAGATGGTGACAAAATATGTCCCGCTTTCAATCGGCCTGCTGCTGGTGGGCATGGCATTCGTCTACTACATCGTCCTGCCCTTCACGCTCAACTTCTTCCTCGCATTCAGTGCCACCATCCCGCTGCCCGAAGATTTTCGCCCGATCAGCGCGACGACCACTCAGCCCATTGAGCGCGCATCCGTACCCGTCCTCACGGGCGACCCTCCAGAACCAATCGACGGCCAATTGTGGTTCGACTCCACTCAGCAGCGCCTGAAGATGTTCATCGGCGGACACATTCGCGTCATCCAGTTCGGGCCGGAAAATCTCCTGGTTCCGCTGCTCACGCTGCCCGAATACATCAGCCTGGTGATGGTCATGCTCGTGACGTTCGCCCTGGCGTTTCAGTTGCCGATCGTCGTTGTCGCATTGGCGGCGCTGGGCATTTTTCGCGTCGCAGAGCTGCGCGCGATCCGCAAGCAGGTGTATATCGTCATTGTTATCGCAGCCTCGGTCCTCACGCCGGGCGATGTGGTCACGCTCACGATCGCACTGGTTTTGCCTCTCATTCTGCTTTACGAGTTTGGCATTTTCCTGGCGAAGGATAAGACTTTGCCCGCCGTCGAATTGATCTGAAACAGAAGCAACAGTTCGGCAGAAGCGTCTCGGAGCTTCCTTAGGGCTGGATTCATCCCGCCGCCTTCAACGCTCCACAAAACGCGGCGGGTTGAAACCCGCCCTACTCGATCAGAGAAGATTGTCCTGCCGGACGGGCCAGAAAAATTGTTGGCGACCTGGTTTGCGCGATTCGTTTGCTCTTGAGTCTTGTAGGGTGGGCTTCAGCCCGCGCGATCGCAAAGTCCGCGGACGTTCCGGCGTGGGCTATGAAACTT
>JBBQKP010000347.1:0-1616 GCA_038326995.1 Tepidisphaerales bacterium
GGAGGGGGGGTGCGTCGCGCAGACGGACGTGGTGCGGCTCGCGGGGTTTTACGATGGGGCCGCGCGGGGTCGAGTCGTGGGCGCTGCTATTGTCGTACGCGTTTCGGCCGAGCGCGACACGACGCTGCTGAATGCGGACGAGCGGCGATCGCTCGGACAGAGCGGAGTGCGGACATCGGCGGCGCCGGATATCGGCCGGGCGTCGAGCGGAACCGAAGCGGCCGGGCTGGTGCTGCTAGCGCTGATCCTACTTGCGACGGCGGAGCTGTATTTCTCGCGTCGATTTTCGCCGACCGGAAACGAAATTGCAGTCAAGACGACGTCTGGCGGGGCTTCGTCTGGCGGAGCTTCGTTAGGCGGGGCTTCGTGATGCGCGAGTGGCTCTTTGTTTTTCTCGGCATCGACCCGGCCCTCGTGCGCGGAACCGTGCGGAATTGGTCGCTGGAATTCGCCGGCATGATCACGCCGTTCTTCGCGGCCCTGCTGATCGTCAGCCTGTGCGTCTTCGCGTGGTTTCTCTATCGATCGCAGACCAACATTTCAAAGCCGAGAAGAATCACGCTTGCGGTGCTACGCGGGCTCTGGATGAGCCTGCTCGTGCTAATCGCAATGCAGCCGACGCTGGTGCTGACGATGACAGGCGTTTCCAGGCCGACGATGGTGGTGCTGATTGATTCGAGCAGAAGCATGGCCGTTCGCGATCTAGGTCAGGAAGAGAGTATTGGCGCGCGTCGCTCTCGCGCGAGTGAAGTTGAAAAAGTTACCAACGCCGCCGATTCATCGCTGCTCAAGGAGATCGCAAATACGCACGACATTCGTGTGATGCGATTCGACACGACGGCGACTGAGATGGAACCAGAGGCTGCGTACGTGGCGTCGGGCGTGGAGTCGCGAATGGCCGATGCGCTGCTGTCGGCGGGCCGGGCTGCGGGCTCGGGCGGCGCGGTGCTACTGATGTCGGACGGCAGGCAAACGGGCGACCAGAACGCACTGCAGGCGGCCCAGCAAATCGCGCAGTTGCCCGTCACGGTCTACGTCCTGGGCGTCGGGACGACAAACCCCACCGACGCGTCTGTCGTGTCGATTGATGTGCCCGAGCTCGGCTTCACGGGCGAGAAAGTCACGCCGACGGTTCGACTGATGACCAGAGGATTAAGTGGGCGATCGTTTGATGTATTGCTCGAAATCGGAGGCAAGCAGGTCGCGAGTAAGAGCGTGAATGTCGCGCGTGACGGGACGATTGATGTGCAGATGGAGTTCGTCGCCGGTGTGCCGATGGATCAGCCGCTTGTCGCGCGGATCGTGCCGCAAAAATCATCCGCCGCTGGTTTGGAAGATGTGGCCGCGGAGAACGATACGCTATCTCGGCCGTGGCAAGTGGTGGATCGAAAGATTCGCGTGCTGATCGCAGAGGAGTTGCCCAGGTACGAGTATCGATTCTTGAGCGAGATTTTGGCCAGAGACAAGCGCCTCACGACCAAGCTGTATCTCGGCAGTGCGGATACGAGTCTGGCGACTGCGCCCGACTCGCCGTTTGTTGCACAGTTTCCTGCGGATGCCGTTTCGCTTGGCGAGTATGACCTGATCGTCCTGGGCGATCTCGACCCGGCCCGCAT
>JBBQKP010000348.1:0-1570 GCA_038326995.1 Tepidisphaerales bacterium
TCTCAGTCGTGCCGACGCGCCACCGCGACCATCAATATCGCGCTCGCGGAGGATGCGATCGCTCCAAACACGAACGTCAGACTCGTCGGCAGCGAATACATCAGGCTCGTCATGGGCAACCAATACGCCCAGCACACCACAAGCATCGGCGCGACCTCGCGCCTGTACCACGAATCCTTAAGTACTGCCCTCAGCCGCGTGATCGAGTACCCGACCCGCTCGAACGTGAAACAAAACGCCAGCCACGTCACGCCCACTAAAGGCGAATAAATCGCCTGGTCGATCGCCACCTTCGCCGCCACGACTCCGAACGTCGATGAATCACCAAACGCACGCGCCAGAAACATATAAAACGTGTCGACAAACAATCCCGAAAGACAAAACGCGAACATCGCCATGAGCAAATGATTGAGCCGCTTGCGATCCCAGACGCGATCAACACCCGTCACGTGTTTAAACAATTCCGGCACGACTCCGCCCGCGATCGGCAACACCAGCATCGCAAAAAATACCCCCGTCGACGCCTTCACTCGCCCCACCGCATCGCACCAGCCCTGAAACATCGGCCAGCTGAAATACAGAATCACGACAACCAGCCCGACGAATTGAATCAACACGAAAGGCAGCCACAACTTCTTCACCACCGTGATTCCGGGCGCAACGATTTCCGGGATGCCTGGGATCGGCCTCTTGCCGTAGACTTCGCTCTCGTTCGTGTCCATGAATTAAACATTCTTGCGCATTGCGAGGCGGAACGCCATCTTGACTACCAACGCCGCTGCCCCACCATCTTTCTCATGACACAGGCCGAGCTCGACCTCATTCGTGACGCACTGATTCAGTTCCAGGCAGAGGTCCGAGAGCAGATTCGTAACGCGCACAAAACCACAGGCCTGTCAGATGTCTCTCGCACCAGCTCCGCCGACACCATCTATAAAATCGATACTCAAGTCGAAGAAAAGCTCATCCATTTTTGCCACGAACTATCGAAATCCGTGCCGCTGATTCTGATCGGCGAAGGCGTTGAAGACGAGCACGGCGTCGAAGGCCCGCGAACATTCCCGGCCGGGCTACGCGAACAAGATGCCGTCATTCGCCTCATCGTCGATCCGATCGACGGTACTCGCGGCATCATGTACGACAAGCGCCCGGCATGGGCGCTCGCGGCCGTCGCTCCCAACCTCGGCCCCGCGACGCGCCTTTCGGATTGCGTCCTATCGGTCATGAGCGAACTGCCCACCAGCAAAATGGGCTTTGCCGACGTGCTCCACGCACAGCGAGGCAAAGGCCCCCACGGCTTTCGCGTCAATCTCTTCGATAATTCGCAATCGCCCCTGACGCTCCGTCCCTCGACCGCCGTCGACATTCGCCACGGCTTCGCTTCGGTTTCAAACTTCTTTCCCGGCACCAAAGCCCTGGCCGGTGAGTTGATGGAGCACATCGCTCACGCCTCCATCGGCCCCGCAGACGTCACCAAGGCCATGGTCTTTGACGACCAATACATCTGCACGGGCGGGCAAATGTACGAACTCATCGTCGGCCATGACCGCTTCAACTGCGACCTCAGACC
>JBBQKP010000349.1:0-1542 GCA_038326995.1 Tepidisphaerales bacterium
AACTCGCGGGCGTCGCGGCCTCACTGACTGTCCTGCTCGCCTCTGGCAATATTTCCAGTAAGCCCCAAAAAGAGCTTTAGAATCAGCGCCGGTGGCAAGGTTTCGATTCTCACTTTCAGATCGATTTCCGCCGGCACATTCACGCAATCATACCCCGCCATCGAGAGCGCCTTGCCAATCGTCTTGCGCCTAAACGAAAACATCTTCGCGACGAACTCGCCGAACTGCTTCGCCGATGCACCTTGCAACTGATCGCACCGTGTCAGCCTCACAAGTGCGCTGTCGATCGACGGCGGCGGCCAGAACGCGCCGGGCCCGATCGTCCGCAAATATTCCACCTTCGACAGCAACTGCACCATGACCGTCAACCCGCCGTAGTCTTCACTGCCCGCGGCCGCGCGAAGCCGATCCGCGACTTCCTTCTGCACCGTAAACACCAGCCGCTCCACGCCCGCAATCAACAGTTCGATCACCAGCGGCGAGGCGATGTTGTAAGGAAGATTCGCAACCAGCACCGGCCGCCGCTCTCGCGAAACAACGCTCGACAGCTCGGCGTTCAGCGCGTGCTTGCCGTTCATCGCGTCCCCTTCAATCAGCCGAAATCGCGGCTCGTTCGCGTAACGTTCGCGCAGCGACGCCGCCAGATCTCGATCAATCTCCACCGCCACCACCTCACCCGCACGATCCAATAGTTCCTGCGTCAGCGTCCCCGTGCCAGGCCCGACTTCGATCGCCACATCGTCTTTGGTCAACGCGCCCGCATCCGCGATCGTGCGGACCAGATTCCCATCAATCATAAAATTCTGACCAAACTGGTGACGAGGATGTCGCCCCGAAAGTGTGCGAAGAATTTCGACTTTGTCCTGTGCCACTATCTGCCCGCCTCAATCAGGGAGTCGATCTTGTTGAACGCCGCGAGGAAACCGTTGGGTGACTTGAACTCTTTGCCTTCAACTCGAATACGAAGCAACCGATAAGCCGCAACGCGACGCTCAATGTCTGCAATTTTCCTGGCGATGTCGTGCGGCTTCATTTCACCCAGCATCGCCGCCGATTCGAAATCAACAAGCCATCGATCCGTGTGCCATCTCAACACCATCGTCCCGCGATCCATCGGAAATGTCGCGACCGACATCGGCCCGACCAGCGAGAACTCGATGCGATCGGACTCTTCTAACACGAAAAACTCGTCGCTTAGAACCAGTCGCGACATTCCGCCGAGCTGCTCATCGGCCGATCGTGCCAACTCCGACTTCGCACTCCAGAATTTCATCAGCGCATCTTTCCACGACTTGGCCTGTTGCGTGTCGTCACGCAGGCAAGTGCTTATCGCGTCCACATCGCCGGCGACGATGGCTTCATGCAGCGCGACGACCGTTTCGCGTGGATGAAGCGCGACCACTGGCGCAGTCGTCGTCACCGTTGTCTGTCCTTGCGCTATCAGTGCACTCATGACCAGCCACACCAAAATCAGAATCGTCGCGTGCGTCTTATTTCGCATCCACCGTTTATACTGCTTCGCATGACCAGTCACGAAGTGAT
>JBBQKP010000350.1:0-1532 GCA_038326995.1 Tepidisphaerales bacterium
AGTCGGACGAGACTTCAAAACCGAACGACTTTGAATCGGCGGGCGATGCGAAAAACGAATCGATCGACGAACCCTCTGACAAAGAGGGTGGCGATGACACTGGCGGTGGCGTCGGCGTTGACACAGAAGCAGACGCCCCGGACTCGGCACTCACCGTCGATATTCACGAACTTCGCATCGTCGGTAAAACACTTCGCTACACGCTTGAAATGTCCCAGCGCGTCGGCCATGAAGTGCCCGACGACGCCATGAAGCTGTTTAAAAAACTTCAGGATCATCTGGGCACTTGGCACGACTTCGCAATCCTCTCTCAGCACGTCATGACCCTCTCGGCCAAGGAGGAGCTCTCGCTGCACGACGCGACGAACCAGATCGCGGTTCTGGAAGTCGCTCGAATTTCACTTCGTCAAAGCATCTCCGCGATCGGCAAATTCAAACGCACGTGGGCACTGTCAGGCGAGGCGCTGGTGCCGAGATTAGAGAAGGCGATTCCGCTAAGCAGGGCCGTGATAAGCGCGAAGGCGCGAACGAAACCGTCGGGCTCTGTCGCAAAGGCTTCTGAGTCCATCGGTTCTGCAACGACGATTTCCACGCCGAAAATTTCTGCGCCGAAAATTTCCACGCCGGCTACACGATCGAAAAAGGGTCCCGATCGGAAGTCGACACCAAAACGCGAAGAGCCGGAAACGCGATCGACAGACGAGACTGAAGCTTCGCGAGAGTCGGGCGTTCCGAGTTCGAATGCAGCGCGCAAACCACCGTCACGCCCGCGGCGACGGCCCGCAGCGCGTCGTGATGCCGAACCTCGCCGGTGAGATACAAGTCCACCTTTTCCGCGATCGCTTCACTCAATAAATCGCCGCCCGCCCCCGCACACACCGCCGCGTTCTTCAACAGGCGATCGGTATCGCCCGCGACCATCAGCTTCGAAACCCCCAGCTCGCGCTTGATTCGATTAAGCATCATTTCGATCGTCGAGCCCTCGGGCACATCGCCGACGCGACCGATGCCTTGCAGTCCCGCGCAGGCTGTTTCACCTTCACTGCTGGTCGGCTGAAAATCAGCACCGGTATGCGAAATCGGATAAACCTCCATCGCCACTTCCTCATAGACGTGTGCCTTACGCGCGGCCTGCATCACCTGAGGCACGAGCCGCGTGGGCGCGATCGTCTCAAGCCGATCTTCTTCGACGCGCTCGAAAACGCCCGGCGATCCGACGGCCGGTCTCGTGCCGGGCCCGCCGCGAAACGTCCCCGTCCCGGCCGCGCGAAACGAGCACTGATCATACCTGCCGACAGTCCCCGCACCCGCTTCGAACATCGCCTGTGCGACCGCATCGGTATGGCTTCGCGGGACGAAAACGACGAGCTTAGAAAAGGCTGACGGTTCGCCAGGCATCGGCCTAAGTGGTCTGCGGTTTCGCATCACCAGCACGTCGGCGAGCACGTCGTTCGTCCCGCCGACAGCGACGTCGAGCGCGGTGTGGGGCGAGTAAATCGCGACCCCTCGACGCGCGGCATCCAGCAGCAGCC
>JBBQKP010000351.1:0-1530 GCA_038326995.1 Tepidisphaerales bacterium
CTGCGATTTGATTTGAATTGAAGTGCATTGTTACGTTACACTCCGAACGTCTACACCAGTTCCCTTTCAAATCAGGAGGTTGCTCATGCTTCGTTCAATGATGATATTCGCGTCGGCTGTGCTGATCACGCTTTCCCTCGCAGGCCAGACGGTTCGCGCGCAGGCCGAGGATTACACGAAGGACGGCGCGATCGTGGGCAAGATGTCGATCGACTTCAAAACCAGAACCGACGTGGATAGTGACGGCAAGCCCAACGCGGGCGTGAGCGATCTCTACTCGTTTGCGCTTTCCGCAGTCGAGACCGTGGAGTTCGCGGGCGAGATTAAGCGACAGCCCAAGCTGACGGGCTTCATCGGCCGCGAGACTCAGCCGGCCGAGCTTTTCTACGACCTCAACCTCACGCTTGCCAACCCCAAAGACCTCAAGCAGAAGCGCACCATCGGGAAATGGGTCGGCACCGTGCCGATGGACATCAAGACGGGCGTGTACGACCTCTCGGGCGGTAAGGAAAAGGGAAGCCCGCTGCGATTCGCCATCGATACCGTCGGCAAGGCACAGGGCTTTATCGACCCCTTCGGCGGAAAACTCGTCGGCAAGGCGGAGAAAAAAGACGGCCTGTTCAGCCGAACCTACAACCGCGTCGTCGGCGGCCGCACTGTCAGCATCACCTTGAAAAAATCCGACCCGATGACCTTTCAGGGCATCGAACTCGCCAAGGGCCCGGTCGAAGTTTACCCGCGCACGATTGTCAACGGCAGCCTTGATTACGACTACGAAACCGGAAACTGGTACACCGACGGCATCCGCTTTTCCTACACCTTCAACGGCAAGCCGGTCGAAGACGTCCTCACCGGCACGATCAAGTGGGTTGAAGACGCCGCACGCGAATCCAACGGCAAGGGCTACTACGAAATCAATCTTCGCTACAACGAAACCAAACACAAGGCCAGCTCGACCGAAGGCGCCGCGTTCGAGAAAATGAGCGACGAAGAAGCGTTCTTCGCCGTCGATAACACCCTGCCGTCGCTTTCGGGCCGAATCGAATACACCGACACGTTCATCTCCGGAACGACCACGCCCGCCAGCAGTCAAGTCGTGTTCAAGATCAACTCCACGCAGTTGTCGAAACAGCAGGTCGTGAACTTTTTCAAGCTCTGGCTGGTGTGCATCGGGCCGACGAATGATGAATGATTTTCAGTGCAATTAGGAACAGGTGTCGTGTGATGGGCGTATCGCCCATCACGTCTCGCCGCGTTATCTTCGCACATATGAAACCACGCCTGCTCACTGGAGATACGCCCACCGGCCGCCTGCACCTGGGGCATTACGTCGGCAGCATCGAGAATCGTCTGGCCCTGCAGGACGAATTCGACTGCTTTTTTCTGATCGCCAACAAGCACGCGTTCACGACCCGGGCCGACAAGCCGGGTGACATTCGCCAGTCCGTCCTCGACATCGCCACCGACTGGCTCGCGTGCGGGATCGACCCGCAAAAATCGTCGATGTTCATTCAGTCTGAAGTGCCTGCG
>JBBQKP010000352.1:0-1502 GCA_038326995.1 Tepidisphaerales bacterium
ATCAGGCGATCGTTGATGCAGGAGACGCTGCGCATCAGGCACGAGGTCGTACGGAAGATGCGAAACTATTTGAGTGATCGCGGCTTCTGGGAGATCGAAACGCCGATCCTGACCAAGAGCACGCCCGAAGGCGCTCGCGGCTTTCTCGTGCCCAGCCGACTTCAGGCCGGGACGTGGTACGCACTTCCTCAGAGCCCGCAGCTCTTCAAGCAGCTTTTGATGGTGGGCGGGTGCGACAAGTACATGCAGATCGCGCGGTGTTTTCGTGATGAAGACCCGCGTGCAGATCGGCAAGCGGAGTTCACGCAATTGGACGTCGAAATGTCGTTCATCGAACGCGATGACATCATCAAATTGATGGAAGTTCTCGTTGCGGAAATCTGGAAGGACATTCTGAGCGTGGACGTTCAGTTGCCCTTGCAACACATGAGCTACGCGCAGGCAATCGGCGAGTACGGAAGCGATCGGCCGGACTTGCGATACGGCATGAAGCTCATCGACGTCGGGCCTGTCGTGAAGAAGACGGACTTCAAGGTTTTCGCGAGTGCGGAGATGGTGAAGTGCATCGTCGTGCCGGGCGGTGCGAAGATGAGCCGCAGCGAGACCGACGCCCTTGCCGAGTGGGCGAAGGGTTTTGGCGCGAAAGGCCTGGCGGTGACGAAAGTCGCGGCCGGAGGAGGGGGCGGTGACGTCGTGCTCGAAGGCGGCATCGCCAAATTCATCGCGCCCGTCGCGGCCGAGTTGATTCAGATCACCGGCGCTAAGGAAGGCGACCTGCTCGCGTTCGCGGCCGACAAGCCCAAGATCGTGCACAAAGTTCTTGGTGAGTTGCGGCAGAAAATGTTCAAGGACCTGGCGATGAAGCCCGACCGCGAATGGGCCATGCTGTGGGTCGTTGATTTTCCAAGCTTCGAGTACGACGACGCCGCCAAGCGGTTTGTCGCGCTTCACCATCCGTTTACCGCGCCCAAGGACGACTATCTTGCGGATCTCGATTCGAGCGACCGCGCCACCATCGAAGCGATACAGGCCAAGGCGTACGACATCGTCGTCAACGGCTATGAACTGGGCGGCGGAAGTATTCGAATCTACAGCGAGGCCGTGCAGCAGAAAGTGTTTGGCCTGCTCGGCATCAGCCCGAGCGAGCAGAAGGAAAAGTTCGGCTTCCTGCTTGATGCGCTGAAGTTCGGCGCTCCGCCGCACGGCGGGATCGCGCTGGGTGTGGATCGCGTCGTCATGCTGCTTCGTGGAATCAACAACATTCGCGACGTGATCGCGTTCCCGAAAACGCAGACGGGCTCAGACCTGATGTGTGCCGCACCTTCGGCGGTGGAAGAGAAACAGCTCAGGGAAGTTCACGTCAAGCTCGCGGAAATTCCAAAGTGAGCATTGAATTTTCAACGTGTAAGTTGCTCACATCAGCTCAGGCCTATTGTTCTTCAAACCCCTGTTTGTTAAATCATGCCCGACAGCAGCAATGACATTATCGCGGTACACGACCT